>NZ_JAELUI010000020.1 GCF_016429285.1 Ralstonia sp. ASV6
CGCGGACATTGTCACTCTGCGAGTAGCCTTCCCACAGTGCATCGTCCTCCGATATCGGTCGCGGCACTGTGTCGATCAGCAGCATGCAATCCGCTTGCGGCCGTGCGTTCACCTCCGAATGCAAGGCATGGCTGATCTCAGCGGCCTGCGTTTGTAGCGGATCAGTCATGACGTCTTCAACCCAGCGGCACCAGCGCGCCCTGCTCGCGCGCAGCACCTTCAACAGCAGGAGTACATCCCTTCAGGTTGCCCTGAGTCAGGTTGTTGTTTGCCCCCACCCCACCCGGCCCCACAAACTGATGCCCCGCCCCCTTGAACGTCACCATCCCAGGCGCATGCAGCTCAATCGTGCCGTTCGTCACCTTGATCTGCGCACCTGCGGCATTGACGAGCACGTACTGCTTGGCCTCCGCCGTCACGCTGGCCTGCGTGGACGCCACGGTCACGGCCTTCTCCGCCACCAGATGGCTCTCACCCTTGAGGCTGCTCAACCCGACCTTGCCGCTGGCAGCATGCATGGCGATACCAGGAGTTGCATCCCCCGCCTGCCCGAGCGACTTGCCATGTGCATAGAGGCTCAGCCCTTCGGCCACGGCCACGGACAGGTTGCCCCCCACCGCCAGGTTCGCATCCTGCTTGGCGGCGAGCGTGACCTGCGTGCCGGCAACGATCACAGCGTCGACGGGCGTGGTGGTGACGATGCCCTTGGGCGCGGAGATCTGCAGATGCGGCTCGCTGTAGGCAACGGCCTGGGCACCTTCTCCGGCGCTCTCTGTGTGACGAAGGACTTCTGTGGTGTGACGCAACTGCTTGAGCGCGGGCAGCTCCCTAGCGGCCGGCTCATCTGCCAGGCCAGCCTTCTGCTTCTGCGCGGCTTCAGCCAGGGATTCGGCCAGATCGCTAGTCGCTTCAATCTGGCTGGCAGCGGCTTCGCTGTCTTGCAGTGCTGCGCTTGTGCCCGCACTGTGCGCGGTGAGCAGAAGACCGGCCCCAGCGCGCACGCTGCCGCTGTCGTCGGTGGCGAGTGCGGCGCCGTGGCCAAGATCTGCCTGGCGGGCGCTGTCGATCTGCTCTTTATGGTGGCCAAGCACGAGGCCGGTAGCGGCCTGCGTGGTGCTGAGCTGCGTGCGGCCCTGGCCTGCCGTGTCATCAAAAACGAGCTGGTTGTAGCCGGATGAGCCCGTTTGGCTACCCGCCAGTGCCTGCGTCTTGATGCCGGAGAGCACAGCGTTGTGGGCGTAAGCACCCTGGCTCTTGCTGTCGCCGGCAAACCAGGCGGGCGCGTTGCCGGTGGCGCCGGCTGCGCCGGCTTGGTTCTGGTTGTATTGCGCGTCGGTCTGGCCGGTGCCGTTGTAAGCGGCACCCACCACCACGGGCCGGTCGATGTCGCCCTGCAGGAACTCCACCAGCACTTCCTGGCCGACACGAGGCAGCGCCACGCCGCCCCAGTTGGGGCCCGCTACCGGCGCGGCCACGCGCACCCAGGCGCCCAGGCCCGCGTTGGCGCGCGCGTTGTCATCACCCGCCGGGTGTGACTGGCGGCTGGCCGAACGCGCACCGCGCTGCCAGTGGAATTGCACCTTGATGCGGTGATCGCGGTCCGTATGCACCGGGCCATCGGCGCCGATCACGAGTGCGGTCTGGCTGCCGTTGACGGTCGGGCGCGGGTGCAGTGCGCGGCCTTGTTCGTCGCTCTGCTGGGGGCGCACGGGCACGTTGTCGCGCACCACGGTGAAATGGTTGCGGTAGAACGTGGCGTCATCGCCAGCACCCTTGTTGCTGCCCGCACCCAGCATGTCGCCATCCTTCAACGCGCCCAGCGTTTCGGTCAGCACCTGCCCGAAGCGGTCGTTGAAGTTGTTGCGTGCCTTGTGTGTCACGGCCAGCACGGCAAAGCGCTGGTCACCTTCATCGTGATCAAAGTGGTCGGTCAGCTTGAAGCGTGTGCCGGTCGCCAGCGCACGCACGCTGCCTTCGCCATCGAACTGCTTGTCGCGCAGTTCCAGCGCTTCCATCATCAGCCGTGCGACACGCTGTGCCTGGTTGTTGTCTTCAAACCAGTATTGGCCGGGGTAGTCGGTATCTTGCAGCGTCAGTTGCGGGCCATCGCTGCCCTGCTGCTGGCCCCCGAGCTGCGCCGTGCGCTTGGCATTGGCGCGGTAGTCCCAGCTTGCGATCGACACCGCGTTGGTCTGCCAGCGGCGCGTGCCTTGCCAGCGGTCGATCACGTCTTCGGTGGCAGTGGTGTCCGCACGGCCAAAGCGGATGCTGGCTTGCGCATTGTCGGTGAACACGTCATTGGCATCGGCGATGACCATACGATGCACACCCAGCGCATCGCCATCCTTGGCCTCGTGTTCAAAGAAGTAGGACAGCCCCTCTTCGGCCAACAGGCGCGTGACGAAATCGAAGTCGCTCTCTTCGTATTGCGTGATGACGCTGCGGCGCGTGTAGACCGCGCTGTCGCGCAACGCCCAGCGCCATGTGGGCACCAGCCGCCCTTGCCCTTGGTAGTCGCCAAAAATGCTGTCGATCACCTCGATGATCGACATGTCCTGGAACAGGAAGCTGTCGCGGCGGTAGCGCAGGAAGGCCAGCCACGGCTCGATCACCAGCCGGTAGCGCACCAGGCCACCATTGGCACCAAGCTGCTCGAAGCGCGTGACGTGGCCGTGGAATGGGCGCAGCGTGCTGCGGCTTTGCTGCGTCAGCAGGTCGAGCCGCACGGGCTGGCCGAGCAGCTTGGTGGAATCGATGTCGGCGTTGTCGGACAGCGCCGTCAGTTCCAGCCGGAAGCCGCCAGCATCCATATGTTCGGCGGCGTCCAGCTGTTCGGGCAACAGCACGTTCGGCCCCAGCGGCGTTTCCAGCCGCAGCAGGCGGTTGGCCTGGGTGAAGGCCGCGCGCAACAGGTTTGCCAGCTCGGTCGGAGAGACCATGGTGTGCTCGCTTATTGAATGCGGTACTTGAACTCGCCGCTCTTACCGACGCCCACCTTGATCTTCTCGACGCCGCCGCCTTCGGCCATGCGCGTGAGCACCGATTCGGCAATCTCTGGCAGCAGCGTGCCGTTGAGGATGTGGTCGACCGCGCGGGCGCCAGCATCCACCTCGGTGCAGCGCGCGAGCACCGATTCCACCAGCGCGTTGTCCCACTGGAAGGTGGCCTTGTGGTTGATGGCCACACGGTCGCGAATGCGGCCCAGCTTGAGCGTGATGATCTCGGCCAGTACGTCGTCGGAAATCGGGTAATACGGCACCACCTTCATGCGTCCGAGGAATGCCGGCTTGAACGCCTTGTAGAGCGTCGGGCGCAGTTGTTCGGCCAGGACATCGGCGTCAGGCAGTTCTTCTGCTGCCTTGTTCAGGCAGGCCTGCATGATGTTCGATGACCCGACGTTGGACGTCAGGATGATGATGGTGTTGCGGAAATCGATGGGGCGGCCTTCGGCATCGTCCATCTCGCCCTTGTCGAACACCTGGAAGAACATCTCCAGCACGTCAGGATGGGCCTTCTCAACCTCGTCCAGCAGCACCACGCTGTACGGGTTACGGCGCACGGCTTCAGTCAGTACACCGCCTTCGCCATAGCCGACGTAGCCCGGCGGCGAGCCCTTGAGGCCCGACACGCTGTGTGCCTCCTGGTACTCGCTCATGTTGATGGTGATGAGCTTGCGCTCGCCGCCGTAGAGGATGTCGGCCAGCGCCAGAGCGGTCTCCGTCTTGCCCACGCCTGACGGGCCAGCGAAGAGGAACACGCCGCGCGGCTTGTTGGGGTCTTCCAGGTTGGCGGTGGCGGTGCGCACGCGCTGGGCAACAGCGTCCAGCGCATGGTTCTGGCCGATTACGCGGGCAGCCAGCAGCGGTTTGAGGTTCAGCACCGTGCGCAGCTCGTCCTTGACCATGCGGCCGAGCGGAATGCCCGTCCAGGCGGAGACGATTTCCGACACCACGTGGCCATCCACCTGCAGCGGCACCATCGGGGTTTCACCCTGCAGCGTGCGCAGTTCGGCCAGCAGCTTGGCCAGTTCGTCCGGCTCATCGGCTGTGCGGGCGCGCTTGGGCATCGACACGACATTGCTGTTGGCGGCCACGGGCAGCGCGTCTTCTTCTCCGGCTTGTGTGGTGCCGCTTTCGCGGGCTTCGCGCAGGGCCAGGATGCGGGCGACGAGTTCACGTTCCTTGGCGAGGCGTTCGGTGTTCTGGGCGACGCGCTGCTCCAATTCGACGCGCTGCGCGTTCAGGGCCTCCAGGCGTGCATCGTGTTCCGCACCGACGCTCTGCTCGCGCTCCAACGCGTTGATCTCGCCTTGCAGGCGCTCAAGCGTCTTCTGGTCGTCTTCAATGGCGCCGGGCGTGGCACTCTGGCCCAGCGCCACCTTGGCGCAGGCGGTATCCAGCACGCTGACGGCCTTGTCCGGCAGTTGGCGCCCGCTGATGTAGCGATGCGACAACCGGACCGCCTCGGTAATCGCCTCGTCCAGCACGCGCACACCAAAGTGACGCTCCATCAGCGGAGCCATGCCGCGCAACATGGAGGCAGCCAGCGGCTCGCTCGGTTCTTCCACCTTGACGACCTGGAAGCGGCGGGCCAGCGCGGCATCCTTTTCGAAGTACTTCTTGTATTCGCTCCATGTGGTGGCGGCGATGGTGCGCAGCTCACCGCGCGCCAGGGCCGGTTTGAGCAGGTTGGCGGCATCGTTCTGGCCGGCTTGGCCACCTGCACCAATGATGGTGTGCGCCTCGTCGATGAACAGGATGATCGGCTTCGGGCTTTTCTTCACCTCGTCGATCACGTTCTTCAGGCGGTTCTCGAACTCGCCCTTCACGCTGGCGCCCGCTTGCAGCAAACCCATGTCGAGCGTGCGCAGTGTCACGCCTTGCAGCGGCGGCGGCACGTCATTGGCAGCCACGCGCAGGGCCAAACCCTCCACCACGGCGGTCTTGCCCACGCCTGCCTCGCCGGTCAGGATCGGGTTGTTCTGGCGACGGCGCATCAGGATGTCGATCACCTGGCGGATCTCGGCGTCACGACCGATCACCGGGTCGATGCGGCCCTCTCGCGCGGATTGCGTCAGGTCCACGGTGAACTGATCGAGTGCCGGCGTCGACGACAGCGCTGCGGCGGGCTTGCTTCCATCTTCGGCCTGGGCGGTTGCGTCGTCGGCGATATCGACGGCTTGTTCCTGCTCGTCCGAACCGGCAGTCATGCGCTCAAAGTCATGCTTGAGGCGATCGACCTCGAATTTGGCAAACAAGCGCGAGCCACGCTCAGCCAGGGCTGACAGGCTCGGCTCCGTCAGCAGGGCCAGCAGCAGGTGGCCTGAGCGGATGCGGGTGATTTGGGAATCCAGCGAGGCGATCAGCCAACCGTGCTCGAACAGCTTAGGCAGGTACGGCGAGAACGCCGGCGTGCGCGTGTTGCCTTTCTGGAAGCGGCCAATCTCTGCCTCCAGATCACGCTGCAGCGCTGCCAGATCAATGCCGCTGGCACGTGCGGCAACCGCGAAATCGCTGCGGCGGTTTTCCAGCAATGCCAGGAACAGGTGTTCAAGATCGACCTCGTAGTTGCCTTGCGCCATGCACAGCGAGGCGGCGCGCTCGGCAGCCTGCCGGCTGGTCGCGTTCAGCTTGGCGATCAGGGTCTTGAGTGGGATGGCCATGGCGGCAGGGCTCCGAAGGGTCGAAAAGGTGTCGGTTGTTGGATTCAGTGCAGCGGCGCGAGTGTGTAGCGGGCATCGCTGCGGTCTTGCTGCGCGGGGCGCGAGCACAGGAAGGTGTCCCACCCAATCCTGCCGCTGTCTTGCGCACCGAGCGTGCAGCCAGTCACGTCCTGCTGGCGCAGGATCAGCTTGATTTCGAATTCGAGCGTGGTGCCGCACAGGATGGTCAGCATCTTGCGCAGCGCCAGAGCGCCCGGCGCGCCGGGCAGGAAGTTACGGTACTGCGCGCGCTTGAGCGGGCCGACCCACAGGCGCACCCGCAGGTCGCGCTGCCAGACGCGTGCACCGGCCAGCGCCGTCGCGCCAAGCACGTTGCTTGTGCTGCCCAGGCGCGTGTACTGCGATGCAGGCACGTGATACCAGCCGCCTACAAACTGCTCCACACGCACGGGCGCCTGGAAGTAGTCCGCCAGCACGCGCTGCAAATACGCGGCAGACACAGGCCGGTGACGCATCGCCGTGGCATAGCCAGCCAGCGCTTCGTCGTGGATCGCGCCGGGCGTGCCGCTCAGATCACTGCGCAGCGTCTTGTCAGCCGCGCCCGCCAATGACAACAGCAGCGGCAGGTAGTGCTTGCTGTTGTCGACTTCGTACTGGAACGGCAGTCGGTACTTCTTCCACGCCAGGTAGAACAGCGCCGTTGCCCGGTTCGAGAAGATGTCGAAGAACGCGCGGGCTGCACGGTCACGCCAGACCGATTCGCGCTCGGCAACGATCTCGGTATAGCGCAGCGGCAAGGCACCCTGCCCGCCCAGCATGCCAAAGAAGGAGGGCGTGATGGCCAGGTTGTCGAGCGCGCCCGCTTCCAGCGCAGCGATGAACGCCTCGTCGGTTTCCAGCATGGCCGGGGTGAGGCGCTCCACCTCGATGCCGGCAAGCTCGCTGGGTGGAAACGACAGCGACAGCGTGTTGCGAAAACTCACCCGCGTGGCAAGCGCCTGCTCCGGCGCCTGACTGCCGCGGCGTGCGAAGAGCTGCTCCAGCAGCCGCACGGCCTGGAAAAACTGGTACCGGTGCGGCTGCTTGAGCAGCCGGCGGATCACACCAGGATCGATTCGCCGCTGCGGGGTGCGCATTTGACCAGTTCCTTGCCGCTGCGGCGCGATACCGCAATCAGCTGTACAAAGCTGTTCATGTGGACGTACAGGCCAAAGAAGTGGTCCAGCACGCGAATGAAGCGGTGCAGGCCCGTGCCGACAAAGGCGTCTTCATCCAGCGTGAGACGGATTTCCAGGCCACGTACAAAGGTGGCGAAGGGCTTGCCGGCGAGCCACTGCGTCGCCGGTTGATAGTCCAGCCCGACAATGCCTTCGATCTGACGAGCGGAAATCGCGCTGCGCGGCAGGTCATGCAGACGCAGCATCTCCTTCAATGTCGGCAGCCCGTTCTGCACGAGCGAAAGGTGGTTCAGCGCCAGCAGCGAGATCAACCGCCACTGCGCCGCACGCCCACCGCCAAACCGCATGGAAGGCGTCGGCTTGCGCAGGAAGGTGATGTTGCGGGCAATCGAGCTGCCCTCCATCGACAGGTCACCATCGGGCTGACCGAATGCCAGCGTGGCCGGCAGATCGCGATTGGTACAGGTGACCGACAGGCTCAGCGTATCGGTCTGCGGACTGGCCGGGTCGAACTGCGTATCGACGATCGAGATCTCGGTCTCAAAGCCGGGGCTGCGCTGCGCCACCATCTCGTTGCGACGGGCGAGCCAGTAGTGGCCTGCGCGGCCAGGCTCTTCGCCGTGGTGCAGCGAGTAGAAGGGGCGGAACTCCGTCACCTGCTCGTGCGCGGTCGTCTCGCGCACGAGTTGCACCTTGTCGATCGAGTAGATGTCGAAGCCGTGCGCGCGGCGGCTGTCGGCTACCACCGGATACGCACTGGCCGTATGCTCGATGCGGATCGGGTCCGCCTTCTGCTGGAACAGGTTGACCACTGGCGTGCAGTGCAGACGCAAATGTTCCGCTTGCAGATTCTCGAGCAGGCGTGCGGCGTGGGAATCGCTGCGTACATCTTTCAGCACGAGATGCAACACCAGCTTGCGCACTGGCACACCCGGTGTCAGTCCACGCCGCAGTGCTGCCAGATCAATGTCGAAGAAGTTGAACTTCTCCGAGAAGCTGAAGTGCTCAGTCAGCAGCCGATAGGCCGGGTGCGAGCGGGCCGGGCAATCGATCAGGGATTCATCTTCGGTAAAGCCAACTTCCAGCAGCGGCACGCCCATCAGACGCTTCCACACACCGGGGCGATCGCCTTCTACGTAGGCAGCAGCGGTATGCAGGAACAACGCATCGCCCAGAGCCGCCACGAACGACGGTTCCCCATCCATGTAGACGCGCAGCTTGTCCAGCGCCAGCGACTCGAAGCCGCCGCGCTCGCCAACGTGCTCCAGCGTGATGGCAATGGAACCGGTCGCGCCCTTGGGCAATTGCACGGCAGCCGGTGCGGACACCGCACGCTCGAAGGTGGCCGCGGCCACGCGCACCGGCGCGAAGGTGACGTCATACGCCGTGCGAAAGCGGCATTCCACCTTGCGTACGATGCGCGTGGTCAGAAAGGTGCCGCGCGGGATGGTGACGGGTGCGCTCAACTGCGCGGCCACGCCACGCACATCAAAATGCGCCACCGAACACGAGGGAAACGGGCGCAGGTAGTGGGGGTACAAGACCTCCAGCAGCGCTTCGGTAAATTCAGGGTAATCGTCGTCGAGTTTCTTGCTGACACGCGCGGTCAGGAAGGCGAACGATTCGATCATCCGCTCGACGTGCGGATCGTCGCAGCCGTCGCCGGACATGGCGAGCCGGCCAGCGACCTTCGGATACCGCTCGGCGAAGTCGCGCGAGTACCGGCGCAGGAAGGCCAGTTCTCGTTCATAGTAGGGCAGCAGCTCTTCCATCTTCCTTGCGGTCCGGTACAGGTCCCGAGGCTGTCAATCGGTGCGCTCAGGCCCGAAGGCAATCTCAGCCGCGTCCGCGCGAAACGGAATACCGCAGCGTGGACGGTTGCAGCGTGGCGTCAAAACTCACCGGCTCGCGTGCAGGCCCCACCAGCAGCACCGCACTGATGCCGAAGCACAGCGCATTGGTCGCCCGCTCGTTGATCTCCAGCGACACATTCACATGCTGCAGGCGCGGCTCGTGGCGCTCGATCGCCTTGGTGAGCGACTGGCAGATGTAGTTGCGGTCGTAGAAGCTGGCGAGGCTCAGGCCGGCAAAATCGTTGAGCCCATAGGTGAGCAGCGACCGCTTGCACTCAGGCAAGCCATGCAGGTCATCCTCCTCAAACACAATGCGTGTATTGAGCAGGGATTCGATGTCGCGCGCGACCGTGCTCTTGAGTTCTTCAAGTGAGAGCTGGCGCAATGCCGTGGGCATGGGCGCGTGGGGCTCGTCGTCGAAGAGCTTGTCGAGCAGGCTGGGTTCGAAGCCTTTCATACAGCCGTTAAAAGTGCCAATGCAAGACGCCGCAGCGTACGGCTGCGGCGCTTGCAGTCAGAACGCCAAACGTTAAACCGAGTACGTCTTGTCGTTCTTCGTGAGGCTCCAGGCGCCTTGCGAATTGCCGCCTTGGCCGCCAGCGCCCTTCTGCTGCGTGTACTTCCACTGCACAGCGGCGTAACGCAGGCTGAACGTGTCGCTCGGGATGCCCTGGGCCACCACTTGCGAATCGACTTCGCTCAGGATGGCGTTCTTCAGCTTCACTTCGAGGTACTTCACGCGATTGCCTTCGCCATCTGCGCGGAAGAATTCGATCGTGACTTCACCGAAGGTCGTGCCGCCCGACGCGTGCTGGTACAGCAGCGGGCTGACCACGTCCAGATCCTTCGAGAACACCATGTCGCGGTGCTCGCAACGCTCGGCGGTGTGGCCGCCGGCGGTCGAAGCCGTGGCCGAACGCGGCTGCACGACTGCTTGCGACCAGCTGTTGATCTCGATCCAATCCTTGTGATCCTTGTCTTGCGACTCCCCTTTGATCGCCGGGCTGTCGAACTTGACGTAGATATCCTTCATACAGAGACCCTCTTCAATAGATAGGTTGTTGGTACTGCAAACCGAGCAGTTAAGAGCCGCTAACAAAAACTTCCTGGCTAAGCACGCCGATGCGAACAGTACTCAAGTACCGATTGGGCAACTTCGGGCGGCGCAACAACGCCAGGAGGGTTTTGTTAGCGGCTCTAAGCCCGAACATTCCCCCCCGGGGACAGTCCGGTCAGGAATTGCGGGTTATGCGTTGGTGGGCTTGGGCAAATCAGCCACCAATCGCAGCGAGATCGAGAGTTCGTCCAGCTGGAAGTGGGGGCGCAGGAACGCCACCGAGCGGTACGTACCAGGCTTGCCTGGCACCTCCGACACCTGGATCGACGCCTCGCGCAGCGGGAATTGCGCCTTCTGCTCTTGCGTGGCGTTGTCATCCAGCAGCACGTACTGCGAGATCCAGCGGTTCAGGAACGTCTCAACGTTCTTGGCCGAGGCGAAGCTGCCGATCTTGTCGCGCATCATCGCCTTCAGGTAGTGCGCCA
The DNA here is from genome assembly GCF_016429285.1 of Ralstonia sp. ASV6. Lineage (GTDB taxonomy): Bacteria > Pseudomonadota > Gammaproteobacteria > Burkholderiales > Burkholderiaceae > Ralstonia > Ralstonia flaminis. The sequence goes on from NZ_JAELUI010000020.1 coordinate 10,236, forward strand.
CGCGCGACACCGAGAAGATGTACTGAAGCTGTGCCGACAGCACCGCATTGGCGTTGGCGCTATCGGTGTCGTACTTCTTAGGGCGCTGCACCGATTGCGCAGCGAAGAACGCGGCGTAGTCGGAGTTCTTGCAGTGGACCAGCGGGATAAAACCGAGGTCGCTCAGTTCCTTCTCGCGGCGGTCGGTAATGGCGATTTCGGTCGGGCACTTGAGCGCGACTTCGCCGTCGTCGGTCTTGAAGGTGTGCGTCGGCAGGTCTTCGACCAGACCACCACCTTCCACACCGCGAATGGCCGCGCACCAGCCAAAGTCTTCAAACGCAGCCGTCAGGCGTGCGCCGAAGGCCCAGGCGGCGTTACACCACAGGTACTTGCTGTGGTCGGTGCCGTCCACGTCTTCGACAAAGTTGAAGCCTTCAACCGTGGTGCCGTCCTTCGGGTTGTAAGGCAGACGACCGAGGAAGCGGGGCATCGTCAGACCCACGTAACGCGAATCTTCCGACTCACGGAACGACTTCCACTTGGCGTACTCCACCGTGTCGAACACCTTGGCCAGGTCACGCGGCTTGCCCAGATCAGCAAACGATTCCAGACCCAGCAGCTCCGGCGACGACGATGCAATGAACGGTGCATGCGCGGCAGCGGCCACGTGCGCCATCTGCTCGATGAAGTACACGTCTTCCGGTTGGCGCGTGATTTCGTAATCACCGATCAGCGCGCCGAACGGTGCACCGCCGAACGTGCCGAATTCTTCTTCGTACACCTTCTTGAACAGCGCGCTCTGGTCGAATTCGATAGCGGTCTTGAAGTCGCGCACGAGATCGCGCTTGGTCGCGTTCAGCGCCTTGATCTTGATCGTCGTACCGGTCTGCGTTTCCTTGACCAGGTAGTTCAAGCCGCGCCAGGTGGATTCCAGCTTCTGGAATTCCGGCGCATGCATGACCGCGCTCAGCTGCGACGAGATCAGGCGGTCCAGTTCAGCGACACGCGCATCGATCGTGGCCGACAGGTTGTCGGACACCACGACGGTGCCGTCCAGAACCTGGTTGACCAGCTCGCCAATGATGTCTTTGGCGCGTGCGTGTTCAGAATCAGACTTGGCAACGCGGCTCTGCTCGACGATCGAGTCGAGCAGGTTGACCGCCTCGGCCGTCGAGGCGCCTTGCGCGAGCGCAGCGGATTGGTTCTCAAGCATCCCCGCCTCCGTTCTTCTTGGCGCTGAGCTTCTCGAGTGCCTCGGTGTTCTTCAGCACGTCGGACAGCAGGTCTTCCAGCTTGTCGTTACCGGCCATCTTGTTACGCAGGTCGGCCAGTTTGGAACGCGCCTCCAGCAGCTGGCGCAGCGGCTCAACCTGCTGCACCACAGCCTCGGGGCTGAAGTCCTCAATCGAGCGGAACGTCAGATCGACGCCAAAGCGGCCGCCCTCTTCCGTCAACGTGTTGGGCACCTGAAAAGCCGCACGCGGCGCGACGCCCGACATCACATCGTCAAAGTTGTCGCGATCAATGTTGACGAACTTACGGTCGCGCAGCTTGGGCTGCGGCACTTCCGACTGGCCCGACAGGTCAGCCACCACGCCCACGACGAACGGCAGTTCTTTCTGCTCGATCGCGTCGCCAATCTCGACGTCATACGTCAGTTGCACGCGCGGCGGGCGCACCTTCTGCAGACGCTTCTGCACACTTTCTTTCTTGGCCATCACGTTCCTCCACAGATGCTGGACTGGCGCATCGCTTAGCGCAGCGCGCCAAACGGATCAGCGCTACCGCTGGCGCCACCCGTGGCGGCAGGTGCGGCTGCGCCACCATGGTTGGCGGCCTCGGTTGCAGCCGGAGCGGCACGCTTCACGACCGGGCGGCGCTTCACGACCGGCTTAGTAGCTTGTTGCTCGCCCGGGAAGAGGACCTGCTCGCCCAGCGTGTCGCGCAGCATCTTGGCCAACACCTGTGCGTCGGTCTTGACGTCGCCTGCCAGCGCGCTATCGGCACGCAGCTCTTGCAGCGAGCGGCGCGCCACGCGCAGGCCACTCACAGCCAGAATGCTCTTGGCCTGGCGATCGCTACCGTCACGCTGCAGCGCTTCCTCTGCGGCCAGGATGGCTTGCGGATACTTTTCTGCGCCGAACTGGATCTGTGCGATGCGTACCCAAGGCTCGTCGCGGGTCGGGTTGACCTTGGCGATCTGCTGATAAAGGTCGATGGCCTTGTCCTGCTGGCCACCCTTCGCGGCAGATTCTGCCTCCGACATGCTCTGCTTGAATGCCTCGTCCGTTTGCGGGCCAGGGTTGCTTGTGGCGCAGCCGGTGATCAGGGCAGCGGCACCAGCCAGCACGATAAGGGAACGGAGAACGCGGGAAATAGACATGGATTTGGCCACGGCGAGACTCTTCAAAAGTTCAAAGCGGTGTGTCGATATCCAATCATAATCGCCGAAATTGGCGAGTTAAATATTGGTCTCGACTGGCGCGAAATAGTACACTCCGCTCGTTGAAGTTGACAACCAAAAATGGATCATTAAGAAATCGAAACATTTCCTTTGAATTCAAGGCTTTGCAGCACCTCCAAACGACAAATCACGATTATTAAGAAACCGAAACATTTCGCCGTTTTCAATTATTAAGAAACCGAAATATTTTAAGATTTCTTTTATTCGAACGGGTGCGAAGCCAGTCAAATCAATAGAATTAAACGGTACAAAAATCAGGCATGAAGACAATGAAATTCGATGCAGCAAGGAGGCTGCCGGGCTGCGGCAGCACCCCCAAACGCCGCGTCGCGACGGTGCTCAAACTGATACTGGCTGGGGCAAGCGTGGCGGCCCTGGCGGCCTGCTCCACCGGTGCCAGCGTGCTGGCCGGTGCCGCCAATGGCGCACTGGAAGCCATGGGCCTGAAGTCGTCGAACCTGCCGGACGCCCAAAAGCCGCCGCGCGAAGTGCCGCTCAAGCTCACCGCCGGCAACAACCTGAATGCCGCCAACGACAAACGCCCTGTCGCCTTGGTCGTGCGCCTGTATTCGCTCAAAGACCCGACCAGCTTCCTGCAGGCACCGTATGACACCTTCATCGATCCGGCACGCGAGAAACAAACCCTTGGCGCCGATCTCGTGCAGGTTCGTGAAATGACGCTGATCCCAGGCCAGCGCTACGACTTCACGGAAAAGGTCTCGCGCGAGGCGACGACATTGGGGGTTGTGGCTTTGTTCCGCAGCCCTGCGGCCCAGCGCTGGAAGTTCGCCTTCAACACCGAGAAGAATGAGAAGAACGGCATCGTGATCGGCCTGCACGCCTGCGCCATGACCTTGACTGCCGGCACGCCGACCACACCGGCCGGCAGCACACCGCAATCCGACCTGAACCTGCTTTCGCCTGCGATCTGCGGCAGTTGAGCTCCGGGGTTGAACCGACAAGCCAATGCACAAGCACTAGAAGGGCCAACGTGAGCTATTCCGCAAAGATTCTCTGGGGCGAAGGACTGTTCCTGCGCCCGCAGCATTTCCAGCGCCAGGACGCGTACCACGAGTCGCGCCTGCATGCGATGGCGCAGGTGATCCAGCCCTACAGTTGGGGCGTGCGCCATGCGCGCTTTGATACCGATGCACTCGCCAGCGGCGTGCTGCGTGTGACGGAGCTTTCGCTGTTCTTTCCGGATGGCGAGCTTTACTTCGCGCCCCAGGCCGACGCTCTGCCGCCGCCGCTGGTGCTTGATGCCGTTCCGGCCGGCGTGTCGGAACTGACGTTCCATATCGCGCTGTACCCGCTGCAGGAAAACGGCGGCAACTATCGCGAGCCGGTCGAGGGTGCATCCGGCTCGCGCTTTGTGGGCGAGGAAGAAGAGACAGCCGACCTCTATACCGAGGCCGAGCCCGCCGCCATCACCTTCCTGAAGAAGTCGGTCAAGCTGGTGGCGGAAACCGAGCCGCGCGACCAGTTCATCTCGTTGCCCGTGGTGCGCGTGCGTCGCACCGGCACCGGCGGGTTCGAACTGGATGAGAGCTTCGTGGCGCCGAGCCTGTCGATCAACGCATCGGCGGTGCTGTATCAGCGACTGCGCCGGCTGCTTGACGCGCTGCAGGCCAAGGTCAATGCGCTATACGGCTTCCACCGCGAGCCGACCAAGAACATCATCGAATTCCGCTCGGGCGACATCGCTTCGTTCTGGCTGCTGCACACGGCCAACGCGGCTTTTGCGGCGCTCTCGCACCTGTATCACCACCCGGATCTGCACCCGGAGCGGCTGTTCCAGGAGATGCTGCGCCTGGCCGGTGCGCTGATGACGTTCACCAAGAGCTACACGCTGACCGACCTTCCCGCCTACGACCATGACCAACCCGGTCCCGTGTTCGCCAAGCTGGACACGATCGTGCGCGAGCTGCTCGATACGGTCATCTCCACGCGCTACTTTGCAATTGCGCTGGAAGAGACGCGCCCGTCGTTCCACCTTGGCCGCATCGACTCCGGCAAGATCGACGACAAGACCAGCTTCTATCTGTCGGTATCGGCCGATATGCCGGTGGCAGAACTGGTCGAGGCCATTCCTGCCCGCTTCAAGCTGGGCGCGCCTGACGATGTGGAAAAGCTCGTGCTCTCGTCCATGCCCGGCGTGCCGATCACTTACACCCCGCAGGTGCCGCCGGCCATTCCGGTGCGCCCGGGCGCGTGCTACTTCGCTATCGAAGCGCGCGGCATGCTGTACGACCGCATGCTCCAGGCCCAGACCATCACCATCTACGCCCCGGCCGGCATCCGGGAACTCAAACTTGAACTGATTGCGGTGACTTCATGAGCGCTACCACCACCCCTTCGCTGTTTGGCGGTTCGGCACCCGCGCCCGGTAATGCGGGGGCCGATGCCCGTGAGTCCAACTCGCACGCGCGCACGCTGCTGGACTTGCTCTATGACGGCTTCTTCATGCTGTTCCAGTTGCGCAATGGCCAGCAGCCCGCCAGCGCGGAAGATTTTCTCGCTCGCGTGCGCGCCTTCCTGGATGAATTCGACCGCGGTGCCAAGCGGCTGAACGTGTCGGCGGAAGATGTGTTCGACGCCAAGTACGCCTTCTGCGCCGCCGTGGACGAGACCATCCTGTCGTCCAACTTCTCGATCCGCACGGCATGGGAGCGCCGCCCACTGCAGCTCGTGCTGTTCGGTGAACAACTGGCCGGTGAGACCTTCTTCGTCAAGCTCGAAGAGCTGCGCGCCCACGGTGCACCACGCCTGCAGGCGCTCGAAGTGTTCCATATGTGTCTGCTGCTGGGCTTTCGCGGCAAGTACATCCTTGAAGGGCCGGAAAAGCTCGCTTACTTGACCGCACGTCTGGGCGATGAAATCTCCGCCATCAAGGGCAAGCGCGCGGCCTTTGCTCCGCACTGGCCCCTGCCGGACAAGGTGGCGCACACGCTCAAACGCGAGACGCCGCTGTGGATCTTCGGCGCCGTGTTCGCGCTGATCGGGCTGCTGGCATTTCTCGGGCTGTCGCACACGCTGCGTACCAAGACCAACGAAACGCTGGAGGGCTATTCGCAGGTCATCAAGCTCGGGCCGCGTTTCTCGCATCTGACGATTTCGTTGCCCTGAGCGCTGCCTTGATTGCCGCCCTGGCGCGGCCGACACCCGCGCCAGCCCGCTGACCCCGTATCCTCATCCATCGCGACGCTGCTCCGATGAAGCCTTTGTCCACTCTGCCGGCCGCTGTGCCACAAGCTGTCCTGGGCGCACTGCTCGGGCAGCAAACCCGCCAGATCACCATCGAGACGGCGCTCGCTTCCGACAACCTCGTCGTGGAGCGCTTTACCGCGACCGAGGCGGTTTCGGCCTCGTTCGTGCTGCAGGTCGATTGCCTGAGCCCGTCTGCCCATCTGGATACGGTCAAGCTGGCCTCGCAAGAAGCCACGCTGCGCCTGATGCAGGCTGACGGCCGCTGGCGCGCATGGCACGGCTACGTAGCGGACTGTGCATCGCTGGGCGGTGACGGGGGGCTGGCGCGCTATCGATTGCGCATCGTGCCGTGGCTCGATCGCCTACGCACCCGTAGCGATTGCTTCGTCTACCAGAACAAGACGGCGCTTGAGATCATCGAAGAGGTCTTTGCCGAGTACCCGGTTGCGCACTACAAGATTGCCGCGAGCCAGCCGTGCGCCAAGCGCTCGATCTGCTGCCAGTATCGCGAAACCGACTACGCCTTCGTGATGCGCCTGCTGGCGGAAGAGGGTCTCTCGTTCCGCATCGAGCATCAACAGAGCGACGACAAGCAGCAGGACAATGCGCAGTCGCGGCATACCGTTGTAATTTTCGACAACGACGCTGAGCGGCCCGCCTGTGCGCAATCCGACATCCGCTTCCACCGCGTGGACGCCACAGAAAGCGAAGACGCCATCGAACGTTTCTCGCAAACATATAGTGTCGGCACCAATGCCGTAACGTTGGCATCGTGGGACTACAAAGCACTGGCCGCCACCTCCGGCCAAGCCACGGCCAACGACACCGGCGGTGAACTGCCCACGCTGGAGAGCTTTGAAGCCTCCGGCCCGTATCAATTTACCGACGCGCAAGGTGCCGGCCTTGCGGCCAAGCTGCGTATGCAAGCCCACGAAGGCGCTTTCCTGCGTTACCAAGGCCAGGGCAGCGTACGCCAGTTGGGTGCCGGCCAACGCTTCAAGCTCACGCAGCACTTCGACAGCAAGCACAGCGAGTTCGTCACGTTGCAGGTCGAACATGAGGCTGCCAACAACCTCGGCACCGACATCGCGCGCCTGCTGGGTACCACAGCCATTGAATCCGGCAGCTACCGCAATCGTTTCGTCGCCGTGCCGGCTGAGGCGCCCATCGTGCCCGCGTATCGCCGTCGCCCGACCGCCCCGGAAGGCCAGGCTGCAGTGGTCATCGCCGATGATGGCGCCCCGCTCACCACGGACCGCGACCACCGCGTACGCGTGCGCTTCCCATGGCTGCGCGCGCCGGAAGTCAACGCCTTCTCCGACCCCGGCAGCAGCGACCGCACGCAAGTCACCGCCTGGGTGCGCGTGGCTACCTCCAGTGCTGGCCCCAACTGGGGCGGCAACCACCTGCCGCGCGCGGGCACACAAGTGCTGCTCACCTTCATTGACGGCGACATCGACCGGCCGATGGTCGCCATGCAGTTGCACAACACGCAGGACGCCCTGCCCTGGCCGGCCGCCGATGCGCCGCTTGGGCAAGCCTTGTCCGGCTGGCACTCCCAGGGGCTGGGCGGTGATGGCTACAACCAGTGGGTGGTCGACGATCATCCGGGCCAACTGCGCACGCGCCTGGCCAGCTCGACCGCCAACAGCCAGCTCAATCTCGGCTACGTGACCTCGCATGGCGCCACCGGCAGCGACCGTGGCAGTTGGCGCGGCACAGGTGCGGAAATGCGCACCGATGCGTGGGCTGTGGTGCGTGCGGGCGCGGGCCTGCTGCTCTCGACCACCGCGCGGGCGCAAGCCGGCGGCACGCTGCTCGATGCGCATGAGGCGCGCGGGCAGCTCACCGCCGCGCAAAAGACCGCGCAGCGTCTGTCCGATGCGGCATCCAGCCAGCACGCCTTGCCGCTGGCAGCCAATGAGGCGTTTGAGCCGATCGACAAGGCGCTCGATCCGTCGCAGGACGGGCATTACGCCAGCAACGTCAACGGGCAGGATTCGCAGCAGCCGGTCGACAAGTTCGGGCAGCCGCTGCTGGTGGCGGAGTCGCCTTCGAGCATTGCGCTTGCCTCACAGGCCACCACTACGGTTTATGCGGGTCGCCACCTGCACGGCACCGCGCAGGCGGATTGGCACCTGGCTGTCGGCAACGTCGTGGCGGCCGCTGCCGCCAAGGGCGTGAGCCTGTTTGCGCAGCGCAACGGCATTCGCGCGATTGCTGAAGGTGGGCCGGTGTCGATCCAGGCGCATACCGATGCGTTGACCGTGCTGGCGGACAAGGCTGTCACCGTGACTTCCTCTGCGGATTCCGTTGAGATCCTCGCGCAGCAGAACATCGTGCTGCATGGCGGGGATTCGATGATCCGGCTCGAGGGGAATGCGGTTACGTTTGAGACGTCGGGCTTGTTGTCGGTGAAGGGGGCGGGGCATCCGCTGGTTGGGCCGGGAGGACAACCGGCGCAAATGGTGGCATTGCCCGCTTTGCAACTGGGACCATACAAAGGCCAACTGCAACTGGTCGATCACGGCGAAAAGGTCATACCCGACGTTCCGTACAAAATCGTTGGTGCAGACGGCGCGGTACTTGCCGAAGGCATTACGGACCAATCAGGCAAGAGCCCCGTCGTTACAAGCGACAAGGCAAATGCCACGGTCTACATTGGCCGTGGCGGCTGGACAATCAGCGAAGAGACCATCGAAGAAAGCGGCTGTGGCTGCTGATGACCCGACAGATATGCACGTGCACCAGCAATGACAAGCGACGAACCTAGCCACGATCATGACCACGCCGGCGGTAGCGCCGAGCTCTACTTCGAACACGGATTCGGCCAAGCAATCTCCGGCTTGACTGTGCGTGTGACCGCCGGCAGCAAATCCTTCTCCGGCGCTACGGATGCACAAGGTTTTCTGCCGACGCTCCACTTGCACTCGCCCGACACACCAGCAGCGCACGATCACGGTAACTGGGTGGTTTCCGCAAAGGCACCGGTACGCGTCTCCATTGAAGTAAAAAAAGGAGACGGTTCCTGGAAGAACATCGGTGCCTTCAATCTCGAGGACGGCCAGCGCAAGCGCGTTACCGTCTCTGCAAACAGCACTGCCAGCCCCATGCCTCTGGCGTTGCACGGCGCAGCTTAAGGATTCACTACATGGCTACGGAGCAACAGCAAGTCCCCGCTGAGCAAGCACAGAGTGAGGCGAATGGGAACAATACGGAGCAGCAACAAGCCCCTGCTCAGCAGGTACAGAGTGAGACATCTGGGAACAATACGGAGCAACAGCAAATCCCAGCTCAGCAGGTACAGAGTGAGACGAATGGGAACAATATTCTGCAGACAACGGTGCAGTTGGTGCAGCGGTATTGGGTGCGGGTGACTGTCACGATGAATGAGGAGAATGGGCAGCCGCGCGTAGCAAGCAAGCTGCCCTACATTTTGGTGGCACAGGATGGGAACCTCTGGACCGTTCTTAGCACTGGCGTCATCGCATCAACCGGAAGAGCCAGTTTCGGCATACCTGGCGCTGGCCGCTATCGGGCATATGTAAAAGAACCTACACGTACCTTCCAGGCTGGGGCAGCGTTCGAGATTCCCTATCATCAATTGCCTACCGGGCAAGACAGCACAAGAGAGGTTCAACCCTGGTTTGACATGGAGGTTACCGCTACCGGAAATCCGCAAGTCTTCCAGGTACGGCAAGCGTTACCCAACACACTTGGTCGCGCCGCAAATCTCTACCCCGCAGCCAGCACTACGCCACATACGCTAACCCAGGCACATACCTCAGCAGCAACACCGCTTGACTTAGGCAACTACCGCATCACCAATCAGCTGTGGAGCGATGTCAGCCGGTGCTATGGAATATCGCATGCGGCCGTCACATCGAGCACAAGCCGAGCCGCACTGGAGTTGATCTATGGCGAGCAACTCACGGTTTTCGAACAACATGGTCGGCGACTGGAGTTGGATGGAAGAACGATCGAGTTTGAAGTCGGTGCAACCGCTGGAGGCCGTCAGACACTCGGCTTTGCAGACAATACGCACATGACCGCGAGTGAGTGCCTTCGCAAGGCATATCCGAACGTGTTCGACTGGTGGTGGCAATCCATGGCTACGCTGCGCTTATCCAACGCAATAGTTTCCAGCACATGGCGCCCTCATCAAGGCTCGACCCTCCATCGTTACTCTCTCGCACTGGATCTGAAATACTTGACGGGCCTAGTCGACATATCACCGACAGAAACCGCGTCCGCAACTATCCATCTTCACGTGAATCAAGGCAACAACAACCCCGCGAACCCTCAGCCCCCAATCAATGCTTCTGCTCAACACGCACGCATGCTCTCAAAGGCCTTCCATAGATACCTAGCCGAGGAGCGTGCGAGTGGGCGTCTTGGGTGGCTCGGCGGTCCATGGCCCCTCACTCGCGCGCAGGTTGGACTTAGCGGAAACACCACCTTCATCGTCACAGATGCCGGACACATACATCATGTCCACGTCACCGTTGGAATAGATCAGCCATAAATCATGAATTCCCAGCAAAAACTGACCCTCCTTACGGCGATCGTTTTTCTCACCCTGAGCATCAAAGCTACGGCAACACCAAACAAGTACCGCGATGAGGAAATGGGAATTTGGTACACCGTGCCACCAAAACCTTCTAAGCTTATAAAAAGTCAGAATCTCAATAAATTCCTTATAGAAAAAAGGAGCCTTCCTGCTTTTGGGAAGAAACCAGAAAACTGGCCTGTTCGAGCCCTATATACCGGTCCCAGCGGAGAACTCCTAGAATTTGATCACAACGGGAAAATTGTATATGACAGTGAAAATCCTGACGGCCGCTATGACTCCGATGTTTATGTGATGCGGCAAATATTTGCGCGAGGCAAGCCCGTATGGGAGAACGCAGAGATTTTTCACCGAATAAGAGAGCTTGACGAAAGTAACGCAGGGTATACCGCAGCTCTTATACCGCACGGCATGGTGCGCAGCTGGAATGGGAACGTCTGTCCGTTAAGAGACGTGGACCCCGTCGCGCATCAAAAGCCAGCACCACTCGGAATTCACACGTACATTCTCGATGGAACTTGTGACAAAGCCATAAAGATAAAAATCAACGGTCAAGATTTCATCACATATCCGGGATTCAAAAAAATAAGTACCCCATATCTTTATTGGTCCATTCAGTATTTCAGCGATCCAGTCAGCCCCATTAATAAAGAGTCCGGTGAATGCCTACGCTATTGCGACGAAGAGAGCCAGAAGAAGGAAGCAGCGCTCAGAAGTGCTGGCAACTAGCGCTCAGCCAACAGCGACCACACGCAAGCACTGCCTACCTTCGTGAGCGGCAAGCACGATAGCCAATCGTGCGCCGATGACGAGTCGAGTACCGAGATCTGAGTCTTAGTGCACGCAAATGCAGATCTGCCCCGCTCGCATAATCTATTGACCGCTCAAACCTGAAGCGCGATGGATGCGCTGAAGGCACCTCCAAACATGGCGATGAAGGGCGGACCGCAATTCTGAAAGGAAGCCGAATAGTGATCAACGCGATTCGCCAGTTCCTTACCGCGTACGCCGCAGTAAAGACTGAAAGGATCCGTCGTGAGAATGCGATCGACTACGTCATCTCCCATCCGATGCAATTTGTCGGCCAACCCATTCACCAGATCATCAGTCGATGTGGCCAACCTGATCGATTCTTCAGTTTCGACTTTGGAAAGGGGGAAGCCGAGTGGGATGGCCGTCACCCAACCCGTCTGCGTGTCTTCTTGCGTGACGGAGCCTACGTCGAAGAAATCGAATGAGGATGGCAGCCCCCTGCGGGCGATGCTTACCCGCACGGTGACCACTGACTCACGCCTGTAGCAGCCAATTCACGGCAGTGTTTCCAGCTAAGTGAGACGACGCCAATGTTCACCACCGACGACGGCAGCACCATCTGACAGTGGGATAGCGATCAGTGCGAGCCGAGACTCTAGCCCTGCCCAGCCCTCCAACCTCAGAAACAAGACACCATGGGTTTTCTAGAAAAACTGTTTGGGCGAAGCGCCAAAGACAGGACCACTAAAACGGCTGCCGACGCTCCCCAACCGGCGAAAGACGAAGGCAACACCTCCGGCGACATCGCCCCGGAACTCGCCTCCGCTCTACAGTCCTACCAACAGGGACGGCACGAAGCGGCGATCGCTGCCGCTGCCCCTCACGTGGATCGCCATGCCGACGCCAACCGGCTATGCGCGCTCGCCTATTCAGACATGCGCCGCTACCCCGAGGCCTTCCCTTACTGGCTGGCGCTGTTCAACCAGGAGCCTAGTGCGCACAACGCGCTGCAACTGGCAACCACCTCGGTGATGTGCGACGAACTTGATCGCGGCGAAGCCTGGTTGATGAAGTTTGACGAGATCAACGAGCAAACGCACGAACTCTCCAGCGTGACCGCTCGCACCCAGTTTGTCTCCGCACTCAAGCAAAGCGGGCATATGGCGGAGGCGCTGCCCTATCTGGCTTGGCTACGCGATGTCTATGCGCATGTCCGGATTACCGACACGCACTTCCTCTACATGCGCGGTATTCCCTTTTTCTCCAGCTTCTTGGAAATCAGCCTGCCCATCCTCAGGGCAAATCTGCCAGACGAAGCGATCGTCGAATGGTTTGGCGTGCTTTCCGGGCAATTGGATGAAGAAGGCGAAGCCCAGCTTGAGCAGTGGTTGCAGTCCCTGACGGTCAAGGCCGATCGTTGAGCGGTGTCCGCTCCGCTCGCGTGGCGACGAGCGTGCGCGCCTTTTGCCGCCTCTGCAAACCCTCGTGGCTGCGGGCAGTTCAGCCGAGGAATGGCCCAGAAGAAAGGAGCAACGGAAGAATGAAATTGACACGCTGCACGACCACACTGTTTACGCTACTTGGCCTGTGTCTGACGCAAGTCGCACAGGCGCGACCCTTCCCCTCCCACACCATCCACGGCAGCGAATACGCGTCAGTCTGCAGCCCCACACCTTGGAAGCATCTTCGGTATTCGCTCCATCAAGCTGCGCACGGCAGAAATCCACAAGCTTTGGTGGATCTCGCCCGAACCTACCTCTGTGGAAACAACCGTGCGGCGGCCGGCAAGCTATACCGCAACATGCCTGAGAGGATTGTCATCACCACAGAATCGAGTGGCTTCGACGATCGTACAAGTCATGAGGCCCCTCGCACGAGCCTTAAGCCCGTTGCCGGCGCCGCGTGGGATGCCGAGGTGGAACCCGACGGCGAGCACATCAAGATCACATACTTGGCCAGTGTCTCTGCTGCAACCTCCGTCACGTTCGCCGCCAGCGGCAGCGCCTGGCAACTGACTGCGATGTACACGATTACGGACTGAGCCGGCGCAGTATCCATGAAAGCGTTAACTGCCATCGCTTACACCCTGCTCGGCGCATTGATCGGCTGCTTGAGCTTGTATGCATATCAGAAGACGCAACGCCCGCTCGTCCACAAACTCCAGTTCCCTCTGGTACTCAGTGGCGGTTCCGCAAACGCACCACCGTCCACCTTGCCGGCAGGCACCGCTCTCTATTACGACCAAGCCTTTCCGGAAGGCTTCGTGCGCTACAAGGTCTACGTGAATGTGGAAGGGGTCAAACTGGAGTCGCAACGGACAACCGATCCGTTCCCGATCGATCCGCTGACAGCCTTTCCCGTTGGCGCAGACGCTCGACACAGATTGGATACGCCGTGATTGCCATCACAGTTCGATACATCGCCCTGCGATGGCTGGCCATGCTGTGCATCGCTGCTGCGATCGTCGGGTGCAGTCGGGATGACTCGCGCGTAAGTACGGACACCGCGTCTCTCGCGCAATACATCCGACTGGGTATGCCACCCAAAGCCACTCGCTTTGAACTTGCCACGCTTCCGGAGGGCAATGCCGATGGCCGTAGCCCGCCAGGTCCAACCGACTACGTGGTACTGATTGCCGCCGTCACGCTGTCGCCCTCCGATAGCAAGCGCATCATTGACCAGCCGCGTTATACAGAGCGTCAACCGATTCCGGATGCCTTCATCCGCGCATGGCTCTCGGATTCCGAAAGCGTTGCACTAAGCAACGTCTTCTCTCAGACGGGCGGCCTTGCCTATGACGTTTCCCGTCTGGCGACTCGACCAACCAAGCGCGCCGTTGCCATCCCGATGGACACTGGGCACTGGGTTCTGTATCTCGAGTACGTCGCTTCCTAAGTCGGACCATGATTTGCGCCGGCACCTGCCGGCTCCGCAGCAAACCCAAGGCCCCTCAAACAAATTCAGCCATTTCCCAACACCGTCCTTGAATTCCACAAATAACTGTATATATTTACAGTACCTGTACATTCATACAGTTACGCCATGGACGACCTGATCCGCATCGAGAACGAGTACGACCGCCAAACCGTAGCGTGGCTGCGTAACCGCCTGGGCGATCAAGCCCTGTGCGAAGTCGTCATGCGCATGGAAGGGAACGGTCGCCCGTATGTGTCAGAGGTGTGTCGCACGCTGGGTGTGGCGCGTCCGCCATATCAGCGCACCTCGCGCGCACGGCCACTCAATCGTGCCGTGGGTGAGGCGTATCTCGCTACTATCCGCGGCATCCTGGGGGCTGGCCGGCACGCGGCGGCGTAAGGCTGCAAACGCCGCGTCAGTCCGCCAAAGACGCGGCGGTCTCTTCGCGCAGCCAGGCTAGCCACGCGCCGGCCGGGCTGTCGGGTGCAATCGGCACGCTCGACAGCAGGCAGTACGCAGATCCATCCCGCTGGAAGCCGTCCGGCGCCATCAACCGCCCATCTTTCAGATCATCACCAGCCATCAGCTTTGACGCGATGGCTGTGCCCTGCCCGGCCAATGCGGCCTGCAAGCTCAGATAGAAATGTTCGTAGCGCGCCTCGGGCAACCGCCCGCGCGGGCGCGGCATGCCGCTGACGCGCCACCATGTCTGCCAGGCGTCGAGGCGCGTGGCCGTGTGCAGCAGACGACGGCGTGCGACGGCATCGGCATGCGGCGCCTGCACGGGGCCAATCCATTCTTCGCAGATGGACTCGGCATGCACATGTGCTGGCCATGCAAAGTCATTGCGGCGCAGGGCGACATCCACACCGGTGCGCGCGAAGTCGATCGGCCCACCTGCCGCAAACAGATGGATCTGGATGGAAGGATGCCGCGCCTGAAAGCGTGACAGGCGCGGGATCAACCACCGCATTGCCAACGTCGGCTCGCACGAAACCACCAGTGCGGAAGACGTTGCGCGGCGTGCAATCCGGTCAATGCTTTCTGTGAGGATGGAGAACGCATCGGCAGCCGCCAAGCGCAGTTGCTCTCCCGCCGGCGTCAGGAAGACGGCCCGGTTGCGCCGCTCGAACAGGTCAACCCTCAACGATTCCTCCAACTGCCGAATTTGCCGACTGACAGCGCCATGTGTCACGTGCAGCTCCTGCGCGGCGCGCACAAAGCTGCCGTGTCGCGCTGCAGCCTCGAACACACGCAAGGTATTCAGTGGGGGAAGTGCCATCTGTCAGTTTTTCTCACTGAAAAACCGCATCATAAATCGATTTTCAGCGATGCCCCGCTCGCCCAGAATCGGCGCATCCCCACTTTCCTTCGAGTGCCTGACATGGCCGAACTCTTTGCCGTTGCCGTCATCACGATATTGGCCGTCATCAGCCCAGGGGCGGATTTCGCCATGGTCACGCGCAACAGCCTGCTCTATGGCCGGCGTGCTGGTGTGCTCTGCGCACTGGGTATTGCAATGGGCGTGCAGGTGCACGTGTTCTACACGATGTTCGGCGTGGGCCTGCTGATTGCGCATGCGCCGGCGCTCTTGCACGGCATCAAGCTAGTCGGCGCGGCCTATCTGGTGTGGATCGGCTGGAAGACGTTGTCGGCCAAACCGATGCCCGTGGGCAAGACAGCGGATGACGGCTCGGGCAGCCACACGCTGTCGGCGGGCGCGGCGCTGCGCATGGGGTTTCTCACGAACGCACTCAACCCAAAGACGACACTGTTCGTCGTCAGTACGTACACGCAGGTTGTTCACCCGGGTACACCGCTGGCAGCACAGTTCGGCTATGGCCTATTCATGTCGGTCGCGCACGCGGCGTGGTTTGCGCTGGTGGCAATGGTGTTTGCGTCGGGCGCGTTGCGGCGTTCGCTGCTGGCACGGCAGCAGATGGTCGATCGCGTGATCGGCGTGATCCTGATCGGGCTGGGCCTGGCACTGGGGTTCGCTCGGCTGGCGTAGCGCCTGCGGCACGGCGTCGCAGCAAAGTTAGCGATTGCTGAGCCGGCAGTATCCTCGGGCGATGTCCGCTCGCCACCTCGCCTGGAAACCTGCGTCCCGCCTGCATCTTGCCGGTGGGCGCGCGGTTGCGTGGGTACTGCTGTGGGCTTACCTGCTGGCAACCGCATGGATGCCGTTGGCGCATGCCGCACGCGCGCATGCCGAGCAGTTGCCCGTGGTGCTGTGCTCCGCGCACGGCACGGGCGTGATGGTCATTCCGCTGTCCGATCCGGGTGAGCGCAAGCGTGTCGAGCAATCCATGTCTGCGCCGGCGTGCTGTGGCGCGTGTGTCGTCATGGCTGATATCGCGCCCACGCTCGATATCGATGCACCCAACGCGCCGGCCTTGCTGGGCAGCATCAGCGCACCGGACATCCTCACCCCTCGCGTTGCCACACCTGCGCCGCAATGGCGCGCCCGCGGCCCACCGCTGGGTTGATCCGCTCCATCCCAAGACACCTTCGCCCGCGCCGTGAATGCGGCGGCGGGCTTCACCCTTTTCGTCTTCTTCATGATGCTGGATCACCCACATTCCGGCCGGCACGCCATTGCCCTGGCGGTTGCCGTGCTGTCGTCCATGTCCGCCGCCCGCGCGGCGGAGCCCACCCCACCTGCGTTCGACCTAGCGACCACGATGGTGATTGCACCGGCGCCGTCGTCACCGCTCACCATCGTCACCGATCCGAAATCCCCACGTCAGCCATTGCCCGCCAGCGATGGCGCGGACTACCTCAAGACCATCCCCGGCTTCACGTCCATCCGCAGCGGCGGCACCAATGGCGATCCGGTACTGCGCGGCATGTTCGGCTCGCGGCTGAACATTCTGACTAACGGTACATCGATGCTGGGCGCGTGCCCCAACCGCATGGACGCGCCCACGTCGTACATCTCGCCCGAGAGCTACGACAAGCTGACGGTCATCAAAGGACCGGAATCGGTGATCTACGGACCCGTCGGCTCGGCGGGCACGGTGCTGTTCGAGCGCAACACCAAACGCTTTACCGAGCCCGGCACGCGCTTTGACGGCAGCGTGGTCGGAGGCTCATTCGGCCGTAATGACCAGAACGCCGATTTCACCGCCGGCACGCCCGACGCCTACGCGCGCATCACCGCCAACCACGCACACCAGCAGGACTACAAAGACGGCAACGGCAACACCATTCCCTCGCAATGGGACAAGTGGAACGTCGACGCCGCGCTCGGCCTCACGCCCGATGACCACACGCGCCTGGAGCTGACGGCTGGCACCGGCGACGGCTATGCACGCTATGCGGGGCGCGGTATGGACGGGGCGCATTTCCGTCGCGAAAGCGTGGGCCTGCGCTTTGACAAATCGCACATCGGTGAAATCCTGCAGCGCATCGAGGCGCAGGTCTACTACAACGATGCCGACCATGTGATGGACAACTTCACGCTGCGCAAACCCGACCCGATGAGCAGCATGCCGATGGGGATGGCTGCCGACGTGGGCCGACGCACGGTCGGTGGGCGCGTGGCGGCCACACTGCGTTGGGCTGATGCGCTGCAGCTCGTCACCGGCCTGGACATGCAGACGAGCCGTCTGCGCTCACGCAGCGGCACCGACATGATCTCGTACAGCACGCAGCCATGGACGCCTGCAGCCAGCTTCTTCAACACGGGGGGCTTTGGCGAACTCACCTGGTTTGCAACCGAGCGCCAACGCGTGATTGCCGGCGCGCGTATCGACCAGGCCAGCGCCCGCGACGACCGTGCATCGATCAGCAGCATGATGGGCAGCCGCCCCAATCCCACCGCGGGCCAAGATCGCTCGCGCACGTTGCCCAGCGGCTTCGTGCGCTACGAGCACGACGTGTCCGGCATGCCCGCCACGCTGTATGCGGGCGTTGGTCATGCAGAGCGCTTTCCGGATTACTGGGAACTGATTTCGCCGAGCATGGGGCCGACAGGCTCCGTCAACGCGTTCTCCGCCATCCGGCCAGAGAAGACCACGCAACTCGACGTGGGCGCGCAGTACAAGAGCGCACGCTTTGATGCGTGGGTGTCGGCGTATGCGGGTGTGGTCAACGACTTCATTCTCTTCAACTACCGCCCCGGCATGATGGGGCCGATGTCACAAGCCACCAACGTAGATGCTCGCATTGCTGGCGGCGAGATCGGCGGAACATGGCGCGTGAGCAATGCATGGCGCGTTGACGGTGCACTCGCGTACGCGTGGGGACGCAACAGCAGCACCGGCCAGCCGCTGCCGCAGATGCCGCCGCTGGACCTGCGCCTGGGCGTGGAGTACGAGCGCGGGCCGTGGTCAGCTGGCGGACTGTGGCGCGTGGCGGCGGCACAGCACCGTTACGCGTTGAACCAGGGCAACGTGGTCGGTCAAGACTTCGGGCCGAGTGCAGGCTTTGGTGTGCTGTCGCTGCATGCGGGCTATGCCATCAGCAAGACCGTGCGCGTGGCGGTGGGCGTCGACAACGTGCTGAACAAGGCTTACACCGAGCACCTGAACCTGGCAGGCGATGCGGGTTTCGGCTTTCCGGCACGCACGCCTATCCCCGAACCGGGGCGCACCGCGTGGGCGCGCGTGAGCATCAAGATGTAGCGCGGTATTGCGCCGCATGCACATTGCGCGAGGAAATTCTCCAAATGTGACCCTGCAGGCGCACAAAATCACCGTGCCTGCATTGAGGCTCGTAGCGCCCTGCACTACCTTGGAACCATCAGCGATCGCACGCCGCGCCCGGCGCGCGGTCGCTTTTCGTTTTCGACCAAGGAGTGTTGTTCATGCTGCATGCGCTTTCCAAGTTGTGGTGGGTGCTCGCGCTGCGCGGGCTGTGTGCGTTGGCCATCGGTGTTGGCGCATTCATGGTGCCGGCGGCAACGCTGGCTGCGCTGGTTCTGGTGTTTGGTATCTATGCGCTGGTGGAGGGCTGCCTGCTGCTGGCAACGTCCTTTGGCGGCCAACATCGCAGCCACGATCGCTGGCCCACTTTGCTGCAGGGGTTGCTGGGTGTGGCGGTAGGTGTACTGACGCTGTTCAATCCGGCCGTCACTGCGCTGGGGCTGCTGCTGTACATCGCCGCGTGGTTGCTCGCGCAGGGCGTGCTGCAGATCGTGGTGGCCGTGCGCCTGCGTGAAGAACTGCACGGCGAATGGTGGTTGATCCTTGGTGGCATCGCCAGCGTGCTGTTGGCCGGCTTCCTGCTGTGGCGGCCCGAGGCGGGTGTGTTGGCCGTACTGTGGTGGATTGGCGCGTGGGCCATCGTGTGGGGCATCGCGCTGATCCTTGCAGCGCTGCGTGTGCGCAAGTGGGGCCGCAGCGGCTCGGCTCGGGCATTCGCTTAGCGCCGTGTCGTCATGGGCGCGCCTTTTTGTGATCGATTCCGTGATCGCACAGATGCCGACCGGCAACTCGCCGCTGCGATCACAGCGCTCAACCTGCCCGCGCCGCGCATCGTGCTGGCACTGCCGCGCGGCGGTGTGCCGGTCGGCTATGCGGTTGCGCGAGCGTTGAGTACAACACTCGGCGCGCTGGCCAATTGCGGAGCGGGTCTAACGCCGCATATCGAATGGAACACTGAACTGCTCAATGCCATCGGCCCTTCGCAAGCGCGTATCTGGACAACGTGACGGCACAAGCGCTGGCAGAACTGGAGCGCCGCCGCGCACGCTACGGCGTCGTACCGTTGCCGCTGGCAGATGCAACCGTCATCGTCACAGACGATGGCATCGCAACCGGGGCGACGATGCGCGCAGCCCTGGCTGCGGTACGCCGTGCCAAACCCGGGTGCCTGGTGCTGGCGGTTCCCTCCGCGCCAGAGACCACGTGGCACACGCTGCGCGCTGAAGTGGATGAAGGCCTGTGCCTCATCGCGCCTCCCGACTTCAGCTTCCAGGCCGTCGGGCAGTACTACGGCAATTTCGATCAGACCGAAGACAGTGAAGTGATTGCGCTGCTGGCAGACGCCGCGCAACGCAATCCTCGTGAGCCCTCAAGCTGTCTGCAGACGCTGCTTGCGCTCGATGTCCGGCAGGAACACGGTCAGCAGGCCGATGAGCGGCAGGAACGAGCAGAGGTGGTAGACATGAAAGATATCCGTCGCATCTGCCAGCTTGCCAAGCACGGCGGCACCGATCCCGCCCAGCCCGAACGCAAACCCGAAGAACATGCCCGACACCATCCCCACCTTGCCGGGAATCAACTCCTGTGCATACACGAGGATGGCCGAGAACGCTGACGCCAGCACCAACCCGATGATGACCGTCAACACCGCAGTCCAGAACAGGTTGGCGTACGGCAGCAGCAGCGTGAACGGCGCCACCCCCAGGATCGACACCCAGATCACGACCTTGCGGCCCACGCGGTCACCGATCGGCCCGCCCACAATCGTGCCCACCGCCACCGAGAACAGGAAGAGGAACAGGAACAGTTGCGAGGTCTGCGCCGACAGCTGGAACTTGGTGATCAGGTAGAACGTGTAGTAGCTGTTCAAGCTTGCCAGGTAGAAATACTTGGAGAACAGCAGCACGACCAGCAGCGTCATCGCAAACGCCACCTGACGGCCCGACAGCTTGACCGCCGCATGCGCGCGGCCGCCTGCCTTGCGGCCGTGGCCAGCAGCACGTTCACGCTTGTACCAGCCACCCACGTGGTAGAGCACGAAGATGGCAATGAGCGCCGCAATCGAGAACCACGCCAGACTGTGCTGGCCGTACGGCATGATGATGAGCGCCGCCAGCAGCGGACCCATTGCGCTACCCGCGTTGCCGCCCACCTGGAACAGCGATTGCGCCAGACCGTGCCTGCCGCCCGAAGCCATGCGCGCCACACGCGACGATTCCGGATGGAAGATCGACGAGCCCGTCCCCACCAGCGCGGCCGCCAGCAGCAGCGTGCCAAAGTTGGGGGCCACTGACATCAGCAGCAGCCCCACCAGCGTAAAGCCCATTCCAACCGACAACGAATACGGCTTGGGATGTTTGTCGGTGTACAGCCCGACCATCGGCTGCAGCAGCGACGCCGTGATCTGATACACGAGCGTGATCAGCCCAATCTGCGAGAAATCGAGATGGAAGTTGCCCTTGAGCAGCGGATAGATCGCCAGGATCAACGACTGCATCATGTCGTTGAGGAAGTGCGCGAAGCTGATGGCGCCGATCACGCCAAAGCCGGTCTTGTCGGCCTGCGCGGCTGTGGTGGCCGCGGGGTTGGCCAAATCAGCGGCCGTGCCGTTTGCGATGTTTTGCATGGTGGTTTTGCGGAGATAGAAGTTCAAGCGAGGAGCGCTCAATCATGCGCTCAAACAGTGCAGGCTTGTTGCCGCAAATTCGACAATGATTAGCGCGAATCAGACAAATTATTGTCGGGGCAAAAGCGTCACCACACGCCACGCCGCTTCACCAAAATCCCCACTCGGTTTTCCGCAAACCCGCACCGCGCTTGCCTCGGCAGACAGCTAACCTGTTAGCCATTTTCGTGCACGAGGCTCGTCCGTTCGTAGCATGGCTCGCTAGGAGGCGCTTTCTATACTCGCCAGCATGGACTGCGGTACGACGCAAGCAGCGCAAACGGCGCCAGTACCGACAGCCAGACGGACCCGGCGCATGCTCAGCTCAGCACATCAGCAAGAGCACGCGCACGATCTGCGCACCGAACCGGTGACTGGCGCCCCAGGACTTGGCCGCCGCACACCGGCCAGCCATGGAAGGGGGAGCCATGAAAATCCTGATAACGGGAACGCACTGTCGCGCGATGGGAGACCTTTTTTACCAGGTCTTGCTCGACGACCGCGTCATCTGCTGCTTCGTGACCTCCGAAGCCGTAGACGTGACCGGCAACGCCACGCATCTGTCGCCCGCCATCCGTTCCCCGTGTACCGACCCTCGGCTCGCTGACGTCTCTCGGTCAGCGAGTTATTGCGCGCCCCTCGTCCCGTAGGGCGCGCTCTTTTCTGCCGATGCCGTCAGCGCGGGGGCGCTGGCGGTGCCACCCTCACAAGCCAGACAGGCGCTATCCGATCAATCCGGCGTCTGTCAGCTCACGCTTCATATAGGCGTACAGCACCGGGGCGGCAATCACGCCGCCCACCCCGAACAGCGCCTCCATCACGATCAGCGCGAGGATCAGCTCCCAGGCGCGCGCATCGATGCGGCTGCCGATGATGCGCGCGTTCACGAAGTACTCCAGCTTGTGCACCACCACCAGGAAGACCAGCGACGCCACCGCTAGCTCCAGCGACGCCGTCACGCTCATCAGCACGATGGCCGTGTTGGAGATCAGGTTGCCTGCCACCGGAATCAGCCCAGCCACGAAGGTCAACAGGATCAGCGACTTGGAATACGGCACGTGCTGCCCGAATAGCGGCAACGCCCCCAACAGGTAGATGGCCGCCAGCGCCGTGTTGAGCGCGGAGATCTTCACCTGCGCAAACACCACGGCCTCGAATGCGCCCGTGAGCCGCCCCAATCGGTTCAGCAACGCCGCAGCCAGCGGCTTGTGACGTGCCGGATCCGGCGTATCCGACCACGCCACCATCGCCCCCAGGATCAGCCCGACCAGCATCAGCGCGCTGGCACGCAACCCGTCGATACCAATGGTCGACACCTGGTGCCCATGCTCCTTGAGCATCTGCACGAGCTGCAAACGCAACTCGGACACGGACTGCGGCACATAGTCGACCACCGCCGCGGGCAGCGATTCACGCAGGTTGTCGAGCACGTCGGCAATGCGCGTCAGCATGCCTTCAAGCCCGTGGCCGTGCTCGACCAGGCGGCCGATTCCGATGCCAAGCCCGGCAAGAATCAGTGCCGCAATCAGGAACACGCCGATCACCGCGATCGCCTTGGCGCTCTTGGTGAGCGTGCGCCGCTCGCGCAGACGTGCCTCCAGCTTGCGCGCGAGCGCGTAGACAAGAAAGCCGGCAATGGCGGCCGGCAGCAAATGCAGCCACAACACGGCCGCGATCATGGCGGCTACCAGCACATAGCTGACGGTATCAATGGTGCGGGAATGCATGGGCGGAGGAAGCATCGTCATGAGAACAGGCCTGCAGCGATGTTGATGGAGAGCGCGAGGATGCTCGTATTGAAGAAGAACGACAGCAGCGACTGCCCGAGCACCGCCCGCCGCATGGCGCGCGAGCGGATGGCAACATCGGCCGTCTGGCTGGCGACCGCGATCGTAAAGGAGAAGTAGAGAAAATCCCAGTAATCGGGCTCGATCTCCCGGTCGGGAAACACCAGCGTCGGCTCGTTCGGCACGCGATAGTACAGATGCGCGTAGTGCACGGTAAACATCATCGGCACCATCAGCCAGGCACCCAGCACCGTCACGCCGGTCAACGCGTAGTGCCAGGCCTGCGCATGCCCCGCCGATTTGGCCGTGACCAGCTCGAAGGCAATCGCCACCATGCTCGCCACGACGCCCAGGCAAACAACGGCCAGCACCGCCGAGGCACGTTCATCCTCACGGCGCGCCACCGCGCGGATGCGGCGCGGGTCGGCCTTGAGCATCATCACCGAGACCAGCACCAGATACGTCCACACGGCAACGTCCCAGCCAAGCAGCGCGCGTGTGAGCCAGCCATGCGCGGTCGGTATCAGCACAGCAACAACGGTGCCCAGCGCGAATGCGCCGAGCAGGCGCGGCCGCGAAGAGGCGAATCGGGAGATCGGGAAGGACTCGTCCTGCGGGTTCACATGGGCCTCTTGCGTGCGTTCTGGCAAGGCGACATGGTAGCTGCTCAGGCTTGAACGCCCAACGCCGTTTCAGGGCCGCTTCAGGACGACATGAGCATCGACGCGAATGAACGCTTGCACTTCTGTTTCACACGCTCGTGCGTCTTCAGATGCTCGGCAGTGATGATGGCCGCCGGATAGACGCGGCACATGCCGACCATGGCGATGTCGAGCGAGTCCGATGAGCCGGCCTGGAACTCGAATTGCTCAAGCACGGTGTCATCTGTATCGCGCACGGTGATCTGGAACGGACCGGGGGTGACGAAGGTGGTGCAACCGGCCAGCATCGCGGCCGCCGCAGCCAGAGCGATGCACAGCGTAGAACGGGTTTTGCCAACAAGGCGGCGGGCAGGGGTCATCGGGGGCTCCAGGCGTAAATGCCAATCAGACGCGACGACACTATATCGGTTCACAAAAACAAAAACGCCCGCAAACGCGGGCGTTCTTACACATCACGTGCGCTGGGCGTCTTCGCCCCGGCAGCGCATTCAGACGTTGGCGCCGTCGGTGTACGTGTTGAACTTGTCGCCAACCTTGGCACCTTCCGTGTAGGTGTCGAACTTACCAGCACGTGCCAGTGCACCTTCGGTGTACGGGTCAAACTTGCTGCCCGCCTTGGCACCTTCCGTGTAGGTGTCGAACTTGCCAGCACGGGCCAGTGCGCCTTCGGTGTACGGATCGAACTTGCTGCCGGCCTTGGCGCCTTCCGTGTAGGTGTCGAACTTGCCGGCACGGGCCAGCGCGCCTTGGCTGTACACATCAAACTTGTCGCCCACCTTTGCACCTTCGGTGTACGGGTCGAACTTGCTGCCTGCCTTGGCGCCTTGCGTGTAGACGTCAAAACGTTGGCCGGCTGCGGCGCCTTGGGTGTACACGTCGAACTTCGTAGCGGCCAGGGCGGGCACGGTGGCCAGGGCGATCAGGGCAGCGATCAGGGTGCGTTGGGCTTTCATGATGTCTTCTCCAGATGGGCGCAGCGCGTCAGGCAGGTATCCGGTACTTCTCTTGGACTGTTTCGCTGCGGCGCCGCATTCGATGGACTCATCGTAGGCGAGCCTGTTCAGACAATAAATGTCGCGACAAACAATTTATTGTTGCTATATTAGAAATTACGGGAAAACCCGCATCACCGCTGGTTTTGTGGCTTACAGAAAGGATTAGCGGGTTTGTTTGCGCAAACTGGAGATGTGACTTTTTTGAAAAAAGTCAGCTTTGTACGCCCGCCGAACGGTTGGGATGGCTTCACTTTCTTGCGGCGCACCAACGGCATATGCGCCGCACAGATTGTCATTTCCCGATACAAACACGCACAGGTTTGTAGGCGGGCCTGTGTCACACTGCGCGACATCGCTTCTGCCCCTTCCTGCCCCACACACGATGAAACGCCTTCTGCTAGCCATCGCCCTAATTGGCACCGCACTCCTCTCCGGCTGTGGTGTGGTGGCGGCACCTTGCCGGGTCGCATCGGCGGGGCTGAAGATGGTGCCGCTGGTGGGGCACGTGGCGGCGGCCCCCACCGATGCCTGCGCCGACATCATCGACTGACCACCCCGCGCATCACTCCTGCGCTTTCGCAATACCCGCCTGCCGCACCACCCAATCCTGCAGGTCCTTCAGTTGCTGGGCGTTGGCGTGGAAAGCTTCGGCTTCGCGCTCGTGCTGGGCTTCAACGTCAGAGAGGACAACGCCACTGGGGGCCTCATCAAGGAGGCCGGCGGTGGTGGGAAGCTCGGCACGGTTGGCGGAGTTCCACATGCCGACAAAGCGGCCAGGGATACGGCAAGCAGCATCGTCGCGCACAACGACTTCATGGGGTACCTCGCGATCGCGATAGAGGATGCGGTCTCGAAAGACCGTCTGGATTTGGGTCTGCGCCCGCGTGGCCTGGTCGGCAACCTGGGCGGTGACTTCAGCCTGGCGGGTCTCGGTCTTGGCCGCGGCAACCTGATGCTTGAGGGCGTCCGTACGCTCCTCGCGCATGCGATGCAGATCACCCATGCCGTAGCCAAGACCAAACGTCAGGGCCAGCGCCAGGATGGCACCGCCCCACAAGCGGGGATCGAGCAGGCTCATGGCGTGACGACTCCCGCATGGGTTGCAAGAACAGCGCGGGCGCGCGACCACAATGCGCGTCGGTCATCGATGCCGTTGGTGCCGCCGTTGATGCGGCGGGTCAGCTCCACAAAGGCGGCTTCGGTGTCCTGATCCGCAAAGCGATTGAGCCCACCACGCAACCAGAACCACGCTGCCGATGCAGTTGCGTGCGCGGGCTGTTCGAGCAATTCGGGCTGCGCTTCCAGGTCCAGCCCCAACACAATGCCGCACGCACGATAGTTGGCGCGGCCGGTGATCTGGATCAGGCCACGGCCCAGAAAGCGCTTGCCGTCGCCCGGTTGCGTGTTGCCCAGGTCTGCACGGCCCTCGTAGCCGCGCTGTGCGGGCGTCGGCCCCCACAGTTCACGCAAGAATCGCAGCTGCCCTGACTCGTGCCCGACCTGCGCCAGAAACGCGGCAATACGCACAGGCGTGTTGATCTGCCGGAACAACAGCACATCGGCAAGGATGGGCGCGAACACATCGGCGCGTGAGCCTGCGTTCGGCATGATGGTCCGTAGTTGTGCAGCCGTCAGAAGAGGTTCAGCCATGGTGTGCCTTGTTCAGTGTCTCGCGCACGTCGTCGACGACCTCAGCAAGGTCATCGTCGCGTCGCTTGTTGATGAAATTGAAGAGCCAGCGCACGAGCGCCCAGCCCGGCAGTCCGCAGGCGAAGTAAATGCCGCCGAGCGCCAAGGCGCCGTTGACCGTGCCGATCCAATGCGCCATGCCGAAGTACTGGATGACGGCAGCGCCGCCGCTCAGGCTGGCGATGACGGTGGAGATGAGCGCAACGGCCCACTCGCCCCGCGCGCGCGGCAACGTCATCACCATCACGACGATGGTGGCGAGCGCGCTGGCGCAACCCGCCACGGCCGCAGGCCCACCGATGGCTTTGAAGGCAGCCGCGCCCGCGGCCCCCGCCGCGGCACTGCTACTGATAGGTTCAGACATCGGTTCCCCCCGGAAATAAAAAAAGCCCGCGCAATGGCGGGCTGTATTGCTGAGATGGCGGTGGTTACCAGTCGATGGCTTGCACCTCTTCAACGCTGGTTGCGGCATTGATCTTGGCGATCAGGCCGGCGTACTTCTGTTGGGCGGCGACGCGGTAGGCGAGCCAGTCGGCGTTGACTTGCTGGACCTGGGCTGCGGTGTGTGGGGCGAATGACCAGGCGTCGTTGCTGGCGCACCAGATGGGGGTGGTCCAGGTTGACGATGCGATGGCTGCTGCACTGACTGCGTTCTGCAGGTTGCGTTGATCGGTGTCTTCCGATGGATAGCTATGCGCCCCTCCAAGCGCGGACGAATCAAAACCTGCGCTCAATGCCGCCGCACATAGAGCATCAACCTTGGCCTTCTGCGCTGCCTGAATCTCACTCAAGGTCATAAGCGAAACAGGATCAACGGCAATCGGCTTGCCGTCGGCATCTGACGTAATGGCTTTCCCCGTTGCCTGCGCGGCCATCAGCTGCGCATGTGTCATCGACCAATTGGATTCCTCCATGGAATCGAGGGGAATGTTTTTGCCATGAATAGCGGAATCGTAGAAACCGCCAGTGGATTTTGCGTAGAACAGCATGAAATCTCCTTCGTATGCAATTGCCTAGCCTTCGCACCGATTGGCAATAGAATCGCCATATCGTTGCGAAGCGCGATGTTTAGCGCGGCTTTCAGTACCCCAGCGCCATCCACCAGGTACCAGTCGGCGAACCATTTGTGCCACGCAGAAGAAGTGTGGTTTTTCCACTGAGCGTAGCGGCAACATATCCCTCGGCCGCACCGCCGGGATTGTGTCCGGAGGTACCGAGGACAAGCAACGAGGCGTTCGGGAATGCAATAGGCAGCGTAACGGAAGTGTCCGCGCCGCTGCTTGTCGAGACGACGCCCCACTGCAAGATCAAACCACTGGGCAGCTTCTGATAGCCGGCAGACTGCAGCAATGCGCCAAACTGCGCAGACGATGGAAGCGCCGCCGTTCCACTTTCGGCATACCACCCCCCAGTCGCATTCGAGACAAGTACTACGGTGTCTCCCAACCCCATCGTGAAACTGTTCACACCGGTTCCCGAAAGGGCCCCGAGAAAAAGGGTGTCAGACGAACTGCCGCGCTGAACAAGATTGCCACCAGAGTTCGAAACCATGAAAAAGCGCGTGCCCATGGGTACCGAATTTGCGGGAGGCAGCGTAATCGTGAAGCCGCCGGGATTCCCGATGTACGCGTAGTTAACCAAGTCTGATGCAGCCAACGTTGTATTGGCCGATATGCCTTTAAATCCAGCAAAAGATGACCCTGCTCCGCGCACAAACGCCGTCGTTGCCAGCTTCGTACTGCTATCAAACTGCGGCGGTGTCACCCCCGTGGTCAACGTCTGTCCGGCGCTCACCCAACCATTCACACCGTTCGACACGAACTGCACGGCTTCGCCGGGATTGAGCACTAGGCTGTTGGCACCACTGCCCTGCCCAAAGGCAAGCGTGTCAGTGCCATTGCGCGTGACCGTGGTCGAGCCGCTGGCCTGTATGTAGGTCACACATATGCTCGTGCCATTTGGGCAAGTAGCCGCCGGCGGCAACGTGATGGTCTGGCCAGTAGAGGTTACGTTCACCAGTGCGCCCAATGCAGCAGAGGTTAGCGTGGTCGAGACAGCGGCGCTTTGGATGCTCGAATAGCGCTCCCCAATCGCCGCCAGGAAACCACCCGTCGGTGCCGTCGGCACATTCGGATAAGGAACAATGCCGGCGTTCGTAACGGTATTTTGCCCGTTGGCGACCGTGACAACCGCCAGTCCGACATACCCCGCGGTCACCGCTGGTGTGACTTGCGCATTGGTAGGCGCCGCCGTACCCGGCACAAGCTGCAGCGAGACCTGCCCCGCACGCGTAGTCGGCTGCGCAGCAC
Source organism: Ralstonia sp. ASV6 (assembly GCF_016429285.1). Lineage (GTDB taxonomy): Bacteria > Pseudomonadota > Gammaproteobacteria > Burkholderiales > Burkholderiaceae > Ralstonia > Ralstonia flaminis. The sequence goes on from NZ_JAELUI010000020.1 coordinate 38,884, forward strand.
CACTGCCCCCCGGCCCATTAAACGCCTGCGACGGATTCGCACTGTTGTAGTACGGCAGCACGACGTTGCTGATGTCGTTATCCAGATACGCCGCCTGGATCAGGTAGTTCTGACTGTAGCCAGTGGTAGATGGCGCAGTCAGCGCAAAGGACTGCGCGTCCAACAAGATGCCTTGCTTCAGCAGACTGTGCGCGGTGTCCGCCGGCAGCGCACTGTATGGCGTGCCGTCAATGTTGGCGAGCTGATAGATCTGCCCCGGCGTGATGTTCACACTCATCGAGGCAGGCGAGGTAGGCACGCAGTTCAGGCCCGAGACCACGGTGGACGTGCCGAACAGATCGGCGCACAGCTTTGCCAGCGCGATCATGGTCTGCCGATTCGTGTTCAGCAGGTCTGTGGTTTGCGGCACTTGGCCGCTATAGACAATCTGACGATCCAAGACTGTTCTCCAAAAGAAAAAGCCCGGCGTGCTGCCGGGCTGTCGGTGGGAAAGAAAGGCGTGTGCGCCTAGGAGCTGATGCGTGTCCAGACGATGGAAGCCGCCGGCCGCACGGATTCGATGGCGGCGTAGATGTCGGCATCGGACACGGTGTTGCTGCTCATCGACAGGTCGGCGTACTCGCCTTGCGACGGCACGCTGTAGCCGGTTGGAGACTTGTCATAACCGGCCACATTGGGGATGCCGCTGCCGAGCGGTCGATACGCCAGCACGAACGCCTGGTAGGTCAACGACACCTGGCCGTACGCGCCCGCCCTGTCATAGCCGCAGTTAGGCGCGTCGTAGGCACCGCAATCCGCAGGGCGGTTCGGCTCGATGATCGTCGGCGGACGGCCGGTCAAGTCCGTCAGCACCCGCACGATGGCATTGCGCGTACCACGCTCGCGGAACAGGTTGGCGACGATGTTGGCGCGGAACGACGCATCAGACTGCCCGCTCTTGCGCTGTACCGACAACCCGAAAAAGTCCGCCGCGATCATGTCCAGCCAACCATCCGACGCCGTCAAAATGCGCGTCTGCTGTTTGGCATAGGCATACAGGCCGTAGACGTAAGCGCCGCTGTACGCAAGGCCTTGCAGCAGGGCGTTGATGACAGGCGATTGCGCAGTGTCACCAAACCAGCGCGGCAGATAGCCACGCAGGCGCGTGAAGATGTCTTGTTGGTCACCTGTTGCCATTACGACACCGTGATGGAGTTGAGGGTGGTCTTGATGACCTGCAGGCTGCTGGCCGGCAGATCCGACGTACCGCCGTTGAGCAGCGTGCCTGTGACGTTGATGACTGCAGGCGAAGCGTCATACGCCACCTGCACCAAGCGGGAATACGTGAGCGTGGTCCCCAACGGCAGCGTGTTGATGTAGTTCAGCAAGGCTGTCTGCACCTGGGCCGTGATGGTCTGGTGCGTGTAGCCCGGCACGGTCGCAATCGTCATGGCCACCGTGGCGTTGGTCACCACGGGCCCGTACACGTAGAACGTGCTGGTCAGCGGCCGTACGGCATCCACTGCATTGCTCACGCTCGACAACAGCGTTGACGGGGGCGAGCCCGTGCCGTCATCCACGATCACGATGAACGTGCCGTTCTGCTGCAGCCCAGCATACGTCTGGTTCTCCAGAATCGCGTACGTCAGCCCTTGCTTGACGCTGGCGATGGCCGCGCCAATAGCGGTCTTGGTCGCCTTCGACAAGCTGGCCACGTACGCGATGAAGCGCGTGCGCAGCGCAGTGTCCGACTCCGCATCGGCACCGTTGACGAACGCAGCCGCGTTGATAACCGTATCGACCCCGGAGATAGCCCCCACGATGGTAGAGACCGCGCCCGCGACTGCATTGCCGGCCAATCCGGCCACCAGGGCCTGTACCGGCACCGTCACGCCGGCCGCGCCTGCGGCAATCACGTAGCCGCCAAGGGTGGCGCTGTAGGCAGGGTTGGTCGTGTCGACGATCACGTTGAACTGCTGCGTGCGGTCGCTGGTTTGCACGACGGCGGTGAGCGGCACCAGCACCTGCTGCGTGACCGTGAAGCGCGAGAACGTCACGCTGCCCGTCGCTGGCACTGCGGCTAAGCGTGTCAAACCAAAATCGGCCATCCACGAATCGAGATCGGCACCACTCGATGTCGACGCCCGTGTAATCGCCATGACCTGCAGGATCAACCCCTGCAGCCACACCGTGACGGCCGCGTTGGCTTCAACAATGGCACGCAGCACCGATCCGACTGTCAGGTCGACCAGCACTTTGGCATAGCCCTGGATGGCCGCCACCTGGTTGCGCACGAGCGTCACCCAGTCTTGCGTCTGAATGGACATTTCACTTGCTCACATTGAATTGAAGGGACACCGGCTCGCGTGTGACCGAACTGGTGTACAGAATGCGCACGCTGACGCCGCCGGTAATGGCGTTCACATCCACCTGTGGCTCGGGCGACTGCGCAACACCAGACTCCAGCACCAACTGCGTGCGGATCAGGCCGCGCAGCGCCGGGATGTCGAGCGTCTCGCCAATCTTCTGCGGCAGGCCCGCGCCGTAATCGGTGTGGAAGATGTAGTCGCCGGGGTTGGTCACCAGACGCCGCACGATGCGCTGCTGCGTGCGCAGATCCGCGCTGGCTAGGCCGAGATCGCCGGTGGGCGAGACGCCGATGTCGTCTCCCACCCAATGGTTCACGTCGTTCAAGAGTTGCTGTGTCATGCCACGCTCCCCGTGTTGCTGGAACCGGACTGCACGCCGGAGTGGCGGTGCGTGTCGTCGATGCGGTGGCCATTGGCCGACACCTGCCCGCTGAACTGCGTGTTGCCACTGATGCTCATTGAGTTGCCGGAGCCGTTGTTGCCCGACACCGCCATCCCCGCCTGGCCGGTGATGGTCTGTGTCACCAGTAGCGTGCCGTCAATCTGTACCGGGCCGCTGTGGTTCCACTGCGGCGCCTGGCTGGTGAGCGTGCCCGCGCTGATAAGCGTGACCGTGCCGTCGTTGTGGAACTGCAGCTTGGAGCCCGATGCGTGTGAGAGAAAAAATTCACCGGATTGCGCCCCGGTTGGCCGCGCCTGGTCGCTGAAGAGGCGCGCGCAGATGTAGCCGTTCTCGATGTCGCCGCCCAGAAACTGCACCTCCACCTGATCGCCCGGGCTGACCGGCGCGTCGATGCCCCAGCCATTGCCGACCCAGGCAGAGGCAACAGGCATCCAGCCGGTCAGCGAGCGCGCTGGGTCGGTGGGATCTTCAGGTTGGAGACGCACGCGCGCCGAGGCCGTGCCCGCGTCGTAGCTGGTGACGATGCCGATGCGGTTCTCCGCGCGGTTCGACTGCGCCATCATTGCGGCGAGCACCATCTGATTGCGTAGCTGTTGAATCATTGGCTCGTGTCCTTGTTGATGTTCTTGGCCGAGACCTCCATCACGTAGCCTTCGCCCAGGCTCATGCTTCGGGTGATGCTGTCGATCAGGTAGTCCTGGTCGAAGTTCGTGCCGGTGCCGGTCAGGCGGATGATGTCGGTGGGCGTGAGGAGGTCGTCAGCGGGCAGACGCGCACGCAGCTTCATCTCGTGCTGAGCGACCTCGTCGTGCTTTCGCTTGGCCAGGCGCTGCACGCCGGCCTGGTCCAGACCATCGCGTTGGACGGTGTGCGTCGGCTTTTTCCCTTTGCCACCGTCCGGTGCGTTGCTGTAGCGGGCCACGAACGGCTTGCTTTGTTTGGAGTGCCAGGATTTCGCTTCAACCGTCACGCCCTTGGCCACGGTCAGGTCGCGAGACAGTTGCAGGCTAGACACATTCGCGGTTGGGTTGCGGTATGCGTCTTCCGTCCAACGCAACTCGTAGGGCTCTGGAGGCGGCGGCGGGCGCGGGCCGAAGTACAGCGTTTTGCCCTTTACGTAGCAGACGAACTCCTCTTCGCGCGCCAACGCGGCAAGCAAATCCCACTCGGTGCGTTGCGCCGTCAGGCTGACGTTGTCGTGCGCGTACTGTTTGCCGATATTGCGAGTGGTCTCCGGGCCGAGGGCTTGCAAGCCGTGTGCCGTCGCCAGCGTTGCGGCAACCTTCGATGCCGTCATGTTCTGAAACTGCAACGTGACCTGCTCGTCGATGAACAAGGCGGTCAGATCCCGGCCGCTCAGCGTGAGCTGGGCTGCCACCGGATCGAACTCGACGCTGTCCACGCGGCCGTAGATCTGACTTGCCAGGTCACTCTCGTCGTACTTCTGCGGGTCCGACGGGAAGCCGGCAAAGATCTCCACCACCAGGTCCAACTGGCTGGAGAACCAGTTCGCATCGCGGTCCTGCGGCAAAGCGCTGGCCGCCAGCGTGATCTGGAATGTGTCTGCCTGTTCGTACGAGTTGCTCTGGATCGACCAGCTCACGCAGGCGGATGCAATCTCATTGCCCACCTTCACGATGGTGCGGGGCCGCCGCACCACGGGTATCACGGGTAGCGTGTTCAGGCTCATATGAAAAAAGCCCCGCAATGCGGGGCTGTCCAGTTGGTGAAAGCGGTGTGGGGAACTATGGGTTCGGCAAGCCGCCGGCGTTGTCTTTGTTGGGTGGAACGATCAACGTCTTGATGCCTTGTATCAAGGGGTCCCACGCGAGATCCGGATTGGCCTTGACCAGCGCCGTCCAGGCCATCGCATCGTTGTACTCCTTGGCCGCCATCTTCATCAGATCACCACCAACCACCACCGCATGCTTGGCACTCTTATAGACCGACGCGATGTTCGTCTGCATGCGGCCGGCAAGCCGATCCAGCTGCACCAGCACGGGCAGGCTCAACGCCGAGTTGATCTGGCCGGTCAACTTTGTCACCTGCTGCGAGAGCGCGTTGTTCGGCAAGATGCCGCCCAGCGTTGCCGCCTGCGTCAGCGCGTTGTTGGCGGAGACCACCAGCTTCTGCACATGATCGCGAAACGCCGTGATCTTCTGCACGACGTTGCTGAGCGTCGACTGCGCGGCATTGGCGAAGCTCGCCACGTTGTCGATCGCCGAGTTGACGGAAGTGATCAGGTCAGACAACGTGCCGTCGCCAATGGTGTTGACCATGTCGGTGGCGGTGGCGGCGTCGGCCTTGATCTGGCCATCAATGCTCGGCTTTTCATCCTGCATCGTGTACTTGGACATATCACTCGACACTTCGCACGAGATCTTGTACGGGATCTTGTAGGCACGCTGGAAATCCGCGCGAAACTCGCGAATCACCACGATGTAGCAGATCTCGGACCACTGCAGTACGAACTCCCTGCCACTCACGCGCATGTCATCCAGCTCGCGGGCGCGAGCGAGTGCTTCTGTGCCAAGCAGCCAGCCAGACCACTCGACAGGAGCACAAAACGCCCCCATCGAGTCAATCACGCGCGTGCCGCCCACCAGGTCATGCAGGGCCAGCTTTTGCGTGCCACCAAACGAGATGGTTTCGGGAATTTCCAGGCCCTTGAATTGGAAATTCTGTCCGAGTTTGAGAGTGAAGTCAGACATGGTTGATCACAGTCCAGATGGCATGAGATTCATGCCGGCGTTGAAATTGCCGGATCCAGTTTGCGGGCGCGCCAAGTGGCCCTCGATCTGCTTCCAGACCACTTGACCAACGGACCGACCGTCCATCGTCACATCGCCCTTGAGGTAAATGAGCTTCGGCTCCGGCACCTTCACCACACTGCTGGCGGATTCATTCGTTTGCTTAACTGGCGAACCAGTGGGACTCCCTTTGGCTCCCTTGACCGCTTGATAAATCTCCCAGCCTGTCAGAGCAACGCCCGCTGCAATGCCAATCGGCCCCAGCAGCCCCAACGCACCTCGTGCACCCACTCGCCCAAGGATGCCGAGCGCCCCTCTGGCGAGCGGCGACCTTACGATGGCCCCCACAGCGCCCAGCGCCCCTCGCGCCAACCCACCTCCCACGCGAAGCGCAGACGCACCCACGCGACCAGCGACACCGAGCCCCGCGCCGGCTACCCGCCCAACAAGTTTGCCTCCGCGCGCCGCAACCAAGCCAGCAGCGTTCAATACCTTTTGCAGCACGCCTTTGCCGACACCGCCGCCACCCTTGCCACCACCACCGCCGGGCAAAGGCAACGAAAGCGTCGAAATTGCCTTGTACAGAAAGGTGAGCCCTGTGGCCAGGGCCAGGGCTGCCTTCGTTGCGCCCGGAAATTCTTGGGCAAGTTTTGTGGCGCCATCAATCAAGCCGTTGAGCTTCTCCAACCCCGCAATCGCCAACGGCAGGATATGTTCCCCAAGTGCGATATTGAGGTTCGTCTTCTTGGCTTCGTAGTCCTTCAACTTGCCTTCCAGCCCTTCGTTCTCCTTCTCGTAGAGCTTGGCGGTGCCGGATCCATTTCTGGCGTTCTGCAGGTACTGCCCAGCTCGTTCCTTCTCATGCTCGAGCTGCTGAAGGATGTTCTTCTCACCCCTCATACCGAGCAGGCTGCCCAGCTTGGCGTTGAGGCTGTCTCCGCTATAACCACTCTTCTTCAGCGCCGGCACGATCTCGTCCAACAGGTACTGAAGCGGATTTTTGGTGAAGTTCGGCGCGTCCGTCATACCCGTCGCGTCCACGCTGGTGATGTACCCAGCCTTGTTGCGATGCACGGCCTTTGGGTCCAGCAGCTTGACGCGCTCCAGTTCGTGCGCAACCGTGGCGGACATGTTTCCTGCCGCCCAGCCCTGGAGCGCCGACATGGCATCAACGCCGGCCTTCGAGCCACCATTGGCTTGCATGAACTGCTTCAGCCCGAACGCCGCCGTTTCGGACTTGGTCAGTGCGCCAGACAGCTTGCCGCCCTGCATGGCCTCCAGGTAGTCCTTGGGCAGCACCCCGCCGCCACTGGCCGACGCCGTATTGACCAGCATGTCAAAGGTCTCCTCCACCTTCTTCATGTCGATCTTGCCGTCTTTGCCGATCACGCCGTCGCGCATCTGCGCGACCTTGAGCGTGCTCAGCGCCATGTCGTCGAGTTGCGCGCCGTCCTTGATGCCGGTTGCCCCGCCAAAGGCCGTTCTCGCCTGGGCCAGCAATTTCGTGACGTCCTGCGCCTGGGTCGAACTCTGCAGAATGGTCTGTGCGCCGCCAAACAGCTGCCCGACATCCGTGAGCGACATGCCTTTGATGTCCAGGCCTTTGAGGAACTTTTCGTTCGCCGCGGCAGCGCCAGGGGCAACGCGGTTGATTCGCTCAAGCACAGCGTGGTACTTCGATGCAGCGTCCACCCGCTTATCCCACATGTGGGCTGTTTCGTTGCCAGCCTTGAGCAAGTTGCTGCCGAACTCCGTCAGCTTCTTGACCTTCTCCAGCCGGGTCTCCAGCTTCTCCGCACCCTTGTTGACGGATTCGAACTGCGCGGCGATTGCCATCAACCCACGCGACACGTTATCCACCAACGCAATCTGTATCCCGATCTTGTAAGCATCGAGGCTCATAGGAAATCCTTATTCGTCTGTTGAGGCCACCGATCTCACGTGCGGGCGTCTGCGATGGGGCGGCCCATAAGCGCCGCCGTCACCGCATCACCCACGCTCTTTTGCACATCGTCGGCGTGTTCGAGTGCCACCGCACCCAAGAAAGGATGCGGTGGCACCTGCGCACTGCCAAGCTCCTGGACAATCGCCTGATCTGAGTTGGAGCCGATGCTCGCCTCCAACGCCTTGACCTCGTGGCCGATCGAGTCACGCAATGCGGCCACACGTGCGGCACTTGTGATGCCCGCGGCCGCTGCGCTTTCCACCGCCTTGGCGCGGGCCGCCTGCTCCATCGCCGCAGCGGCGGCTTCCAGCCCCTGCGACAGCGCAACAGGCACCCGCGCCTCCAGCTCCACCAAGCGACGCGCCATCTCTGCAAGCGAAAGGTTCATTCACGCTCCTTGAAAGACATCGTCTTCAGATCAAACTCAGCGCCATGAAATTCGCTGCATTTGATGGCCATCGCCTGGCGCATGGTGTCGTCCAGAGAAAACGCCACGTCGAACGGCACGCCGTTATGCACGAGCCACATCGCCTCGTGAAACGGGCCGTTCGTCAGGAGTTTTTTAGCTCGGCCTCCGGCTCAGCGGTCTGGATAAAGCTGGCAGCCACGCCGCATTGCGCGGCCTCGTTGCCCTCCTCGCCCAGGCGCTGATACAGGGCACGCAGTTGGCCTTCCGTGGCAGGCGTGAGCACCGGATCGCCATCGATGGCCGAGACGAACTTGAGGTGTGCGACTTCCGCCAGGTACAGCATGTTGAGTTCGCTGCTGCCCGCCGCCTTGGCAAAGTCCAGGTTGCTCAGCGGACTAGGCTTGCGCAGCGTGATCTTGCGGCCAAGCGCATCATCCACAACCACCTCTTTCGCGGCGGCCTTGATGATCTGTTCGGATGGGGTGATGGTCACATGCGTCATCAGGACACCTTGATGCGGCGCGAAGCCACGAAGTTGACGGATTGCTTGATGGTGGCGTCGCCCGCGCGGTTGCCGGCGTCGGCCAGCGTCATGAGCACGCCGTCGTAGCGGAACTGCGAGACCGAGCCGTTGGCTTCCTGAATGGTTTCGTAGATCTGCGCGGGAGCTTCGTTCACACCGGCGTAGTAGCCGGCTTCGAGCTGGGCGAAGTAGTTGTCAAGCGTGGCGTCCTGACGCTCCACGTCAAAGGAGCCCGACCAGCCATCAAAGAAGCGCACGTGGTCCGTGATACCGTCCAAGCGCTTGACGCGCACGTCGGTCACATCCTGCTTGCTCTTGAACGTCGTGATCTTGTTCGGTTGCAGCGTGCCGTTTGCGGTCTGGATGACCAGCGTGTAGTCACGACCGACGGAGTAGCCTTGAATCGGCATAGTGTTGTTCTCCAAAAAGAAAAGGCCCCGCGCGTTGCGGAGCCGAAGGGTGGTTTGCGTACTGCGTTACTGGTTGTTGATCGAAGTGCGGATCACGGTGGCCTGCGAGCCTTCCACGTTCACCAGGAACTTCTCGATGACCGACAGGTAGACGACCTTCACGTCGGCCTGCATGTAGCCGAGCGCAACGCGGTTCATCGGGTTGTTGTTGGCATCGATCTGCACCGAGAACGCCGGGCCGCCGTTGACCGCGCCGATCATGCCCTGCTGCTCCATCGAGCTCAGGAAGTTCGACAGCGTGGCCGCCGCCTGCGCGCGCACCGTGGCCGACTGCAGTTGGCCAACGTACTTGCCCATGCCCGCATTGATGGTGCTGGCGATGTAGTTGGTCATGCGCGTGTAGTTGTCGCCCTGCGTGAGCGCGTTCGAGCTGGTGTTGTGACCCGCGCGGCAGCCGAAGTACGCGCCGCCCGGCACCGGGTTGGTCACCACATCAATGCCGGCCTGGATCAGCGCCTGCAGTTCGGCAGAGCTGTAGCTCTGGTTGGCGAACGTCTTCTGCGTGCCGACAACACCGTAGATCGGCTTGTTCAGGCTGCTGTTCTGCGGCGACAGGTTGGCCAGCAGACCCGCCACAAAACCTTGCGGTGAGACCAGGCGCGTCACACCGTTCACGGTATCGAGCCAGTACACCCAGTCGCCAAACAGCAGCTTGAAGGCGTACGAATCGATGCCCGCAGTGCTCTTGGCGGTGACGGCGTTGGCAATGGTGTCGCCGCTCGGGCCCACGCCAATCATGTAGATGCCTTCCGACAGACCAAACGCAACCTGCGTCGGCCAGGTGGTGGCATCGGCGCAGTCGGCCAGCATGGCGATCGACACGCCCTGGTTGCGCAGTGCGTACATGCCCTTGCGCGGCACAGTGTCCTGGCCCAGCAGCACGGCGCCGTTGATGGTGGCCGCGCCGTCAGTGCCGCCGGTCAGGGTGAGCGTGGCTGCAGTCGGAGCCGTCGTGCCGGCACCCGCGCTGGCGGTGATGATCTGCGACGCGCCGCGCATCACGCTCACGCCGTTGTTGATGGCGTTGGCGATCGCCACCCACAGCGCATTGCCGGTCTGCCCCGCGCCGATGTTGTCGAACACTTCCGGTGCCAGCGCGGGCGCGGCCACGGTCACCTTCCACGTGTTGGCCGCCGAGCCTGCCGACAACGCTACCGTGATGGTGTTGCCAAGCGAGCCCGTGTATTTGGCGGTGAACGTGATGCCGTTGGTCTGCGCAATCACAGTCGCCGCGGTGTCGGTGCCATCGGTCACACGCACGCAGCGGAAGTTGTTGGCGCCTTGCTGGACAGCCACGGCCACAGCAGTGCCCATGTCATAAGTGCGATTCTGGATCGCGCCGAATGCCTGGGCGTACATGGCCATATTGCCGATGAGGGTCGGCGAGTTGACCGGGCCCCACGTGGCAGTACCAACCACGCCGAGCACGTTGGTCGGCACACCATTGAGCAGGGTGACCTGCGGCGGAACAATCTGGACGTACAGGTCCGGAACGATGAGAGCAGTGGTATTGATGCTGCCCTGCTGGACGATCGGCATGCTTGCCTCCAAGGAAAACAAAAATGGCCGCTCAAAGGCGGCCGCACATAAAAAAACCGCCCAGAGGGCGGCACGGGTTGGTGAACTGCTACTGCAAATACGCTGGGCCGTTCAGCCCATCACTTACTCCACCACAGTGCGGACGGGAAACTGCGCTCCCATCGACGCGCCGGCTGTCACGTTCTCCACACCAGTCGCAATCTGATAAGCCGTTTCGGTCACGATGGTCGAGTACTCAACGGCATAACGCAGATCGCGCCGGTAGATCAGGTTGGTTGCATCGTCATGCTGCAGCCCGCGCTTGTAGCGCAGCGCGGCACCCTGGTCCGGCAACGTCAGGCGTACGAGCCCCGAAAGCACCGCGTCGACCTTGCCCGCGATGAGGTCGCGCGGCGCAGCACCATTCGCCCACGTCGACATGAGGAACGTACGCTCCTGCCGACGCGTCTCGCGCTGCACGGTGCCGATACCGCCCACACGCGGCGAGATAGTCGTCGCCCCCGGAATGGTGATCGACGGGCCCGTTGCGCTGGCCGGTTGGTCCACCGCCACCAGCGCCGCAAGCGCCGTTGCGATGCTCGCGGGCGTATCGCTGGCTTGCACCGCATACACATACGCGCGTCCATCGATCAGCAACACCACGTTCTGCGGCGTGCTGACCGTGCCGTTCACCATGACGGTCTGCCCGGCCAGGCTGAGTGCGAGCGTGTTGGCCGGCGGCACAGACACTGTCCAATCGGAGAACGCCGTGCTCTTGTGCCGTTGGTGACTCGTGGTCGGAAAGATCGACACATGCGCCTTGTTGGCCTGCAGGTCGGTCTTCAACTGCGTCATGTTGGGCCAGCCGCTGTACACCAGTACGGGGTTGCCCGTGATCGACGGTTGGCTGGAGCCGTTCGGATAGACCACACCCGTGACAAGCGTGACGAGTGCGTTGGAAACATCGGAGAGATCTGCCATAAGACGAGCGCCTTCATCGATGCGCAAAGCAAAGCGCGATCGATCGAATGATTTGCATCAGGGAGTGAGTCGCCTCAATCGGATCGTCACCGTGCAGTGACATCGAGGCAGGTGTTGCGTGTGTAGAAACGAAACGCAGAAACAAAACGCAGAAACGAAAAAGCCCGCTGAATGGCGGGCTGTCTTCTTCACTGCATCTTCGCTTCGTTTGGGTAAGTCAATGCACCCCAGTGGGGTGCATGTCTCGGTCTGAACCGGTTACGCCGCGAGGGCAATCGAACATCTGGGATACAGAATACGAAGGGGATATAAACCGTGCAAGGGGTCCTGCGAAAAAAATTTCAGGCGAACATCGGCGCCGCTGCAGCAGCACGCACGGCCTTCACCATCTGCACGCGCGCAACCTCTGAATCGATCACGTGCGACATGATCGACTGCGCTTTCGCAAGACGCACCTTCCAGTGCTTGAGCGTGTGCGGCGAAGCGCCGTACTTGCGCACGAGGATGCGGCACACCATCTCCGCCGGCATGCGGTGCACGTAGTGATACTGCAGCAGGCGTTTGGCAACCGGATCCGCAATCTTCTGCCAGGCACGCTCCACCAGCCAGCCGTCATTCACGTCGATGCTGATAATGGCTTGGGGTGCGCCGCTGTCCGCATCTCGCATGGCCACGGCAAGACGCGCCCACGATGCGCAGTACTGCGGTTGCCTGCTCGGATCACGTACCACACGGCCCCAGTTCTCCAGGCGGTCTTCAATTCCCATATCCTTGTTCCTCGTTTGTTCAGTGTTTGTTGATTGCCGCTGCATCGGCGGCGCCCATCGCTGCTGTCGATATCGCCGGACGTTGTGCGCCTTGGCCGTCGCTCTTTGCAACGGCCGACGCAAAGACGTGCCCCGCGCCTACTGGAACAGGCGCACCTGTGCAGGTGACACGCGCACGGACTGCACCCAGCGGCCCGTGGCATTGCATTTGCGTTCTCCAGCAAGCTCCAGCCGCTTGGCGGCGATCAGCTCGCTGCGGCGCGCAGAGACGCTGGACTTCTCAATGCGCAGCGCCTGCGCAATTTCAGCAATCGTGGCGGTGCCAACGCGGGCCACGTAGTCGGCAATGCGATCGCACTGCAGCTTGGCCGTCGACGTGGTGCGGGCACGTCGAAAGGCATCCATCGAAGTTTCGGCAACGGTCATGGGAAGAGCCTCCTGTCAGCGCACATTGGCGCGCGGATTGAACGAGATTCGGATCGGCCCGGGTGCGGGCATTGGCGGCCCGGTAACGCAGTGGGTGAGGGGCGGGAAACAGGCCGATGGGTTGTAATTTAGATTATTCTAAACTACGATGTCAAGACACTTCTAACCCATAGCTTAGAAATTTCTTGCTCTAATGCGCCCCATGGACATCTACGACAACCGCCGCCAGTGGCTTGCCCACTGGATCCAAACCCTCGTCAACGGCGATCGCGCCGAGTTCGAGCGCCAGTACGGGTACTCCCGCTCGCAGGTGGCGCAGTTCCTGTCCCGCACCTACCAGGACGGCCGCAGCATTGGTGATATCGCAGCGCGCCGGCTGGAGAAGAAGTTGGGGTTTCCGGACCGCACGATGGACGCGCCGTTCTCCGAGACGGCCGCGCACGCCGTGGGCGGGGTAGATGATGGCGCCCCCGTATCGGCACAGAGCAAGGGCTTTCCTGCCCGGCCCATCACCACGTACGACAGCCTGGATGAGTTACCGACCGAATCGACCATCCTGATCACACATGTGGATGTGACGCTGTCCGCCGGCAATGGCCGCGAGACCTGGCACATTGAAGAGAAGGAGCCGCTACCCTTCCAGGCCGACTACATTCGCCGGCTGGACGCGAGCCCCAAGAACCTGGTTGCCGTCAAGGTGCGAGGCGACAGCATGGAGCCGCGCCTGTTCGACGACGACACCGTTGTGGTCGACAAGGCCGACCGGCGCATTCCCACGGGAGGGGGCGTGTTTGCCCTGGTCTACTGCGGAGAGATGCTCGTCAAGCGCCTGTTCCGCCTGCCCGACGGGTCGATCCGCGTGGTGAGCGACAACAAGGAGAAGCACGACCCGTTCATGGTGATCCCCGAGCAGCTCGAGCACATC
>NZ_JAELUI010000210.1 GCF_016429285.1 Ralstonia sp. ASV6
GCCCAAAGCTCTCGCTCGACGCACGCATCGCCCGCTTGCTGGCTGAGGCGTCGTAGCGCGCATTTCCCCCGATACCTGATGGGGCGGATGCCGGTTCAACGTGAACACTGAACCGCCCGCCGCACCGTGTTGGAGACCCCGATGACCGATGTCGGACGCCTGGCTCACGTGATGCCGGCGCACACCCAATTGCCCGTCGCCGCGTACTTCGACGACGCCTTGTTCGCTTGCGAACTGGAAACCATCTTCAAGCAATCCGCCTGTTATATCGGCAATGAAAAAGCCGTGCCCGAACCTGGTGACTGGCGTCGCCTCGCCCAGGAAGACGGCGGCCGCGTGCTGGTGCGCAATGCGGGCGGCGTGGAACTGATGTCCAACGTCTGCCGCCACCGGCAGGCGCTCATTCTCGGCGGGGAGGCCGGCAACGTGACCGGCCCTGCCAATGCCACCGGCAACCTGCGGGCTGCCGGCGGCAACATTGTTTGTCCGCTGCACCGCTGGACGTACACCGAGCGCGGTCAGCTGATTGGCGCGCCGCAGTTCACCAGCACACCGTGCAAGAACCTGCAGCGTTTCACCCTGCGCAACTGCCACGGCTTGTTGTTCGAAGGGCCTCGCGACCCGGCGCACGACATGGCGCCGCTATTCGCACGGCCCGAATTCGACTTCGGCGACTACGTGCTCGATCACGTGGAAGTCCACCAATGCAACTACAACTGGAAGACCTTCATCGAGGTCTACCTGGAGGATTACCACGTCGCGCCGTTCCACCCCGGCCTCGGCCATTTCGTCACGTGCGACAACCTTGAATGGGAGTTTGCAGACTGGTACAGCATGCAGCGCGTTGGCATCCATCAGGCACTCAGCCAACCGGGCTCAGATGTGTACGGCGCCTGGCATGACCGGCTGCTCGACTATCGCTCGGGCACATCGCCCGATTTCGGTGCGATCTGGGTGACGTACTTTCCGACTCACATGATCGAGCTGTATCCGCACGTGCTGGTGCTCTCCACGCTGTACCCGAAAGGGCCGCAGGACACCGTCAACGTGGTCGAGTTCTACTACCCGGAAGAGATCGCTGCATTCGAGCGCGAGTTCGTGGAAGCGCAGCGCGCGGCCTACATGGAAACCTGCATCGAAGACGACGAGATTGGGGAGCGCATGGACGCAGGCCGTCGTGCACTGATGGTGCGCGGTGTGTCAGAAACCGGCCCGTACCAGTCGCCGTTGGAAGACGGCATGCAGCATTTCCACGCGTGGTATCGCCGCATGATGGGTACGCTGCCGGTCGCCGACGTGTAGCCGCGCGCACCTGCGTCAGATCAAGGCGTGCGGGGAGGGCGGCGGTACAATCCGTCGCTTCTTTCCCCAGGTGTTCCATGCCACGCGGCCTCGCTCTCGCCACGCCCCAGCTCACGTCGGACGGCACGCCGTTCTCCGCGCAATACGACGACGTTTATCACAGCACCGAAGGTGGTCTCGCGCAGGCACAGCACGTCTTCCTGGGCGGCAACGGGCTGCCGGGCGCGTGGCAGGGCAAGGGCGCCTTCACCATCGTCGAGACCGGTTTCGGCCAGGGACTGAACTTCCTGGCGACGTGGGCAGCGTGGCGTGACGATCCGCAGCGTTGCGCACGGCTCGATTTCGTTTCCATCGAGAAGCATCCGTTCGACCGGGCGGGCTTGTCTGTCGTGCACCCGAAAGACGGTGTGCTTGCGCCGCTGGGCGAAGCGTTGCGGCAGTCATGGCCCGTACCCGTGCCCGGCGTGCATCGCCTCGTCTTCGATGAAGGCCGTGTCACGCTCACGCTGCTGCTTGGCGATGTGATGGAGATGCTCCCACAGCTGTCCTGCGCCGCTGACGCGTTTTATCTGGATGGCTTCTCGCCCGCCAAGAACCCCGATCTCTGGCAGCCGCGCGTGTTCAAGCAGCTTGCGCGTGTCGCCCGCGCTGGCGCCACGCTGGCAACGTACACGGCAGCAGGCTTTGTACGGCGCGGCCTGCAGGAAGCCGGCTTCGAGGCGCGCAAGGCACCGGGCTTCGGCACCAAGCGCGATATGACAGTCGCGCAGTTTCCAACGCACTGGAAGACGCGGCGTGGCCCGGTCGACGCGCCGGTTTGGTCTGAGCGCCACGCCATCGTCCTCGGTGCCGGGCTGGCCGGTTGCGCCGTCGCGGAACGCCTCGCTGCACGCGGCTGGCGCATTACGCTCATCGATGCGAACGAGGGCCCCGCCCGTGGCACATCAGCGCATCGTGCTGCGGCCATGCACCCCCACGTGTCCATCGATGACAGCGTGCTCTCACGCCTGTCGCGCGCCGGCAATCTGCTCGCACGTCGGCAGTGGGACGCACTCGACCGCGCGGGCTTTGCTACTGGCTTCCAGCCAACCGGCGTACTGCAGCTCGCAGAGCACGAAGGCGATGCCGCTGAGCAGCAGCGCGTTGTACAGGCGCTCGGGTACCCCACCAGCTACATCGATTGGCTGCCAGCCAGCCAGGCGGCTGAACGCGTGGGCGCGAGCGTGCCGCAGGGTGGCTGGTGGTTCGAGCAGGCTGGCTGGGTGGCGCCGCCCGATGTCTGCCGGGCGAACCTCATCGCCGCCGCAAACGCAATTGATGCACGCTGGAACACCCGTGTCGAATCGCTGCGCGAAGTGGGTGGCCAGCGGCAAGCGCTCGACGCGCACGATGACGTGATTGCCAGCGCGCCGGTCGTCATCCTCGCCAATAGTCTGGATGCGACCCGGCTGGCGCCGCTGTCCTCTGCGTCGCTCAAGCCGGTGCGCGGCCAGCTCACGGATGTGCCCCTCGCCAGCCTTGAACCGGGGGCTGCTTGGCCAAAGGCCGTGGTGTGCGGTGATGGCTACCTGTTGCCGGCGGAGCCCGATGCGACATCTGTGCGGATCGGCTCGTCGTTCCAACCGGGCGATTCTGATCTGGCCGAGCGCGCCAGCGATCACGCCGCCAACCTGAAGCGGCTGGCAGGCATGCAGCCGCAGCAGTCGCGGGCGCTGGCGCGGCTGGACCCGGCGCAACTGCATGGGTATGTTGGGGTGCGGTGCGTGTCCGCCAACCGCTTGCCGCTGATCGGTGCGGTGGTCGATGAGGCAGTGGCTATGGCGCCGGGTTTTCGCCTGCGAGGGCCGCATGCGCAACTTCCTCGCGTGCCGGGGCTGTATGCCGCACTTGCATATGGCTCGCGCGGCCTTACATGGTCCGTCCTGGGGGCGGAATTGCTCGCCGCGCAGATCGACGGCGGCCCGCTGCCGCTGGAAGTTGACCTTGCAGCGGCGCTCGATCCAGGGCGCTTTGTCCTGCGTGCGTTGCAGCATGGACACGGGCGCGGGCAGGGCGCTGCACCCGCTGAAACTGAAGCGGCCGATACGCTCGACTGACCCGCTGTTTGAAGGGGTTTCCAAGCGTTCTGACCCAAAAAATCAGGGCCGGTGAGCGTTCCATGCCATAATATGCGTTTTGCGTTTGCCAGCCCGAACGCGCCTGTTGCACCCGTTTAAGCCGCCGAAGTTTCACCTGAGCGGCCCTCGCGTCGCATCCGCGCAAGCCCGGCAAGACCAAGAACTTTGAACCACGGCTGCTGCTGGCGCTGCGCCGTTCGACGCAACTTTCTACTGAATCTGGAATTACGACCATGTCGACTATCGAAAACCTCGGCAAACTCGATCGCAAGGTGACCCTGGCCGTCCCGAAGGCCGAAGTGGAGCAAGAGAAGCAAAGCCGTCTGGCGCGTCTGTCCAAGACCGTCAAGATGTCGGGCTTCCGCCCAGGCAAGGTCCCGATGAAGATGGTCGAGAAACAGTACGGCCAACAAGTCGAGTTTGAAGTGCGCTACGACAAGGCTGCCCGCCAGTTCTTCGACATCACCAATGAGCAAGGCGTGAAGGTTGCCGGCCAACCGCGCTTCGAGCTGAAGACCGAGGGCGTGGCTGACGACCAAGTCGCATTCGACGCCACCTTCGAGGTGTATCCGGAAGTCAAGCTGGGCGATCTGGCCGGCGCGGAACTGACCCGCACCAAGACCGAGATCACCGACGCTGAAATCGACAAGACCCTCGACATCCTGCGCAAGCAACGCGTGCACTACCACCCGCGTGGCGAGGCTGGTGAGCACGGTGATGGCGGCGCTGCCGTTGCACAAAACGGCGACCGCGTGACGGTCGACTTCGTTGGCAAGATCGACGGTGTGGAATTTGCCGGTGGCAAGGCTGAAGGCTTCAGCTTCGTGCTGGGTGAAGGCCGTATGCTGCCGGAGTTCGAGCAAGCGACGCTGGGCCTGAAGCAGGGCGAGTCGAAGGTGTTCCCGCTGGCCTTCCCCGAGGACTACCACGGCAAGGACGTGGCCGGTAAGACGGCTGAGTTCACCGTCACGCTCAAGCAAGTCGAGTGGGCGCACCTGCCGGAAGTCAACGAAGCCTTCGCCCAGTCGCTGGGCATCGCCGACGGCAACCTCGACAAGATGCGCGCCGACATCCGCGAAAACCTCGAGCGTGAAGTCAAGCGCCGCACCCACGCGCTGCTCAAGGACCAAGTCATGGAAGCGCTGCTGAAGGTGGCAGAGCTGGACGTGCCGAAGTCGCTGGTCGAACAAGACCAAGAGCGCCTGGTCGAGATGGCCCGTCGTGACCTTGAGCAACGCGGCATGCCGAATGCCAAGAACATGCCGATCCCGGCTGAGATGTTCACGCAACAGGCCGAGCGCCGCGTGAAGCTGGGTCTGGTGCTGGCCGAAGTCGTCAAGGCCAACAACCTGGAAGCCAAGCCAGAGCAGATCAAGGCTGAGATCGAAGAGTTCGCCAAGAGCTATGAAGATCCGAAGGAAGTCATCCGCTGGTACTACGGCGACCAACAGCGTCTGGCCGAGATGGAAGCCTACGTGCTCGAAAACAACGTGGTAAATTTTGTGTGCGACAAGGCCAAGGTTACTGACAAGGCTGTGTCGTTCGAGGAGCTGACCGCCACCCCGGCGCAAGGCTGATTCGATCGATCCACGCACCGGAGAACCGCATGATCCGCAATGAACTGATCGACCAACTTGCCCGTACCCAGGCTTCTGCACTTGAAACGCAGGGGCTCGGTCTGGTGCCGATGGTGGTCGAGCAGTCGGGCCGCGGCGAACGCGCCTACGACATCTACTCGCGCCTGCTCAAGGAGCGAGTGATCTTCATGGTGGGCGAGGTCAACGACCAGACTGCCAACCTCGTGGTTGCACAACTGCTGTTCCTGGAAAGCGAGAATCCGGACAAGGACATCTCGCTGTACATCAACTCGCCGGGCGGCTCGGTATCGTCGGGCCTGGCGATGTACGACACGATGCAGTTTGTGAAGCCGGATGTATCGACGCTGTGCATGGGCATGGCTGCCAGCATGGGCGCGTTCCTGCTGGCGGCTGGTGCGAAGGGCAAGCGCCTGGCGCTGCCGAACTCGCGCATCATGATCCACCAGCCGTTGGGTGGCGCGCGCGGTCAGGCCTCGGACATCGAGATCCAGGCACGTGAAATCCTGTACCTGCGCGAGCGCCTGAACACGGTGCTGTCGGAAGCGACCGGCCAGCCGGTCGACAAGATCGCCCGTGACACGGACCGCGACAATTTCATGAGCAGCGAACAGGCCAAGGAATACGGTCTGATCGATCAGGTCATCAGCAAGCGTTAAGTGATGGGTGAACGCGGTTCTCGGTGCGCTTCGGGTCACCCCTGGCCGCACACCGACTGAGCCGCGCCGGCTATATCAAGCGGTGTCAAAAACGAGGCTTCGCGCCTCGTTTTTGCTTTGTGCAACTCCTGCGGGTCGTCGCCAGATAATTTGGCGTATGATGCTGCCAGGAACTACTGGTTATCGTTATGGCGGACAAGAAAGGCTCGACTGGCGAAAAGCTGCTGTACTGCTCGTTCTGCGGCAAGAGTCAGCATGAGGTCAAGAAACTGATTGCCGGCCCCTCGGTCTTCATCTGCGATGAATGTATCGACCTGTGCAATGAAATCATCCGGGACGAAGCCGCCATCACCGAGAAGGAAGGTGGTCTTGCGGTAAAGTCCGATCTTCCCACCCCCCATGAGATTCGCCAAAGCCTTGATCAATATGTGATTGGTCAGGAGCAGGCCAAGAAGATTCTGGCGGTCGCGGTCTACAACCATTACAAGCGGTTGAAGCACCTCGGCAAGAAGGATGATGTCGAGCTGTCCAAGAGCAACATCCTGCTCATCGGGCCGACTGGCTCGGGCAAGACCCTGCTTGCGCAAACGCTGGCACGCTTGCTGAACGTGCCGTTCGTCATCGCCGATGCCACCACGCTGACCGAAGCCGGCTACGTGGGCGAAGATGTCGAAAACATCATCCAGAAACTGCTGCAGAACTGCAATTACGAAGTGGACAAGGCCCAGCGCGGCATCGTCTACATCGACGAAATCGACAAGATTTCGCGCAAGTCTGACAACCCATCCATCACCCGGGACGTTTCTGGGGAAGGTGTGCAGCAGGCGCTGCTGAAGCTTGTCGAAGGGACGATGGCGTCCGTGCCGCCGCAAGGTGGCCGCAAGCATCCGAACCAGGACTTTCTGCAGGTCGACACC
>NZ_JAELUI010000211.1 GCF_016429285.1 Ralstonia sp. ASV6
GGCGTGGCGTGGTCGGCCAGCGCGTCGTAGGTCATCAGGCGGTAGGTCAGCCAGCCCCACAGCAGCGGCGGAATCAGCGCGAAGAACGGCGGGATCAGCCACAACGGCAGCGTGACGATCGCCACCAGAATGAACACCAGTGTGCACAGCAGAGCATGCATCACGCTGCCCGCCACCGAACCGCCCTTGCGGCGCTCGAGTTGCGGGTAGCTGCGATCCAGGAAACGCATGACCGGCGGCACCGCTGTCACGCTCACAAACACGAGGATCGACACGACGATCACCGGCACCAGCAACGTGATGACCAGCAGCGGCGCGATGGCCGACCACAAACCCGACATGCCGATGGCACCTAAGCCGCTCTTGATCCAGCCCATGAACGTCCAGCTTTCCACGGCATCCCGCGCCATGCCGTTCATCGCATCCCAGCCGAAGTACAGGACGGCGCCCCACACCACCAGGGCAACAACAAACGGCAGCACGGTCAGGAACAACATGCGCGGATGCAGTTGCGAAAGCAGCGCGCGGCCAAACGAGCGAATCAGGTCGTTCATGCGGGAGTCGGAAAATCAGGGAGCGGACAGCCTAGCACAGCGGGCCGACATGCTGCCGGCGCCGTCTCAGACCATGCTGAATGTCCCTCAGGCGCGGCCGATCAGACGCTTGAAGCCCAGCCATTGCTGGCGCAGTACACCGCGCCCGTAGTCGCGCGAGTGGCCTTGCGGCGCGGGCAGTTGATCGCGGATGCCGGTGGCGTGATAGTCCGGCGAGAAGATCGCGGTGCCGAACAGCATGTCCCACCATGGGAACAGCACGCCGAAGTTGCAGCCACCCAGCACGCCCGGCTTGCCCGGTACCTCGTGCCCGAGGCCGATGGCGTGGTGCAGCCGGTGGAAGCGTGGCGAGATCAGCAACCGCTCACCCAGCCAGCCGAAGTGCAACCGCACATTGGCGTGCTGCAGGCTTTGCAGCAACTGCGAGACGGCAACCAGCAGCACGTACTGCGAGGGTTCCACCCCAATGACCAGCGCCGCAACGGCAAACACTGCACCGCGCAGCACATCGTCGAGGATGTGGTTGCGATCATCCGACCAGATTGTCATTTGCTGCTGGCTGTGGTGCAGCGCATGCAGGCTCCACCACCAGTGGAACTTGTGCGACAGGCGGTGGTACCAGTAGTCGAGCAGGTCGAACAGCACCAGATAGATCAGAAAGCTGACGATGGCGACCGATGTGACGCCCGGCCACCAGTCCTCCACGTTCAGGTGCGCCCAGCCCCAGAAACGCAGCTTGCCATCCAGGTCATCGATGAGCGGTTGCAGGGTGAAGAACATCAGCAGCGGGAAGAAGCCGAGCCGATGAAACAGCGTATAGAAAATGTCTGCGCGCACGGCCTTGCGATCGTGCATCGGCTCCACCGGGCGCCAGCGCTCCAGCGGGCGCAATACCAGCAGCAGTACGGCGATCTGCACCAGCCCCATCAACAGCCATTCAGTGCCGGGGTACGCATCTTCAACATAGCCACCCAGGCCAATCGCATAGGTGAGCGGCATCACGATGTGCTGAAACAACACATCCTGGGCTTGCGTGAAGGTGTCGGAAATCCAGTCAAACATGGCGAAGCAAATCAGCGGGCCGCTGGGTGAGCGGCAAACCAGGCCTTGTACTGCGGATGATCGCGCAGCGTGGCAAAGCAGAAACCCTTGCGCTCCAGGCCGGCAATCAGCGGCTCCAGGTCGGCGGGTGCCCACGGGTCCTTGCGCGACCAGATGCCCAGGTGCGCCATCGCGATGTCGCCATCGCGCAGGTTGGTCAACGCCTTGTCGAGCAGCATGGCATTCGGATAGCGCTCGGACGGCAACTCATCGCCGAGAAAACCGGCAGGCGCCCAAGCCACATGGGCAAAGCCGCACTGCTTGGCCCAGCCTTCGGTGGTGGCCGACAGATGCCCGCCCGGCGCCCGCCACAGCGGGTCCATCGGCTGGCCGGTCATGGCCTTGAAGCGTTCAGCGCTGCGCTTCAGCTCTGCACAGAATTCGGGCTCATCCCAGACGACGTTGCGACCGCCTTGCTCACCAAACTGCGGGCGGAAGCGGACTTTGCCGCCGCCAGCCTCACCCTTGTAGTAGACGTGATCGAAGGTGTGCGTGCCGAAAGCGTGACCATCGGCAGCCAGCGATTTCCAGTACGGTGCCCAGCTGTCGTCCAGCGTGCTGTCGCCGTGGATCGTCTTTTCGTTGGCGAGGAAAAATGTGGCGTGGATGCGGTGACGGCGCAGCGTATCGGCAATCAACTGGGCCTGGCTCATGCTGCCCGTGTCGAACGTCAGGTAGACGGTGCCCTTGCAGGCGCCGGCATTCACGCCACTGGGCGCCGCCGCAGCCAGCGCACACAGCCCCAGGGCCGCTGTAGCGGCCACCGTGCGAAACATCGACAGGCCCGTTTTCATGGTCGCCACGCGTTAGATGAGCGGAGCGCGCGTGCGGAAGTAGATGCCGTGCGGCGAGCGCCCGACCTTGATCTCTTCCACCACCTTGCGGCTCGCTACATCGACGATCGCCACACGCTTGGCCCAGCGGCAGGTCACCCAGAGCTGCTTGCCGTCGGCGGTCAATTCCATGTCATCCGGGCCAGGCGGCAGGCCAGTGATGTCGCCCACCTTGGTGAGCGTCTGTTGGTCGATGATGCTGATCGTGCCGGACACGCGGTTCGACAGGAACAGGTGACGCTTGTCACCCAGCGCACGGAAGTTGTGAGCGCCCTTGCCAGTCTGGATGCGTTTGACGCTGGTGCGGTTACGCCAGTCGATCACCTCAACGTAATCGGCGCCGGTCATACCCACCAGCAGGTATTTCTGATCTGTCGTGACCCACACACCGGCGGGGGCGGAGCCGATGGTCATGCGCCACATGACGGTCTGCGTAGGCAGATCGATGGCCATCACCTCGTTGGAGTCCTGCAACGTAATGAAGGCAATCTTGCTATCTGCCGTAAAGGCGATGTGGCTGGGCGTCTTGGCCGCCGGAATTTGCTTGGCGATAGTGAGCGCGTGGCCATCCCAGCGGTAGATATCAACGCGGTCCAGGCGGTTGCCCGTGGTCAGGAACCACTTCTGGTCAGGCGAGAAGCCGATCTGGTATGGGTCATCAATGCGCGGCACACGCTGCTGAATCTTGCCGGTGACGGGGTCCAGGAACACCAGATCGTTGCCGACTGCATTGGCAACAATCAGCGATTTTTCGTCAGGCGTAGCAATCAGGTGGTGCGGCTCCTTGCCAATCGGGAAGGTCTCCAGCACCTTGCGGGTGTCCTTGTCGATCAGTGAGACGCTGGCGTCGCCCGAGTTGAGCACAGTGACGACTTCTGCACGCGCCGCATGCGCTGCCATCAGGGCAGCGGCCGACAGAACGAGCGTGGAAAACCAACGGAAGGCAAACGAGGCGCGCAAGGCAGACATAGCGAGAAGATTCAGCAACTTAGCCAGCCATTTTAACGCCCGCTGTTATGGCGTCGCTGACACAAATCAAAAAAAGAAAGTGGGAACTTTCCCGGCGCCCAGCAAAGCATGGCGGGCTACCGTTGCATTGATTCCCACACTTTCTGCAGCCGTTTGACCGACATCGGTACCGGTGTACGCAACTCCTGCGCAAACAAGGCGATGCGCAACTCCTCCAGCATCCAGCGGAACTCCTCCATACGGGGGTCGTTGCCGCCCTGCCCCTGTACGCGCAATGCCTTTTCCGCACGCTGGTATTGCTGGATCAGCGGTGCCATCTCCTGCATGCGCTGCGTGTCGCGCATCGGGTCCGCCTTGAGCTTGTCGATGCGCAGAGCGATGCCCTTCAGGTAACGTGGGAAGTGCGTCAACTGCGCATAGGGCGTCGCCTCGATGAAGCGCTTGTGCATCAGCGTTTTCAGTTGCGCGTCGATGTCCGCAGTGGCGGCGGCAAACGGCTTGGCAATCTGCAGCTTGCGCGGCAGTTGCGCGTATTCAGTCAGAATGGCGCCGACCAAGCGGGCGATCTCCTGCGCCAACAGCGTCAGGCGGGCACGGCTTTCGTCCTTGCGGGCGCCAAAGCTTGTGTCGTCGGTGGGCAGGGGGTCCTGCAGGCAGGCGCGCTCCAGCGTGGCATCCAGGATCTGGTCACGCAATTCATCCTGCGTGCCAAGGTTCATGAACTGGATTGCCATCTGCGACAAGCCCGGGATGTTCTTTTCCAGATACTTCAACGGCTCGCGCAACTGGATCGCAAACAACCGGCGTAGGCCCAGGCGGTGGATGCGTGCCGCCTCTGCGGGATCATCAAAGACCTCCACATCGCAGTGGTCGCCAGCATCCACGAGTGCTGGATAGCCGAACAGTGTCTGGTTACCCTTGCGGACTTCAAGCAACTCCGGCAACGCGCCGAAGTTCCACGTGGTCAGGCCGGAATACAGCGCAGCATTCGCCGGCGCTTCTGATTTGCCTGCCTTACCGGGCCTGGCGTTCTCCGCCTGCGCGCCCGCCACGGCCGCATCCTGGGCGGCGATCGACTGGAACGTCTGCTGCGCCCGTCCGCCCAGCTCTGCGCGCAACTGGGCCAGATTGCGGCCCATGTCGAGCTGGCGACCGTGCTCGTCGATCACCTTGAAGTTCATGAAGTGATGCGCGGGCAGCGTTTCGAGCTTGAAGTCGGCGCGCTTGAGCGCGATGCCGGTCTCCTCACGCACGTCGGCGATCAGGCGGTCGAGCAGGTCGCCGTCGCCCAGCTTCACGCGGGAAACAAAACCGGCGGCGTAATCCGGCAGCGGCACGCAATGGCGACGCAGCTTCTGCGGCAGGCTCTTGAGCAGCAGATGCACCTTCTCCTTGAGCATGCCGGGCACCAGCCATTCGGCACGCTGCGCGGGCACCTGATTGAGCGCATACAGCGGCACCGTCAGCGTCACACCATCGCGCGGGCTGCCGGGCTCGAAGTGGTAGGTCACACCCATGTCGATACCGGCAATCGGCAGCGTCTTGGGGAACAGGTCAGTCGTGATGCCTGCCGCCTCGTGCCGCATCAGGTCATCGCGATTCAGGTACAGCAGCTTCTGGCCGCTTTTTTCACTTGCGTTGGCAGCGTCCGCATACCAGCGCTCGAACGCGACGGTGTTATGGATGTCGGCGGGAATCTGGCTGTCGTAGAACGCGTAGATCAGCTCGTCGTCCACCAGCACGTCTTGCCGACGAGACTTGTGTTCAAGGTTCTCGATCTCCCGCACCAGGCGCTGGTTGTGCGTGAAGAACGGCAGGCGTGTTTCGAACTCGCCGTCGACCAGCGCACGGCGAATGAACATCTCGCGCGCCTCCTTCGGCTGCATCGGCCCGAAATGCACGCGACGCTGCTGGTAGACCGGCAGGCCATATAGCGTGCCGCGCTCGAAGGCCATCACCTGGCCTGCCTTCTTTTCCCAATGCGGGTCGCTCCACGACACCTTCAGCAGGTGCGCGCCGACCTTCTCCACCCATTCCGGCTCGATACGCGCGAGCGTGCGGCCGAACAGGCGGCTGGTCTCGATCAGTTCGCCGCCCACGACCCACTTGCCAGCCTTGCGCGCGATGACCGAGCCCGGCCACAGGAAGAACTTGATACCGCGCGCCCCGAGGTATTCGCGGCCCTTGCCGTCGGCCTCTTCAATGCGCACGCCGATATTGCCGAGCAACCCCGTCAGCAGTGCCAGATGCAGTTGCTCGTAGGTCGGATCGGATTCGTTGAGCTTCCAGCCCTGCTCCGCCACCGTCGTGTGCAATTGGGAGTGCACATCGCGCCATTCGCGCAGCCGCACGTGCGAGAGGAAGTGCGATCGGCACTGGTCCTGCAACTGCTTGTTCGACTTCTTGTGCGCGACGGCCTCTTCAAACCACTTCCACAGCTTCACCCAGCCGAGAAACTCTGACTTTTCGTCAGCAAATAACCGGTGCGCCTGATCAGCCTGCTGCTGTAGTTCCTGTGGACGCTCACGCGGGTCTTGTACCGACAAGGCACTCGCAATGATGAGCATCTCGCGCAGGCACTGGTGGTCACGCCCCGCCAGGATCATCCGTGCCACGCGCGGGTCCAGCGGCAGCCGCGCCACCTGCTTGCCCAGAGGGGTCAGCGCGTTCTCGTCGTCGACGGCACCCAGTTCCTGCAAGAGCTGGTAGCCATCGGCAATCGCACGGCCCAGCGGCGGCTCGATGAACGGGAATTGTTCGACGTCGGTCAGCCGCAGCGCCTTCATGCGCAGAATCACCGCCGCCAGGGAGGAGCGCAGGATTTCCGGATCGGTAAAACGCGGCCGCGCGATGAAATCCGACTCTTCGTACAGGCGAATGCACACACCATCGGCCACCCGGCCGCAACGGCCCGCGCGCTGGTTGGCGGCAGCCTGCGACACCGGCTCGATCTGTAACTGCTCGACCTTGTTGCGATACGAATAGCGCTTGACGCGTGCCAGCCCCGTATCGACCACGTAGCGGATACCCGGCACCGTGAGCGAGGTCTCAGCCACGTTGGTTGCCAGCACAATGCGCCGCGCGTTGGACGGGCGGAACACACGTTCCTGCTCCTGCACC
>NZ_JAELUI010000212.1 GCF_016429285.1 Ralstonia sp. ASV6
GCAACTTCAAGGTGACGTATCCCGACGATTTCGCGCTTGCCGAGGCCATCCTCGCACGGCACGCATAAGACAAACCTCACGAGGCATCGCAAGCATGAATTGGATGGACATCCGCATTGGCCAAGGCTACGACGTACACGCACTGGTGGAAGGCCGCAAGTTGATCCTGGGTGGCGTAGAGATTCCGCACACACGCGGGCTGCTCGGCCACTCCGATGCCGATGCGCTGCTGCATGCGATTACCGATGCGCTGTTCGGTGCCGCCGGCCTGGGTGACATTGGCCGGCATTTCCCCGACACCGATCCGGCCTTTGCTGGCGCCGACAGCCGCGTGCTGCTGCGTGAAGCCGTGCAACGCGTGCGCAAGGCCGGCTATGCCGTGGGCAATGTCGATGCCACCGTCATCGCACAGAAACCGAAGCTCGCCCCGCACGTGCCGGGCATGGTTGCCAACCTGGCGGAAGACCTTGGTATTGCGCCCGAGCGTTGTAACGTCAAGGCCAAGACCAACGAGAAGCTCGGCTTCGAGGGCAAGGAAGAGGGCATCGTCGCACAGGCCGTGGTGCTGATCTATCGCGCAGAAGCTGCCGAGATTGATGATCTGAACGGCAGCAATTACGGGCAAGCGCGCTGATGCTCCGATTGGAGTTGTGACGCATGACCGTCGTAAAGGCCGGTAGGTTGTGCCCGAGCGGCACAGATCAGTAGCGTGTGTAGCAGGCGCTGACGACCAGCCCGGTTTCTGGCGGTGTGCGGTTCTCCAGCACCAGCCGACCGCCGCTGCGCTGCAGGATGCGATTGACGATCGACATGCCGAGCCCGGCGCCCTTGGCCTCGCTGCGGGCAGATTCGAGTCGGTAGAACGGGCGCGTGAGCAGGCCGAGCTGATCGACGGGCACACCGGCGCCGCGATCGGCCACGCACAACACCACCTCGTTGTTCTGCAGCAGAGTACTGACCGTGATGTTGGCGCGACCGGTGCCGGGCGTCTTGCCGTAGCGGCGCGCGTTTTCAATCAAATTGTCGAGAATGCGCTGCGTCTCCATCCGGTTGCAGCGGGCGATGGCTTCCGGCGCGAGCTTGAGCGTGAGATCGATGTCATCGTGCGCTGAATACACCGGTGCCGTATCGCGCACGAGTTCGGTCAGATCCACCTCTTCCTGCATCTCACTGGAAGGGCGCGCGTAGTCGAGGAACTGGCCGATGATGGCGTCCATCTGCTCGATGTCGGCCACCATCAGCTCGCGCGTTTGTTCGTCGACGGGGCTCATTTCGGTTTCCAGGCGCAGGCGCGTGAGCGGTGTGCGCAAGTCGTGCGAAATGCCGGCCAGCATGACGGCGCGGTCGGCCTCGAGCTGTTTGAGGTCGCGCACCATCTGGTTGAAGCTGTGATTCGCTTGCGCCACTTCGGTGCCGCCGGCTTCGGGTAGCGCCTTCGGGTCGTCGCCCGCGCTGATGGCGCGTGCTGTGTCGGCCAGGCGCTTGAGTGGCTGGTTCACGCGCGAGGTGATGAATGCCGCGCCCAGCACCGACAGCACCAGTGCCGCCATCGACCACCACAGCCACTGCAGTCCCGGCACGTGCTCGAAACGATCAGGGCTGATGGCAACCCAGTAGTCGTCGCCTTCGATCTGGAAGCTTACCCACACGCCCGGAATGTCGTTGACCGCCGTGGCGATCACCGTTTCGGCGCCCAGCCGATTGCGGATCTCTTGCTGGACGAGTTGCGTCAGGTACGGGTTGGTGTGCGGTTCGCGATACTCATCTTCCTTCTCGCGCGGGTAGACCTTGATGCCTTCGTTCTGCACGAGGTCGAGCAGCAGGAAGCGCCGCCGCGCGGGGTCGGAGTACAGCAGTGCCGCCCGCGTGAGCTTGACCACGCTGACGACCTGCATGGCGATCTGTTGCGCGCGCGGTTCACGCTCGAAAATGCGGAAGCTCTGGAACCAGACGCCCAGCGAGATCGCAATGAGCAGAGCGATCAGCATGAAGGTTCGCCAGAACAGCGAACCAAACACACTGATCAACAGATGCCGCAGCGCGGCCGGACGCGGAATGCGCAAGTCGGTTGCGGATAAGAGGGGTTACTTGGCGCCCTTACTTGGCGCCATCAGGAATGAACACATAGCCCAGGCCCCAGACCGTCTGGATGAAACGCGGGTTGCTGGCGTCAGGCTCGATCAGCTTGCGCAGGCGCGAGATCTGTACGTCCAGGCTGCGGTCGAAGACTTCATATTCACGCCCGCGCGCCATTTCCATGAGCTTCTCACGCGATAGGGGTTGGCGCGGATGGCGCGCAAACACCTTGAGCACGGAGAATTCGCCCGTCGTAAGTGTGATCTCTTCGTCGTTCTTCTTGAGTGTGCGCGTGGCCAGGTTCAACACGAAATCGCCAAAGGCGAAGGTTTCGGGCGTTTCCGACGGGGCGCCGGGAATCTCGGCCGGACCACGGCGACGCAGCACGGCGTGAATGCGTGCGATCAGCTCGCGCGGGTTGAAGGGCTTGGGCAGATAATCATCGGCGCCCATTTCGAGGCCGACGATGCGGTCCACGTCTTCGCCCTTGGCGGTGAGCATGATGATGGGCGTCTGATCGTTTGCGCCGCGCAGGCGACGGCAGATCGACAGGCCATCTTCGCCCGGCATCATGAGGTCGAGCACGAGCAGGTCGAAGCGCTCGCGCAGCCAGAGTTTGTTCATGGCCGTGGCGTTTTCCGCCACCAGCACGGTGAAGCCCTGTTCCCCGAGGTAACGGCGCAGCAGATCGCGCAGGCGGGGATCGTCATCAACGACGAGAATCTTTTGACCAGAATTTTCCATGGCGCTAATGGTAACGACAAAAACATGGCCCCGCGGGAGTTCAGGCAGCGGTGGAAGCCCAATTGAAACAGACGGTTACATTATTTACCGGGCCACACGAACAGTCTGTAGGACGCACGGCTACACTGCCTTGGCGGTTCCTCAGTTGGGATCAAATAGTGCTGACCCCCATAAAGGGGGCTGGCGTGCAATGCGGTTGCCTGATATCGATTGTCGCGCAATGATGCATGGCGCATCGGTTTCCAGCAACATGGACGTGGCTTCTCTCTCTCTTTTGACGGATCGATCAGCAAGTTTCCGGCGGCGCCTGGCGCTGACGGCGTGTGCTGCCGCCCTCTGCCTGGCGTATCTGCCGGCACAGGCGCGTGGGCCGCACAATGCCCCCCCCAGTGGATTCGGAGGGGGGAACGGGTTCAGTCGATTCAACGGCGGTGGCTTCTTCGAGGCCGCCGCGCCGCACAAGGGCGGGAACCAGGGTGGAGGACGCGGTAACGAGGCAGATGAACGCCGTCGCCGTGCCGCTGCCATGGAAAGCCGCCGAGCCGAGAGCGAAGGCCGGTCGTCGCCACCCCCGCAGCGCAAGCTGTCACCCGAGGAACGCAAGCAGTTGCGTCAGAACATCTATGACGTCACGCGGGACATCTATCACCGTGGCGGCTAGGTAGGGGCCGAGGAACGGCGCGTAGTCGCTGCCCCGGCAAGGCATCAGGGTCGACTCGGGGGACCGACATGCAAGTCCGTGGCACGATTTTTCTGGCGCTGGCAGCCGCTGGCGTCCTTTCACTTCCACCCGCGCAGGCGGCGACGCAAGACAAGCCGCATCGCCACAGCACGCGAGCCTTGGCACCCGCTGCCGACGAGCAGCGCCTGGATCGCGAAGACGCGCGCTATTTTCTTACTCGCATCGGCTTTTCGCCCTCCGAGAGTGAGCTCGACACCTATGCCGGGCTGACCCACCGCGAGGCTATCGACCGTGTGCTGGCCCAGACAGGCAATGTCGCTACGCAGCCGCCGCCGGTGTGGGTCAATGAACCAATCATCCCCTACAACAAGCTGCCCGACGAAGACGCCCGCAAGGCCGCACGCCAGAAGAACGCTGCGCACGAACTGGAGCTGCGCGCCTGGTGGATGGGCGAGATGATCAAGACGCCGTCGCCGTTGACCGAGCGCATGACGCTGTTCTGGCATAACCACTTCGTATCGAGCTCGCAGAAGGTGCCGTTCGCGCAACTGATGTACCGCCAGAATGTTCTGCTGCGCCAGAACGCTGTGGGCAACTTCGGCACGATGCTGCACGCCATCGGCAAAGACCCGGCGATGCTGATCTACCTGGATGGCGCCGAGAGCCGCAAGGGCAAGCCCAACGAGAACTTCGCCCGCGAGGTGATGGAGTTGTTCACGCTGGGTGAGGGCCATTACACCGAGCAGGACATCAAGGAGGCTGCACGCGCTTACACGGGCTGGAGCATCGACCGCGAGCACGACTTCGCCTACCTCTGGCGACCGCAGATCCACGACACCGGCGTGAAGATCGTGTTTGGCCAGAGCGGCGACTACGACGGTGACCAGATGCTCGACATCCTGCTGTCCCGCCCCGAGACGGCAACCTTCATCGTAACCAAGCTGTGGCGCGAGTTTGTTTCGCCAGAACCGGATACGGCGCAAGTACAGCGTGTGGCCGATGCATTCCGCTCAAGTGGGTACGACATCAAGGTTGCCCTGCGCGAGTTGTTCATGACGCCGACCTTCTGGGCGCCGCAGACGCGCGCAACGTTGGTGAAGTCGCCAGTGGAGATGATTGTCGGCACGCTCAAGCAATTCAACGTGCAGTACTCTGACCCGACGCCGTTCGCGATCAAATCGGCGCAACTCGGGCAGAACCTGCTGGCACCGCCCAACGTGAAAGGCTGGCCGGGTGGCGATGCGTGGATCAACTCGACCACGCTGCTGGGTCGCAAGCAGTTTCTCGACCAGTTGTTCCGTTCGACCGAGATGAAGGCGCCAGCGCAGCAAGCCCAGCAACAGAAGCCCGGCATGATGATGGCCGCCATGCGTGCAGACCTGAAGGAGGGCGGCACGGTGCAAGGCTTGGGGCAGGCGCTCAAGGGCATGGGCCAAGAGGGCCGCTTCAAGCTGGCGCAGTCGCAGACGATGGTGTCGTTCAATTCGTCCAAGTGGTTGGCGCAGTTTGGGGCGGATGGGGATGACCCGCCGCAGCTCGGGCCGCGCATTTCGATCCAGCGCGCGGTGTTGCCGATCGAGCCCACCGCGCCCATTCCCGTCAAGCTGGCTGGTACCGCGTACCTGCGCACGCTGATGATGGACCCCGCCTACCAATTGAAGTAACGCCACGATTGCAGGAGCACACATCATGGAACGTCGCGATTTTCTGAAGGCTGGCGCCATGCTCGGCCTTGGTGGCGCTGCATCCGGCCTCCCGGGCGTGGTCTTTGCTCAAGGGCAGGACAAGCGCAAGGGCTATGGCAATCTGCTGATCCTCATTGAACTCAAGGGCGGCAACGACGGCTTGAACACCGTTGTGCCGTACACCAGCGCGCAGTACTACGCGCTGCGCCCGCGCATTGCCATCAAGCGTGAGCAGGTGCTGCAACTCGATGACCGCTACGGCCTGCATCCGTCTTTGCAGGCGATGATGCCGCTGTGGCAGGCAGGCGAGCTATCGGTGGTGCAGGGGCTGTCGTATCCGCAGCCGAATCTTTCGCACTTCCGCTCGATCGAGATCTGGGATACGGCGTCGCGCTCCGACCAGTACCTGCGCGAAGGTTGGCTGACCCGCGCATTTGCCGCGCGGCCTGTGCCGGCGTCGTTCGGTGCGGATGGCGTGATTATCGGCAGCGCAGATCTCGGCCCGCTCGATGGCGGCGCCCGTGCGGTGGCGCTGGCCAATCCGGACGCCTTCCTCAACGAAGCCAAGCTGGCGATGCCATCTCACGCCATGGGCAACGCAACGCTTGAGCACGTGCTGAAAGTCGAGGCAGATATCGTCAAAGCCGCTGACGGGCTGCGTCCGAAGGCGGGCAAGTTTGCGTTCCAGACGCACTTTCCGGATGGCGGCTTCGGCAACTCGATCAAGGCGGCGATGCAGGTGGTTGCTGCACCCGGGCATGGCGGGGCCGATGTCGCTGTGGTGTGCCTGTCGCTGGGTAGTTTCGACACACATACCAACCAACAAGGCACGCAGGCGAATCTGCTGCGTCAGTTGGGCGATGGCATTGCCTCGCTCAAGAGTGCGCTTACGGAGTTGGGCCGCTGGAATGACACGCTGATCGTCACGTATTCCGAGTTCGGCCGCCGCCCGCGCGAGAACCTGAATAATGGTACGGACCATGGCACTGCCGCTGCGCATTTCGTGGCAGGCGGTCGCGTGAAGGGTGGACTGGCGGGGCAGGGGCCGATGCTGGAGCGCTTGGATGGCGGCGGCAATCTCGACCCGTCGGTCGATTTTCGCTCGCTCTACGCGACGGTGCTGGAACGCTGGTGGGGGATGGATTCGCAGTCGGTGCTGGCCGGCCGGTTTGCACCGCTGGATCTGATCAAGGTCTGATCAACTGCGGATCTGCGTGATTTGAGTTCGCCAGGCCAGCCACAGCTTGCGCAGCGGCGTCAGGTCGGTGCGCTGCGTGAGCACCTGGAAGCCGT
>NZ_JAELUI010000213.1 GCF_016429285.1 Ralstonia sp. ASV6
GTGCTGCACACCCTTCGGCTTGCCGGTCGAGCCCGAGGTGTAGAGGATGAAGAGCGGATGCTCGGCGCCCACCGGGGTGACTTCGCAGGTGTCCGGCTGGCCGGCTTCGACCTCGTCCATCGCACGGTCGCGGCCCTCCACCCAGTTCACGTTGCCGTTGGTGCGGCGATAGACGATCACGTGCTTCACGGCGTCCGTGCCTTCCATCGCCAATGCCTCGTCGGCGATGGCCTTGAGCGGCAGAGCCTTGCCGCCGCGCATCTGCTCATCCGCCGTGATGAGCGCTACGGCACCCACGTCAACGATGCGTTCCTGCAGCGACTTGGCCGAGAACCCGCCAAACACCACCGAGTGCGTGGCCCCGATGCGTGCACAGGCTTGCATGGCGACGATGCCTTCCACCGACATCGGCATGTAGATGACGACGCGATCGCCCTTCTTGATACCGAGTGCCTTCAGGCCGTTGGCGAAGCGGCAAACGCGTACGTACAGCTCGCGATAGGTGACGCGGGTGACCTTGCCATCGTCGGCTTCGAAGACGATGGCGACCTTGTCGGCGTTACCGTTCTCAAGGTTGCGCTCGAGGCAGTTGTACGAGGCGTTGATCTCGCCGTCTTCAAACCACTTGTAGAACGGCGCGTTGGATTCGTCCAGCACCTTGGTGAACGGCTTGTGCCACAGCAGGTGCTCATGTGCGAGGCGTGCCCAGAAGCCTTCGTAGTCGTGCTCGGCCTCGGCGCACATGGCACGGTAGGCGTCCATGCCGGCGATGTTGGCCTGTTTGACGAAGGACTCGGGCGGGTCAAAGACGCGCACCTCGTGCAGAACAGATTCAATGCCAGCCATGATGTCTCCTGATAGCGGTGTCTGTAATCGTTTTGCGGCGAATCTAAGCGGCTGACCTGACTCCAGCCTTACGTATCTGACGCCGCAATTTGACGCGAAGGGCATTACTATAATGCGTCACTCAGCACTGCGGCATGCATCGCAATGCAACATGAGCGGCCCGAAAGCCGCGTCCCGCACCGCTCTCCACCCAAATTCGTCATCGTGCCCATCCACGCATTTTTCCTCATTGCTGCCATGGCACTGGTCGGCAGCAACGTTGGTTTCGGCAAATCGATCGTTGCCGTCATGCCGGTGATGCTGTTTGCATTGCTGCGCTTTCTGATTGCCATCGTGTGCATGGCACCGTGGTACAAGCCATCACGCATGCGGCGGGTGACGCGTGGCGAATGGATCAACCTCTTCCTGCAGGCGTTCTTCGGCACCTTCGGCTTTACGCTGCTGATGCTCAACGGTGTGAAGCTCACCTCAGCGCTGGCTGCCGGCATCATCACCAGCACGATTCCCGCGACAGTGGCACTGCTGTCATGGCTGGTGCTGCGCGAGAAGCCGTCGGGGCGGACCTTCGTGTCGGTCGTGCTGGCAGTGGCAGGCGTGGCCATTCTCAATGCGTACCGTGGTGGTGAGTCGTCTGCCGGCGCACCAGCCGATGCCACGCAGGCGCTGCTGGGTAATGCGCTGGTGATGGGCGCGGTGATCTGCGAATCGATCTACGTGATTCTGTCGCGGCGGCTGACGCAAACCTTGCCCGCCATCGAGATCTGCGCGTACACGCACCTGATCGGCGGCCTGCTGATGCTGCCGCTGGGTCTTGTGCCGTTGTTGTCGTTCGATGCGTCGACGGTGCCGGTGTCCATCTGGGGCCTGGTGGTCTGGTATGCGCTGTCGGCCAGCATCTTTTCGTTCTGGCTGTGGATGAAGGGCATTCGGCATGTGCCGGCGCACTTGGCCGGCGTGTTCACCTCGGTGCTGCCGATTGCGGCTGCCACTTACGGCATCGTCGCGCTGGGCGAGACGCCCGGCTGGCCGCATGCCGTGGCGTTGGCCTGCGTGGTGGCGGGCATTCTGGTGGCGAGTTGGCCGGCGCGGCCACGCGTGCCCGTGCGGCGTGGGCGGGTTGTGGATCCGCTGGACCCGCTTGATCCGTCGCTGGATCGCGAATAACAACAACACCGCCTGCTTCATGAACCGTTACTACCGCCTCCGCAACCTGCGCGTCTTCGGTGCCCCGGTATACGTCCACTGGACGGTACTGGCTGTCTCGGCCGTTCTGCTGGCTTACTCCATCAAGGCCCCTTTCACGGCGCTGGCTGCGCTGTGCTCCTATTTCGGCATCATCCTGCTTCACGAGACCGGGCACGCCTACTTTGCGCGACGCGCCGGCGCCCGTGTCGAGGCGATCTACCTCGCGCTCTTCCACGGCATGTGTGTGCATGAGGCACCTGCCCGCCAACGCGACATCTATGTGATTGCCTGGGGCGGCGCGCTGGCGCAGTTTGCGGTGGCGCTGCCGCTGATCCTGCTGGCCAATGTCACGCCCGCTGTGCGCTGGCCGATCATCGGTGAGGTGGTGCTTTACCTTGGCTACGTCAGTCTGCTCGTCGCGGTCATCAACCTGATTCCCGCACCCGGGCTTGATGGAGCGAGCGCGTGGCGCCTGCTGCGCTGGCCAACTTGGCCACGCAAACAGAATGCGACGCCCAAGCGGGCCAAACATCTGCGCCGGGTCAAATAACAATGTGCGCGAGGCGGCCACCGTAGGCCGATGCTAAGCCGCCTCAAGTCGCCCTGACATCACGGAACGTTACAATCACGCGGTCTTCGTCCACCCGCTCCGTTCCGAACAATGAAGTCGCCCACTGCCCCGCTGCGCCCGATTCCGCGCCTGATCTTCTTTTCCCGCTGGCTGCAACTGCCGTTGTATCTAGGGCTGATCGTCGCCCAGGCGGCGTATGTGTACCTGTTCGTGGTCGAGGTGTGGCACCTGGTTTCGCACCTCTCCGACATGGACGAAACCAAGATCATGCTGGCCGTGCTTGGCCTGATCGATGTGGTGATGATCTCCAACCTGCTGATCATGGTGATCATCGGTGGATACGACATCTTCGTGTCCAAGCTCGGTATCGAAGGCCATGAGGATGAGCCCGAATGGCTGGACCACGTCAACGCGGGCGTGCTGAAGGTGAAGCTGTCGATGGCGCTGATCAGCATTTCGTCGATCCACCTGCTCAAGACCTTCATCGATGCGGCCCAGAAGGACACGCACACGATCCTGTGGCAGGTGGTGATCCACGTGGCGTTCCTGGTCTCGGCGCTGGTGATGGCGTGGGTGGATCGCCTGGTTTCGCATGCCCACCCGCAGGGCGAGGCTGCCGACGCACATTGACGCCGCCGCCTTGTCGCGCTGCCGATTCCGACGAATCCGCTCGGACAATTCAGCCCCGACATTGGGTGTATGATTTGCGGCTGTTCTGAACCAGCGGCGCCCGCCGCTGGTGCGCGGTACGCATCACAAGGCAGACGACTGCCCCACCGCATCCCGGTTTCTCATTCCTATACGTTGGTCCCCACCATGACCGTCATTCGTCAAGAAGACCTCATCCAGAGCGTCGCCGACGCGCTGCAGTACATCAGCTACTACCACCCGATGGACTACATCACTGCTCTGGGCCGCGCCTATGAGCAGGAACAAAGTCCGGCGGCCAAGGACGCCATCGCGCAGATCCTGACCAATAGCCGCATGTGCGCCGAGGGCAAGCGCCCGATCTGCCAGGACACCGGCATCGTCACCGTGTTCCTGAAGGTGGGCATGAACGTGCGCTGGGACGGCGCCACGATGAGCCTGGAAGACATGGTCAACGAAGGCGTGCGCCGCGCGTACAACGACGTCGACAACAAGCTGCGCGCAAGCGTGCTCGCTGACCCCGCAGGCAAGCGCACCAACACGAAGGACAACACCCCGGCGGTGATCAACATGTCGATCGTGCCGGGCGATACGGTGGATGTGATCGTCGCGGCCAAGGGCGGTGGCTCCGAGGCCAAGTCCAAGTTCGTCATGCTGAATCCGTCGGATTCGATCGTCGACTGGGTGCTCAAGACCGTGCCGACCATGGGCGCCGGCTGGTGCCCGCCGGGCATGCTGGGCATCGGCATTGGCGGCACGGCTGAAAAGGCCATGCTGCTGGCCAAGGAAGCCCTGATGGAGCCGATCGACATTCAAGACCTGATCGCCCGTGGCCCGAGCAACCGCGCAGAAGAACTGCGCATCGAGCTGTACGAGAAGGTCAATGCGCTGGGCATCGGCGCGCAAGGCCTGGGCGGTCTGGCCACCGTGCTCGACGTGAAGGTCCTGGACTACCCGACCCACGCGGCCAATCTGCCAGTCGCCATGATCCCGAACTGCGCGGCCACCCGCCACGCGCACTTCACGCTGGACGGCAGCGGCGTTGCCAAGCTGGAAGCGCCGGACCTGTCGCAATGGCCCAAGGTCGAGTGGGCACCGAACACGGAAACGTCCAAGCGCGTGGACCTGAACGCGCTCACGCCGGAAGAAGTCGCCTCGTGGAAGCCAGGCCAGACCCTGCTGCTCAACGGCAAGATGCTCACCGGCCGTGACGCCGCACACAAGCGCATCGCCGACATGCTGGCCAAGGGCGAGAAGCTGCCGCTCGACTTCACCAACCGCGTGATCTACTACGTCGGCCCGGTGGATCCGGTGCGCGATGAAGTCGTCGGCCCGGCAGGTCCGACCACCGCTACGCGCATGGACAAGTTCACCGAGACGATGCTCGCCCAGACGGGCCTGATCGCCATGGTGGGCAAGGCCGAGCGCGGCCCGGCTGCCATCGAGGCCATCCAGAAGCATAAGTCGGCCTACCTGATGGCCGTAGGCGGCGCCGCCTACCTCGTGTCGAAGGCCATTCGCGGTGCCAAGGTGCTGGCGTTTGAAGACCTGGGCATGGAAGCCATCTACGAGTTCGACGTGAAGGA
Organism: Ralstonia sp. ASV6; assembly: GCF_016429285.1. Lineage (GTDB taxonomy): Bacteria > Pseudomonadota > Gammaproteobacteria > Burkholderiales > Burkholderiaceae > Ralstonia > Ralstonia flaminis. The sequence goes on from NZ_JAELUI010000213.1 coordinate 4,837, forward strand.
CATGCCTGTCACCGTCGCCGTCGATAGTTCGGGCACGTCGGTCCACAAGACCGGCCCGGCGGAATGGCAAGCGAAGATCGGCAAGATTCCGGTCGCTGCAGGCTGATCTGCTTGACGTTGCTATCGTGACGACACGCGCGCAGGCACCGGTCGGGGTGTTCGACTCCGGCCTCGGAGGGCTCTCTGTCCTGCGCGCGATTCGCGCCGAACTGCCGGCCGAATCGCTTCTCTACCTGGCGGATTCCCGCCATGCCCCGTACGGGGAAAAATCTCCCGAATTCATTGCCGAGCGCACGCTGCGTGCGTGCGAGTGGCTGATCGACCAAGGCTGCAAGGCGCTGGTGATTGCGTGCAATACCGCCACGGCGCAAGCCGTGCACGTACTGCGCGAGAAGCTCGCAGTGCCGGTGATTGGTGTCGAGCCGGGCCTGAAGCCGGCGGTAGCAACCTCAAAGAGCCGCGTCGTGGGTGTGCTGGCAACGGAGAGCACACTGCGCAGCGAGAAATTCGCGCGCCTGCTGGCAGCGGTCTCTGGCGATTGCCAAGTGCTGTGCCAGCCGGGCTACGGCCTCGTCCCGCTCGTAGAACGTGGTGATACGCACTCCCCCGCCGTGCTGGAACTGCTGCAAGCCTATCTGCAGCCGATGCTGGATGCGGGCGCCGACACGCTGGTGCACGGCTGCACGCACTACCCGTTCCTGGAAGACGCCATCCGCGAGATTGCGGGCGATCGGTTGACCCTCATCGACACCGGCCACGCAGTAGCACGCCACCTGGGCCGCACGTTGATCGCGACACAGTTGCAAGCCGATGGACAAGCCGCATCGCCACGCTTCATGACCACCGGCGACGTGCTCCCGCTGCAGGCCATGGTCGCTGCACTGCTGGGCGAAGCGCCGATGGCCAGCCAAGTCTTGATTGGCGACACGGCTCTGGCAACCCCGTAGCCGGCTACGTCACGCAGCAAACTTGCGGTCGAAGGCACGGTTGTTGGCTTCGATCACCTTGAGCGAATCCTCCGCCCAGGTTTTCAGCGCAATCACAAGCGGCAACAAGGTTCGCGCAAGCGGGCTCAATGCATATTCCACACGCAGCGGGCGCTCATCGTAGACGTGCCGCTCGATCAGGCCGTCGCGTTCCATCGCGCGCAGCGTCTGCGTCAGCATCTTCTGCGAGACCCCTTCCAGGCGCCGCCGGATATCGCCAAAGCGCATTGGCGCGTCCTGCAGCGCCACCATGGTCAGCACC
>NZ_JAELUI010000214.1 GCF_016429285.1 Ralstonia sp. ASV6
GGCCTGGCCCTTGGCGCCGCCAACGCCGTAGTCGTTGCACGCGCGCTCGCCCTTGTGGCCAGTCGAGAAGGGCGCAAAGCGGTCGGGGATGTTGGCCAGGCGTGCTGCGCGATTCGCAACGGCGGCGGCATCCAACGCATGCGGTGCTTGCGCGGCAGCTGTTACCAACAGGCCAAGCGCCCAGATCGCGCCACGATGCGTGTTGATGCCGCCGGTGGCATCGAGCATGGCCGCTTCGCCTTCACGGCCCAGGCGGCCGATGCGTTCGCGTAGCGCTAGCGGCGCGTTGATCTGTGCGCCAGCCAGTGCCATCGCTTCAAACGCCGGGCGCAGGGTTTGGGCCGAATGCACCATCAGCGTCCAGTCGAGATCGTGATGCGCGCCATTGCCACGCACATCCACCAGGCCGGGTTTGGGCGACAGCGTCACCTCGTCGATGAGCGCGGATTCCACCAGTGCGGCCAACCGTCTGGCACGCGCTTTCGGGCTGGCCGGCAAGGGTCGATGCAAGGTCTTCTCCATTACCAGCTCCGGAAGCGTGCAGGCGGGTCGTACAGGCCACCGGACCATTCGACCAGGTCAGCGATGCTCTTGGCGGCGAGCAGCTCGCGGCTGGCATCGCTGCGGCGCACGTCGAGGTCTTCGGGCAGGGCGATCAGACCGTCGCGGCGCATCTGCTCGGTCTTGGATGGATCGTGGCGCAGGCCGATCGACGTGACGCCCGCCACGGCGGCAATCATCGCGCGCCGCTCCTCCAGCGAGCGCGCCTTGTAGAGGTAGGCAATGCCGTCTTCGGTCAGCAGGTGGGTGACGTCGTCGCCGTAGATCATGATGGGCGCGAGCGGCATGCCGCTTTGCTTGGCCACGGCCACCGCGTCCAGCGTGTCGACGAAGGTGGGCTTGCCGCCTTCCTGAAAGGTTTCGACCATCTGCACGACGAGCTTCTTGCCGCGCTCCAGCATCGTCACTGGCTCGGTCATGTCGAGCCACGCAGGGGTAGCGTGACGGCGGCCACGCGGGTCATGGCCCATGTTGGGCGCACCACCAAAGCCGGCCAGGCGCCCGCGCGTGACGGTGGACGAATGCCCATCGCCATCCACCTGCAACGTCGCTCCGATGAAGAGGTCCACCGCGTACTGGCCGGCCAACTGGCACAGCATGCGGTTCGAACGCAGCGAGCCATCACGGCCGGTGAAGAACACATCGGGGCGCGCGGCCACGTAGCGCTCCATGCCCAACTCGGTGCCGAAGCAATGCACACTTTCCACCCAGCCCGATTCAATGGCGGGGATTAGCGTCGGGTGCGGGTTGAGCGTCCAGTTGCGGCAGATCTTGCCCTTGAGGCCCAGGCGCTCACCATACGTTGGCAGGATCAGCTCAATGGCCGCCGTGTTGAAGCCGATGCCGTGGTTGAGCGACTGCACGTTGTGCCGCTGGTAGATGCCGCGAATGGCCATCATCGCCATCAGTACGTGCACCGGCTTGATGAGGCGCGGGTCGCGCGTGAACAGCGGCTCGATATAGAACGGCTTGTCGGCCTGCACGATGAAGTCGACCCACGAGCCAGGAATATCCACGCGCGGCAGGTCGGCCGGGTCATCCACGATCTCGTTGACCTGCGCGATGACGATGCCATCCGAGAACGCGGCCGGCTCGACCAGCGCGGGCGTGTCTTCGGTGCTTGGGCCGGTGTAGATGTTGCCCTGGCGGTCGGCCTTGAAACCGGCCACCAGCGACACGTTGGGGATCAGGTCCACCACCAGCCGCGCATACAGCTCGATGTAGGTGTGGATGGCGCCCACTTCCAGCAGCCCGTCGGCCAGCAACTGGCTGATGCGCAGGCTTTGCGGCCCGGCAAACGAGAAGTCGAGCTTGTGCGCGATGCCGGCTTCGAAGATATCCAGATGCTCGGCACGGCTCACACTTGGCATGATCATGTGCAGATCGTGCAGGCGCTCGGGGTTCACCTTAGCCAGCGAGCGCGAGAGGAAATCGGCCTGCTTCTGGTTATTGCCCTCCAGCACAACGCGGTCGCCTGGGGCGAGCAGCGCTTCGAGCGCGGCGACGATATCGCCGGTGGGGATGACCTTGCCGTTGGCGATCCGGCGGGCCGCAGCCAGGCGGCGCTCTTTCTCGTCACGCCGCTTGCGCCACTGGGGCGGAATGGCGGCGTTGGCGGGATTGTTGGACATCGCTTGCATGAGTGGACAGCTCCAACCGTGGACTCGATGGGCTGTACCGTATGCCGGAAGGCCATGCACTTCAATCAACCTACCCACAGTTTCGTTAACTTGAAGTTAATGAAACAATGGCGGAATCCGATTGAACGGGCGGGCACCCACATGGCCATCGACGAAGAGATCACGTTGAAGAAACTGGAGGTGTTCCAGTCCTTCATGACGCTGGGCAACATGGCGCGCGTGTCGGAGGCGCTTGGGCAGAGCACGGTGAGCGTGCACCGCGCGTTGCATTCATTGGAAGAGGGCCTGCGTTGCCCGCTCTTCAAGCGCGACGGGCGCAAGCTGATTCCGCTGTCCACCGCCTATGTATTTGCCGAACACGTGGAACGCATCCTGGCTGAATGCGAAGCGGGGGTGCGCCGCACGCGCGAGGCGGCAGGGTTTTCATCCACCACGCTGAAGATCGGCGGGCTTTACTCAATGACGGTGGGCACCTTGCCGCGCATCTTCGCCGGGTTGAAGACGCGCCGTTCGGCACTCGACATTGAACTCACGCTGGGCTCCAACCGCAGCCTGCTGGCCAAGCTGGAAGACGGCCAACTTGATGCCATCGTCATCGCGTTGGGCGAGCCACTGCGCAATCCCGATCTACTGACGGTGCCGATGTTTGACGACGAGATCCTCTTTGCGGCGCCACTGAAATCGCCGTATGCCGCGTCGGCGGAGATCGATCTGCAAACCGTGCGCAGCGAAAAGTTTGTCGCGCTCGGTGACGACTTTGCGACGTACCACGACTTCATGGCCGCCTTCGACAAGGCCGGCTTTGCACCGCAGATTGCGCTGCGCGTGGGCGACATCTTCTCGCTCATGAACCTGGTGAGCGGCGGCATCGGCTACGCACTACTGCCGCGCCGCGTGGCGGATTTCAGCCCGAAGGTGCAACTGATTCCGCTGGCGGCACGCTATGCGATCAGTCAGCACATTGTGCTGGTGATGCAGCGCAATCGGGAGCGCGATCCGAATCTGTTGGCGTTGTCGGCGGAGTGTCGGTTGTTGGGCGCCAGATGAACCAGATGATCATGGGTGCCGCACCACGTGAAAGCCTTCCTCTGCCGTGGGTGCAACGAAGTAACGCGTGATCTCTTCGAACTCGGCATCGGTTGGCGCGAACGGGTGCGTACCGGCTGCATTGCGATCGTGCAGGCGCTGCTTGCAGACCGCGTCGGGTACGTCCAGGTAGTGCAGTTGGTGTGCGACGCCTGCACGCTCGAAGACTTCGCGCATCCACGCCCGGCTGGCGGGTGTGTTGGCGGGAAAGTCCAGCACAACGGAAATGCCTGCGCCAAGCAGTGCACAGAGGTGGTCGGTCAACGCGGCACGCAGGCGGCGCGCGCTGCGGGCGTAGTCGGTCACGCTCGTGATCTCACCCGGATACAGATGCGCGAGCCAGGTGTCTTCACTCAGCAGCACCGTTGCGGGCGCGTCGGCCAGCCGTTGCGTTAACGTCGATTTTCCGGCGCCGATCTTGCCGCACACCAGATGCAGCGTGGCCTGGGTGGATGCGGCGGCGGGCGGTTGCGATTGCAGCGACATGAGAAGCTCCTGATAGGGGAGGGTTCAGGAGGCGGGCACAAAAAACCCGCCTCGGGGGGCGGGTTCGTTTGCTACCGGCTGACGCGCGCTAACCCACCATTCTTGGAGTGGTGCGAATAATCGACGCGAGGCAGGTGGTGTGACGAAGCATGGGGGCAAGCTTGGTGGATTGGACTTGTGTTGTCAACGCTGGGTTACGGTCAACGTCCTTTCATTGATGCGGCCGCAGGCCAAACAACCCCTGCCAGAACGATTCGAACGCGCTGGGTTGATGCTGCGGCTGTGTCGCTTCAGGCGTCGTGGCAACCTCGGTGTCAGGTACCTCCGCAGCAACCACACTCGCCCGCCGCGCTTCCTGCAACGCCCACACGCTATCGGCAATGCGCGCCGCCAGCTCCGCCTCGCAATCCCTGCCGAGCAGCACGCCGAAGAGCACGTCCCGACTGTGGCCGTCGTCAGCAAAGCGCATCGCAAGGGCGACCATCTTCTCGTAGTGCTCCTGCGCAATGCGCTCACGCTCGCGTTGCGCTTCTCGCTCCTGGGCTTCCTGTGCATCGCGCTCGGCCTGCCAGCGTTGCATCTCCTGCGCGAAGACTTCGTCGTAGACGCGGCGCTGTTCTGCATCGGAGAGGATGGCGTAGGCCTCGCGGATTTCCTGGAACGCCGCATAGGCCTCTGCTTCACGGCCGGGGTTGCGGTCGGGGTGCCACTTCATCGCGGCACGGCGATAGGCCTGCTTGATTTCATCCAGGGTGGCGTCCGACTGCACGCCGAGGGTCGCGTAGATGGTCGTCATGGCGGAGGGGGCTGCCAGGGGGAAGGTCATCCTAGCATGGGGTCGTGTACGTACGAATCCATGGATCGCGCGGGCCGGCGCCGCGCCGGGGGGGGGGGGGGACGCGTGTGGCAGCCATGGCCGTGAAGTTCGTGTTTCTTCGATGTAACAGAGCGGGGCGTTTGCCCACCGCCATTGCGCTTTTTTCACGCATCAAGGCGGTCATTCCAACCGTTGAGGTGCTTGGCACGCTTTTGGCATCAGGTTCAGCTTCAGCGTGGTGCGCTCTTGTGCTTGATTCCTGCCGCACCACGGATACGCTGAGAGCAACGGTGCTGTGAGAGCGCTGGGCCGCCAACGCGCTTGGCTTGCCTGGGCAGATACGGCGCCTCATCGCTTTGCAGCGACGCATGGGGAGAGACTCATGCACTCACGCACGCTTGTGGGCCTCACAGTTTCAGTGCTGATGATGGGGGCCGCTTTTGCGCTTGCCGATGAACACGACGAGCATGAGCACCATGCGAGCGCCGATCAGCTCGGTCATGTCGCGTTCCCCACCTCCTGCAGCCCGAAGGTCCAACCGCTCTTCGAGCGGGGTGTCGCCATGCTGCACTCCTTCTGGTTTACCGAGGCGGGCAAGACCTTCCAGTCAGTCATCGATCAGGACCCGGATTGCGCAATCGCTTACTGGGGCCTTGCCGTCAATCTGCTAGGCAATTCGCTGGCGGGCACGCCATCCATGAATGACGCCCAGGCGGCGTCGGAAGCGCTGGCCAAGGCCCGTTCCATTGGTGCGAAGACACAGCGCGAACGCGATTGGATTGCGGCGATCGGCGCCTACTACCAGGACTATCAGAACGTGCCTGTGGCCACCCGCCTGCAGGCGTACGCCGATGCCATGCAACGCATGACGCAGCGCTACCCAGATGATGACGAGGTCTGGATCTACTACGCGCTCGCGCTGCAAGCTGCCGCGCCGGTCAGTGATCGCACCTATGCCAATCAGCGCAAGGCAGCCGCGATTTTGGAGAAGCTGTTTGCCAAGAATCCACAGCACCCTGGGGCGGCGCATTACCTGATCCACGCCTATGACTATCCGCCGCTCGCTGCGTTGGGTCTGACTGCGGCGGGCAAGTACGCCACCATCGCGCCCGCAGCACCGCATGCCCGGCATATGCCATCCCACATCTACACGATGCTCGGGCTGTGGCCGGAGTCGATTCAATCCAACTTGGCCGCCATCGAGGTTCAGTCCGACTACTACCACGCGTTTGACTTCGCGGTGTATGCGTATCTGCAGTTGGCGCAGGATGCGCACGCACGCGCCTTGATTGACAAAGGCATGGCCAACGCCACGCGCGAACCTCCAACACTGAATGGCAACAAGAACTCCATTGCAGCCATGCCTGCGCGTTACACCTTAGAGCGCGCCGACTGGAAAGCCGCAGCCGCTCTGCCCATCACCTCGAACAACTGGCCCTACGCCGATTCGATCACGCGATTCGCACGCGGCCTCGGGA
>NZ_JAELUI010000215.1 GCF_016429285.1 Ralstonia sp. ASV6
GCCCAGGACAGATCGTCGTGTCCGTCACCGCCAACGGCGTCTACTCTGTGGACAAACAAGTGCTCGACACGCGTGACGTGACCAGCCTGGCCGATGCACTGCGCGCTGCCGCAGACAAGGCTGGCGGCCGCGAACCCATCGTCGTCGTCAACGCCGACGCACAAGCCGCGCACCAGGCCGTGGTGAACGTGATGGAAGCCGCGCGCGTGGCTGGCCTGTCGCACCTGACCTTCGCTACGCAAACCGGCAACGCCTCCCGCTAAACCCACACGCACGACATGCCCGTCGCCCAGCACCGTCTCGCCAGCTTCGTCACCCGCCAATGGCAGCAACGGGGCTGGTTCGCGTGGGTGATGTGGCCGCTCTCGTGGCTGTTTGGCGGCGTGAGCGCACTGCGCCGGCTGCTGTTCCGCCTGGGCTGGATGCGCTCGGTGCGCCTGCCGATGCCGGTGGTGGTGGTCGGCAACGTCACCGTGGGTGGTGCGGGCAAGACACCCGCCGTGATTGCGCTGGCATCAGCGCTGGCCGATGCCGGCATGCGCCCGGGCATCGTCTCGCGCGGATACGGCGTGCAGCTCAAGCACCCGCGCCCGGTGCGCGAGCATTCCCGCGCGGAAGACGTGGGCGACGAGCCGCTGCTCATCGCCCGTGCCACCGACCTGCCCGTGTGGGTGTTCCCCGATCGCGTGCTGTGCGCGCAAACGCTGCTGGCCTCGCACCCCGGCTGCAATGTCATCGTGTGCGACGATGGCCTGCAGCACTACCGCCTGCGCCGTGACATCGAAATCATCGTGTTCGATGCGCGCATGGGCGGCAACGGTTTTCTGCTGCCCGCCGGCCCCCTGCGCGAGCCGATGACGCGCAAACGCGACGCCACGCTGATCAACGACCCGAACTACCGCGCCACGCCCGACCGCCCGAACATCTTCGGCATGCATCTCGCGCTGCAGGACGCCTACAACCTGGCCGACCCGGCGCTGCGTCGCCCGCTCTCCCAGTTCGCTCGCGTTGAAGGCGAGCAACTGCTGGCCGCCGCCGGCATCGGCAACCCCGAGCGATTTTTCGCCTCGCTGCGCGCCGAGGGCCTCAAGCCCAGCACCCTGCCGCTGCCCGATCACTATGACTTCGCGAACAACCCGTTCGCCGACAGCCACGCCGAGGTGATCCTGATCACCGAAAAGGATGCCGTAAAATGCGGGCATCTCGACGACCCGCGCATCTGGGTGGTGCCGACCACGCCGGTGGTCGACACGGCGCTGGTCGAACAGGTCTGCCAGCGCGTGCGCGCCCTGGCCGATCGCGCAACCGCCAGAGCGGGCGCAAAATAACTCACCCCTCATCCGCTGTACCGGAGCGCCGCTCAGGCGCTGCCATGGAGCCTCTACTGTCATGGACAATCGCCTGCTGGAAATCCTCGTCTGCCCGCTGTGCAAGGGCACGCTGCAACACGACCGCGCCAACAACGAACTAATCTGCCACGTCGACAAGCTGGCCTACCCGATCCGCGACGGCATCCCCGTCATGCTGGCTGACGAAGCCCGCCAGACCGTGGAAGGCACGCCGGTCGATCCGGCCTGACGCGAAGGCTACCCGCCATGTCGCACGCACCGTTCATCGCCGTCATTCCCGCGCGGCTGGCATCCACGCGATTGCCTAACAAACCGCTGGCCGACATCGACGGCAAGCCGATGGTGGTGCGTGTGGCCGAGCGCGCGCATCAGTCGTCCGCCGCGCGCGTGGTGGTCGCCACCGATGCAGCGTCGGTCGCCGATGCCTGCATGCAGCACCACGTAGAAGCCGTACTCACCCGCGCCGACCACGCCTCCGGCACCGACCGCCTGGCCGAAGTGGCCACCGTGCTGGGGTTGCCCGATGACGCCATCGTCGTCAACGTGCAAGGCGACGAGCCGCTGATCGCCCCGACGCTGATCGACAACGTGGCCGCCCACCTGCGCGACCACCCGGACTGCGCCATCGCCACCGCTGCCCACCCGATCCACGACGCCGCTGACGTGTTCAACCCGAACGTCGTCAAGGTCGTACTGGATGCCGCCGAGCGTGCGCTGCTGTTCTCGCGCGCCCCGCTGCCCTGGGCACGTGATACCTGGACGTCCGCCGTGCTGGCGCAACCCGCCGCTGAGCGCCCGCTGCCCGCCATGCCCGTGCTGCGCCATATTGGCATCTACGCCTATCGCGCTGGCTTCCTGCGCCGCTTCCCGCAACTGGCTGCCGCGCCGCTCGAACAAACCGAGCAGCTCGAGCAGTTGCGCGCCATGTGGCACGGCGAGCGCATCGCCGTGCTGACCACGGATGACGCCCCGGCCGCTGGTGTCGACACGCCGGAAGACCTCGCCCGCGTGCGCGCCGCCTGGAGTGAACTGCTGGCCCAGGACGGCCCCTGAAAGCATAGATTTCGCGGAACTTGCAGCCGCCACGCCGAAACCCCGGCGCTGGCATGGCATAATCGCGAGGACGACAAGTCGCATGCTGGCGCCCACGCAAGGTGCCTCAGCGGCTGCAGGGAGACAAATCGAGCCATCGGTGCCGCCGTCCGGCGAGCGCCTGTTCCATCCAGTGTCCCGGTAAGGCTGGCGTCAATTTCGCCCGCTAGGCTGCCTGTTTGTGTCGATCAGGCGCGCATTAGGCGTTTTGGGAATCCGCCCTCTCGGACCGATTCCCAACGCGCTTCACGTTGCCTGACAGCGCGACAAGATTCGAAAACTTGAGGAACTCGTCACCATGCGGTTGATTCTGTTGGGCGCGCCCGGCGCCGGCAAAGGTACGCAAGCCAAATTCATCTGCGAGAAGTTCGGCATTCCGCAGATCTCTACCGGCGATATGCTGCGCGCTGCAGTCAAGGCCGGCACCCCGCTGGGTATCGAAGCCAAGAAAGTGATGGACGCTGGCGGCCTGGTGTCGGACGACATCATCATCGGCTTGGTGAAAGACCGCCTGCAGCAGCCCGACTGCAAGAACGGCTACCTGTTCGACGGCTTCCCGCGCACCATCCCGCAAGCGGAAGCCATGAAGGATGCCGGCGTGCCGATCGACTACGTGCTGGAAATCGACGTGCCGTTTGACGCCATCATCGAGCGCATGAGCGGGCGCCGCGTGCACGTCGCATCGGGCCGCACGTACCACGTCAAGTACAACCCGCCCAAGACCGACGGTGTGGACGATGTCACCGGCGAACCGCTGATCCAGCGCGACGACGATAAGGAAGAAACCGTACGCAAGCGCCTGGACGTGTATGAAAACCAGACGCGTCCGCTGGTGGATTACTACTCGCAGTGGGCTGCCAACGGCAACGACACCGCCAAGGTGGCACCGCCGAAGTATCGCAAGATCGCCGGTGTGGGTAGCGTGGATGAGATCACCATCCGCGCGTTCGGTGCGCTGCAGGACTGAACGCACCCCACGGACCCCGCCCATGAAAACGGCGCCTCATGAACGAGGCGCCGTTTTTTTTTTTGCGCGGTCACCCGCCGCTTCGCGCTACCATATGACGCTGAAATTGACGCGAACGTAAACGTCAAGTAACACACAGACCACAACCAAGGAGACACGACATGGAGATTCGCGACCAGGTATTCATCGTCACTGGCGGGGCATCGGGACTGGGTGCCGGCACGGCACGTACGCTGGCAGAAGCCGGCGGCAAGGTGGTGATTGCAGACCTGAACGAAGCGGCGGGCAATGCGCTGGCGCAGGAATTGGGTGGGCGCTTCGTGCGCTGCGATGTCGCATCGGAAGCCGATGGGCAGGCCGTGGTCGACGCGGCCACGTCGCTGGGCACGCTGCGCGGGCTGGTGAACTGCGCGGGCATCGCCACGGCGTCGCGCACGGTGGGCAAGACGGGGCCGCATCCGCTGGACCAGTTCGCTCGCGTGATCAACATCAACCTGATCGGCACGTTCAACATGATCCGGCTGGCGGCGACGGCCATGGCCAGCAACACGCCCAATGCCGGCGGCGAGCGCGGCGTGATCATCAACACAGCCTCGGTGGCGGCGTTCGATGGGCAGATCGGGCAGGCGGCCTACGCGGCGTCCAAGGGCGGCGTGGTGGCGATGACGCTGGCGATCGCACGTGATCTGTCGCGCGATGGCATCCGCGTGATGACGATTGCACCTGGCATCTTCGAGACACCGATGCTGCTGGGCATGCCTGCCGAGGTGCAGGATGCGCTGGGCAAGATGGTGCCGTTCCCGCCGCGCCTGGGTAAGCCGGCGGAATATGCACAGCTTGCACGCGCCATCATCGAGAACCCGATGCTCAACGGCGAGACCATCCGCCTGGATGGCGCCATTCGCATGCAACCGAAGTAAGCAGCGCGATCAAGCGGCGGCCGGCAGTGCCATCCGGCGAATCATCTGCCACGCCGCCTCCGCCGCCGGTGAGAGCGACCGGTCATGCCGGCGCGCCAGCACAATGCCACGCGTATCCTTGGGTGTGAGCGGCACCGACACCAGTTGCGACGACGACGGCAGCGGCAACGACAGCGCCGGCACCACGCCCGCGCCAATGCCGGCATCCACCATGCCAAACACGGCACTGCTATGCCCCATCTCTTGCGCCACATCGGGCTGCACACCGTGGCGCAAAAAGATGCGATCGATCAGTGGGCGGCTACCCGACGCGTGATCGAGTAGCACGACCGGCGCGCGGTGCAGATCTTTCCAGCGCACGCTGCTGCGCTGGGCAAATGGATGGTCACGGCGGCAAACGAGGCAGAACGGGTCGGTCAGTAGCGGCTCCGTCCACAGGCCTTCGGTATCCAGCGGCTCCACCACCACACCGAAATCCGCCCCGCCCGTGCGAATCAATTGCAGCGTATCGACCTGCACCGAATCACGCACGATCATGCGGATGTCCGGGTAGCGCGCCGCGCATTCCGCCACGTACAGCGGCATCAAACGCGTCGACACCGTCGGGCTGGACGCCACCACCACGCGCCCGCGCCGCTGCTCACCCACTTGGCGCGCCTGATGCAGCGTGTCATCCAGATCAGCAACCAAGCGATCGAGCGCGGTTGCCAGTGAGCGCCCCACTTCCGTCAGCACCACTTCGCGCGTGGTACGGTCGAGCAGCTTCAGGCCCAGCTCGCCCTCCAGTTCCGAGATCGAGCGGCTGACAGCCGGCTGCGTCAGGCCGATTGTGTCGCCCGCGCGACTGAAGCTGTGCGCACGTGCCACCGCCAGAAAGACGCGCAACTGCCGCAGGGTCACATTCATGCCGAAGCCGTATGAATTGATTCGATCAATGCATTTGTATTCTAGATAGGGATGTTGTGCAATAGCGCCTATCCCCGACTCCAACCCGCACCGTCACGCAATGGTGATGATGCACGCACATGAAGATTCCGCTGTTATCTCGTATTGATGGGTTCATCCAGGCCATGCTGGTGATGGTTGCGCTGGCCGTGTTCTTCCCCACCCTGGGCGCCAGCGACGGCCCGCTGCACCTGGATGTCGTCACCATCGTTGGCGTGTCGCTGGTGTTCTTCCTGCACGGCGCGGCACTCTCGCGCGAGAAGATCGTTGAAGGCGCGCGCAACTGGCGCCTGCACCTGTTCGTGCAGAGCTGCACGTTCATCCTGTTCCCGCTGATCGGCGCCGTGATCCTGTTTGTGTGCAAGCCGTTCATCCCGGCCGAGCTGCTGCTGGGCGTGTTCTACCTGTGCGCGCTGCCGTCTACCGTGTCGTCGTCAGTGGCGATGACGGCGATGGCCAAGGGCAACGTGCCGGCCGCGATCTTCAACGCCACCATCTCTGGCCTGATCGGCATGATTGCCACACCGCTGCTGATGAGTTTCGTGATCCAGGCCTCGGGCGCGGAACTGTCGGTGGGCAAGGCGCTGCTGGGCGTGGCCGAGCAACTGCTGCTGCCGTTCGTGCTGGGCCAGTTGCTGCGCCCGGTGATCGGCGGACTCATCACCAAGTACAAGGC
>NZ_JAELUI010000216.1 GCF_016429285.1 Ralstonia sp. ASV6
GTGTTGCGCCGGCCGTGTCGGTCTCCGTCATTTCAGCGGGGGGGCGTCATGGCTGACGGCGGCCGCGCCGTATTGCGCGATTTTCTGGTGGAGCGCTACAGCCACCTGAAATACCTGCTCTCTCGCCGGCTGGGCAATCCGGATCTGGCCGGTGACGCGCTGCAAGACATCTGGCTGCGCCTGGAGGGCAATGGCAGCACCGATGCCATCGAGCCGGTACAGAACCCCGGTGCGTACCTCTATCGCATGGCCTTCAACGCGGCCATCGACCAACAGCGTGCCGAAGATCGCCGCCTGAGCGTGGGCGAGGTCGAGACCATGCTCGAACTGGTCAGCCCCACACCTGGTCCGGCCGAGGTGGCCGAAGCCAACTCCGAGCTCGACGCGCTGATCCGCGCGATGGAGCAGATGCCCCAGCGCCGCCGCGACATCCTGCTGGCTGTGCGCCTGGAGGGCACACCGCAGCGCGAGGTGGCTGAGCGCTTTGGCATTTCGCTGCGGCTGGTAGAGCTGGAGCTGCAACGCGCCCAGGAGCACTGCGCCGCCAAGCTTGGCCGATAGCCATGCGCCTTGGCGCGGCGGACCCTGCCAAGGCAATGGACGCCCAAAAAAATCTTCCGAAAAGCTTGCGGGTTTGTGTGGCGGGATTCGTCATACCGATAAGACCGTCGGAGTGGCGGCAGAGGCAAGCCGTGGCCGCAACAAGAACGGCGGTATGACAGATGGTTGAACGCATGAAGGCAGCACCCGAACCCCTCAAGACGACGCTGAAGATTCCGCACACGCTGCGCCGCGATGCGCATGCGTGGGTGCGCCGTCTGACCTCGGGCGAGGCCACCGTGGCTGACGCACAGGCACTCAAGCGCTGGTGCGACACGAGCGATGCGCACGCCGCTGCCTTTGCTGAGGCACGCCAGTTGTGGAAAGACTTCGGCCCCGCAGGTGAGGCTGTGCGGCGTCGTCAAACCGCCAAGACGCGGCGCGTGCCCACGTTGGGCCGTCGTGCTTTTCTGGGCGGAGCCTTCGCGACGGCAGCGGGGGCTGCGGTAGCCGTTGTTGCGCCGGCGGGTTTGTGGGGCGCGTTCCCCGCATTGGCCGCAGACCTGCGCACCAAGACGGGCGAGCAGCGCCAGGTGGCACTCACTACGGATGTGACGATCGACATGAACACGCATACCAGCGTGGCGCTGCGTCGTGATGCGAGTGCGCTGCATGGCGTGGATCTGCTCGATGGCGAGATCGCCGTCAACAGCATGCATGGCGCGGCGCAGCCGTTTGTTGTGGCGGCGGGCCCAGGTCGTGCGATTGCCACGCAGGCCAGCTTTGAGGTGCGTAACCTTGATGCGCGCGTGTGCGTGACCTGCCTGTCGGGCGACGTGCGTGTGGAAGTGGGCGGCCGCAGCCTGACGCTCACGGCCAATCAGCAGGTGATCTACGACAAGCACGCGCTGGGTGCTGTCGAGCAAACCGATGTGGCCACCGCATCGGCCTGGCGCAATGGCGTGCTGGTGTTCCGTCAGACGCCGCTGTCCGATGTGGTGAGCGAGATCAACCGCTATCGCCCCGGTCATGTGCTGGTGATGGATGACAAGCTCGCACGCAGCCGCCTGAACGGGCGCTTCCGTATCGACCGGCTCGACACGGTGTTTGCGCAGATTCGTGAGGTGCTGGGTGCCAGCGTGACGGAGCTGCCGGGCGGCATCGTGCTGCTGGGGTAAGGCGCACGCACCTGCGCGAGCATCGCGCATTGCCATATTTCTGTCATTGCGGGTTCGGCTTGTGACCTTCGTCATAGCAGGAGAGGCCGCACGGATGTGAACGACGCGGCCGCCGTCCGATCGTCCGTTTGCCTCCTGACATGCAGCCGAGCCAGCCCGCCCAGTCTTCTTCCGTCACGTTTCTGTCGCATCGTCGGCGCGCGCATGGCAAGCGGTCAGTCCGCATGTGGCGGATCAAGCCGCTGGTGCAGGCGGCGGCACTGACGCTGCTGGCGGCCAGCGCACACGCGCAAACGCGCGCCTTCAGCGGTGCCTGGTTTGCCGAGCGCGGCGCAGCACAGAACACGGCCGCCGCCACCGGCCGCTTACCCAACGGCACGCCGGTCGCGCTGATCAACGACCCGCAGCAGCAATCGCAACAAGCCCGCCAGCAATTGCAGCAGTCGCTGGCCCACCTGAACGGTGTGGCCGCAGCCATTGCGGCACAGCAGGCTGCGCAGAATGCAGCGCGGCAAGCCGCACTCAGCGGTTCGTCAGACGTGCCGGATGGTCTGGCCGATGGCGGCCTGAAGGTCGATACGAATTCGCTCACACGCGGTTGGGTCAACGCCAACGCGCCGGTGCAGTCCAACAAGGACGGCCGTGTGAACGTGGCCATCCAGCAGACCGCCGACAAGGCCGTGCTGAACTGGGAGACCTACAACGTCGGCCGCAACACGACGGTGGAGTACCAGCAGCAGTCCAACTGGTCGGTGCTCAATCGCGTGAATGATCCGAACGGGCGGCCCAGCCAGATCCGTGGCCAGATCAAGGCCGATGGCACGGTGCTTATCGTTAACCGCAACGGCGTGATCTTCACGGGCAGCAGTCAGGTCGACACGCGCAACCTAGTAGCCGCCGCTGCCAACGTCACCGACGACCAGTTCCGCAAGGGTCTGTACGGTGACAACGCCACACCGACGTTCACCAACGCGGGTGGCAAGATCAAGGTGGAGGCGGGCGCGCAGATCAACACACGTGCGCCGGAGTCCGTCACGCAGGGCGGCGGCTACGTCTTGCTGGTCGGCACCGAGGTGGAGAACGCCGGCACGATCAACACACCCAAGGGCCAGACGCAACTGGCCGCAGGGGACAACTTCATCATCCGCAAGGGCGTGGGCACGGACGGCAACACCATGTCCACCACGCGCGGCAACGAGATTGCCCCGCAGTTTGTGGCGGACAGCACCGCAGGGCGCGTGGTCAACAGCGGCCTGATCGTCGCCAACCAGGGCGACATCACGCTGGCGGGGCGCGACGTGGCGCAGAACGGCGTGGCCATCTCCACCACCACCGTCAACACGCGCGGCACGATCCACCTGTTGAACTCCGCTGCCGACACACAGGGCCGCGTAACGGTTGGACCCGGTGCGACCACCGCCATCCTGATAGAACAGGACGCGGCCACCGCACTCGACAGCCAGCGCAATGCGCTGCTCAAGGACTCTGCTGCGCAAGACAAGCTGCGTGCCGACACCGCGCCGGGTGCATTCGACAACCTCTCGCGCCTGTCGGACCGTCGTGACCTGTCGCGCATCGAGATCGTTTCCGGCGGCGATGTGCTCTTCGCCGACAACTCGCTGTCGCTGGCAACCGGCGGGCAGATTCAAGTGAGCGCCGCGCGCCGCGCGCTGGTGACCGATCGCGCCAGGCTCGACGTGGGCGGTGCGGTGGGCGTGCAGGTGTCGATGGAGTCGAACAACGTTCAGGTGAACGTGCAAGGCAACGAGCAACGTGATGCGCCGGGTAACCGCGACAGCGGCGTGCTGAACAACGCCAACGTGTGGATCGACCGCCGTCGACTGATCTACGTGCCCGCCAAGCCCGGCGTGTATGACAAGGACCGTTACTACACCGCAGGCGGCTTGCTGGAAGTGGGCGGCTATCTCGACAACACCGGCCACAGCATCGGCGAGTGGGCTGCGCAGGGTGGCACCGTCACGCTGGGCGGCAAGGAGGTCGTCACGCAACGCGGCTCGTCGATCAACCTGTCGGGCGGCTCACTTGATGTGCAGAGCGGCTATCTGCGCCAGACCTTCCTCAAGGGGCGTGACGGGCAGCTCTACGATGCCTCGTCCGCACCGATGGATGTGCTGTACGCCGGCGTGTATCAGGGCTTTGAAGCGGCGCACCCACGTTGGGGCAGCAAGACCACCGAGTACTTCTACAGCCCGCTGATCGCGCCGCGCCAGAAGCTGGAGAACGGCTATACGGCCGGGCGCGATGCGGGGCAGCTGATCCTCTCCACGCCCACGGCGGTGGTCGATGGCGACATCGTGAGCGCGGTCTACAACGGGCCGCGCCAGACCCAGGCGCGCTCGGCGGCCGCCACCGATGGCTACATGCAGGCGCAGACCGCGGTGGCGATTCCTGCCGCATTGCGGATTGGTCGCTATGACGGCTACGGCCTGGCCGGTGCATACGACACGCAGGTTCGCATTGGTGATGTTGCAGCGGCGGGGCCGATCTCGCTGACCGACGCGCTGCCGGCAGACCGCATCAACACGATCCAGCTGGATGCGCAGCGCTTGAACGACATGGGGCTTGGCGGGCTGTCCATCGCGTCGCAGGGCAATGTGACCATCGACAAGCGTCTGGCGCTGGCCGACGGTGGCGCGGTGTCGGTGTCGGCATCGTCCATCGACGTGAATGCCGATGTGGTGGCGCACGGCGGCAACGTGACGCTCAGCAACGTGCTGCGTGCCGCGAATCCGGCCACGCTAGCGGCAGCGCTAACCAAGGACGGCAAGTCGCGCATCACACTTGCGCAAGGTGCCACGGTGGACGTGAGTGGCCTGTGGGTGAACGGTGCGCTGGATCCGGCCACCGTGGCCGGCATGGCCTGGCTCAACGGCGGCAATGTCAGCATGGAAGGCGTGCAGGGTATTGCGCTGGCAACCGGCAGCACGATCGACGTGTCGTCGGGGGCGGGCATTTTGGCCAACGGCAGCGTGCGCGGCGGCAAGGGCGGCAACGTTACGCTCACGGCCAACACGCCCCCGTTCGCCCCTGCAACGGCGGATGGCAGCACGCTGCAACTGGGCAGCACGATCAAGGGCTATGGCGTCAATGGCGGCGGCACGCTCTTGGTGGCGGCAGACAAGGTGCTCGTGTCTGATGGCAATGGCGTGCAGAGCGGGCAGTTGCTGCTCACGCCGGACTTCTTCCGTCAGGGCTTCTCGGCCTACGACGTGAATGGGTATCGCGGCCTGACCGTTGCGCCGGGCACAGCATTGAATGTGGAAATGCCGGTCTACTTTGTGCCGGATGCCGCGCGCAACGTTGCCACGGGCGCGCACCCCGCCGATGTGCTCACGCTGTGGGCGCCGCCGGTGTATCAAGAAGATGCCGTCAACGCCAAGCTGATCCAGCGCGGCGGGGCGAGCCTGACGCTGGAGTCGAACAGCAGCCTGAATCAGACCGTAGGCTCACAACTGCAGGTGGGGCAGGGGGCGCGCATTGTGGTGGACCCCGGGCAGACGATCACGCTGCAGACGCCGGGGCAGATCACCATTGATGGGGCGATCACCGCACCGGGTGGCACGATCAATGTGCTGCAGATGAATGGTACCGACGGTGCCAACGGGCGTGCGGATTACGTCGACCTCGCCCGCTCGATCTGGATCGGCGATCACGCAGTCCTGGATGTGAGTGCACGTGCCGTCAGCGCGGTGGACAGCTACGGCCGTCGCTATGGTCAGGCAGGTAGCGGTGGCACGATCGCAATCGGCCCGAGGGGGCCTGCAACGGCTGGCGGGACAGCGCCGGCTGCTAACGCGTTCATCGTGATTCGCCCCGGTGCGCTGTTGGAGGCATCCGGCGCGCACATCACTGTGGATGTGACGGAGGGGGCTGGTGCTTCGTTGTCTGCAGGGCAGACTGCACGGCCGGTCGAGCTGGCGGGGGACGGTGGCACGATCTCGCTCGCGTCGTTCACGGGTTTGCAGGTGGACGGGACGCTGCGTGCTTTTGCAGGGGGTGCCGGTGCCGCTGGTGGCACGTTGTCCGTTACGCTGGAAACGCCACACTATCTGCCGGTTGACGGCGTTTCATTCCCCAGCGCGGTTGCGGTGCCGCGCGAACTGGAGATCGGTTCGACCTATCGAGCCGTATTGCCAGCGGATGCGCGCCCGGGAGAGTCGAATCCGGCGCTCGCATTTGGCAAGGCGCGCATCAGTACAGACC
>NZ_JAELUI010000217.1 GCF_016429285.1 Ralstonia sp. ASV6
GTACTTGGCAGCAGCGGGTCGTTGTTCGGATCGAGGTGGCCGGCGTGTTTTGTTGCTGTGGCTTGCTGTGTTGTTTGCGTTCGCGTGTTCGCAGGTCGCTCGACATGCTTGGCGCTGGTTGCCCGTGTGCGGTTTGTCGTGTGCGTCGTTTGCGATGGAGTTTGCGCGCGCGACGAGTGTGGCTTTGTCGTTTTGGTTGGTGTGGTTCGTCGGGCGTGATGTGTTTCGTTTGATCCTTTCCGATTTCCGCGATGGTCGTGTGCACCTGTTTCTCGTTTGGGTCTGGTTGCTGGTGTTGTTGATGGTGTGGGGCGGTGCGTTGCGGATGCACTGGGCTTGGTTGTTTTCAGCGGCTCTGCGTGTTGGTTTGTTGTGATCGGGGGCTGTCATGAGCTTTAGCAGTCTGGAAGAGGCCGAGGATCACTACAACGAGCGTATCGATGATCTGAACCACGAGATTGGCGTTGTCGTTGAGGCGCTGCGGGTGTTGGGCGTGGCGGCGGATTACCTCGAATTGGTGCTGGAGGGGCAGGACGATGGCTCCCAGCTTCCGAGTTCGTCCAAGCGCGGTAGCGATGCGATTTGGGATCGTTTGAATCTGGTGTACGCGCGGCAGGGTGAGCGTGAGGAAGAGAAGACCACGCTCGGTTTGGAGTTGGAGGATTGCGAGTTTTCTTTGGATGAGCAGCGCGATTTTTTTGCGCAGCGTGAAGCTGAAGAGGATGACGAGTACGAGTTTGATGACGGGGTGGATTCGTGAGCCAGTGCGTTCAAGTGCAGAACGGGCAGCTCGTGCCGGTGGATGGTGGTGCCACCTCGTGCAGTGGGTATGTGTTGTTGACGCCTGATGAGTTGGCGTTGATGCGTTTTTTGCCGTCGATGAGTGTGAGCGACGGTGCGGCAGTTGGTGGCGCGATTCTGTTGTGTTGGGCCACCGCTTTTGGGCTCCGGCAGGCTGGCCGGGTCTTTTTACAACGTCATGAGGAGTAGAGAAATGAAAGAGAAACTGAATCGTCTGCGCGGCCTGGCTGTTGGTCATCTGGCGCGTGTCGGTGCTGGTGTCGGCGCTGTTGCGATGGCTGCTGCCGCGCATGCTGATACCGGTACTGGTAGCAACATCGATCTGTCGAGCGTGATTGCTGCTATCGCCGTGGCCGTGACGGCGATCACGACGATTGGCGTCGCGGTGCTGGGTGTTCGTGCCGCCGTGGCTACCTACTCGTGGGTGCGTCAGGCCATCAAGTGATGGACGTGGATCGGGGGACGCCCCGGTTTGCTGCGGGGGCTTCGGCCCCCGTTTTCATTGGAGGGTGTGATGGAAGGCTACTTCGTGATCCTTGCGCTAGCGGGTGCTGGATGGATTCTTTTTTCGTGAGGGTGGTGAGCTATGCCCTGTTTATTTTTCTTTCGTCCTGCGCGCATTTGGACCGTTCTCCACCGGGTTCATGCGAGACTGGCTATAGCGTGTGCATTTGGCCTGCTTACGGCTTCTAGCGCGTGGGCGACCCAATACTGTTACGGGACCGTTTGTGGCGTGACCGCGTTGGATGCGGCCAAGGCCTTTACCAGCTCGTCTTGGGGTAGCGGCTATAGCGTGTCTCAGTGCGTTGTGCAGAGCTTTGGTGTCAACTGCGACATCGTCGATGCTAGTGGGCGTTGGCAACAGACGATTACGGAGTTGCCTAGTTCCGGTTGCCCGTCCGGTTACACGGAGCAGGCGGATGGTTCTTGTAAGTCCAACGCTCCGCCCCCGCCGCCTAGTTGTTCTGATCCTTCGTTGCTCAACAAGTACAGGGGTGTTGGTTATACGACCTCATCGACGCAGGCATGGGCGCCGGATTACATCTGCATCAAAGGGTGTCAGTACGATCCGGGTGGCTTTACGGTGACCTATCCGAATCCGAATTCGTTGACTGGTTACACGAGTGGTGGTCGAGCTGGTGCCGCCAGTGGCAAGTCGTGTGACATGACGAATTGGCCGCAGATCACTATCGATGTTGACTTGTCGAACGCCACTGACCCGAAGAACTTGCCGCCGTCGCCTGAGGTGTGTGCTGCGCAGGGTCGCTTCTATGGCCAAGTGAACGGTGTTGACGTGTGTTCGCCTGCTATTCCGCCTGGTGGTTCGGTTTCTACTAATAACGGTTCGACTACTACACAGCCTGGTGGGACTGGTGCGAGCGCGCCTGCTGGTACGCCTCCGGATACGTCCAGCTCGAATACGACGTGTGATGGTCAGAACTGCACTACGACCACGGTTGTTGTTGGTGGTGGTGGTCGTACTGTGAACTGCGGTTCTGTGCATGTGTCCGCGGCGAGCATTCCGGCTGCGAGTGGTCCTGCTACGAATGACACGTGTTCAACGACTGTGACAGTGCCTCAGCAGCAGTTCTGTCAGCAGAACCCGAATGCCGT
This sequence comes from Ralstonia sp. ASV6, assembly GCF_016429285.1. Classification (GTDB taxonomy): domain Bacteria; phylum Pseudomonadota; class Gammaproteobacteria; order Burkholderiales; family Burkholderiaceae; genus Ralstonia; species Ralstonia flaminis. The sequence goes on from NZ_JAELUI010000217.1 coordinate 2,416, forward strand.
CGTGTGCAGGGATGATTCTGTGAGCGGTGGTGCCGATTGCAGTGCACCACCGTCCTGCAGTGGTGATGCGATTAGCTGCGCGATTTTGAGCCAGCAATGGAGCACGCGTTGTGAGCTGCAAAAGTCTCAGGACCCGACGATTCAGCTTGGGCAGCAGATTGTGCAGGGGCAAGACCCGATGGCGGGTAAGTTTCCGACGCCTGCGCAGGCCGATGCGAGTCCCACGGACATGTCGCAGATATGGGCTAATGCAGAAGACACGACGTATCAGGCTGAGTGCATGGGGGACTTTGATGTTTCCTTGCCGCCGCAGATGGGCGGCTCGTTGCATTTCGACTTGTCGGGGCTGTGCAAGGTCGGTCAGTTGATTGGGTCGCTCAACGTCATTGGCACGTTGGTCGTGTGTCTCTGGATGATGCGGGGGATCGTGTAAATGCCGTTTCTTGCTCTCTTGGGTAGCGCCATTGTTGGTGCGTTGGCGAGTGCTTGTGTTTCGTTGGTGGGGCGTGTGCTTGTGGCGCTTGGATTGGGTTTCGCGACTTACAAGGGCATGGATGCAGCGTGGAAGGGCATCTGGACGATTTTTCAGGGGTATATGGCGCAGGTTGCTGGCGGGGCGTTTCCGCAGATCGTCGGGATCATTGCGCTTCTGAAGGTGCCGACGTGCCTGAACATGATGATCGCGACCATGGCAGCTCGTGCGGTGGTGGCCGGTGTCACTGCGGGCAATCTGCGGCGCATCGTGGCTAAGTGAGGGCGGCATGCTGACATTCATTACCGGCCAGCCTGGCAATGGCAAGACGCTGTACACGATGGCGTTCGTTGAGCAGAAGCGCAAGCTGGAGAACCGCCCTGTTTTCTATTGCGGGATTCCGGAGGTAACGCTTGATGGGTGGACGTTGCTTGAGGACCCGACGACTTGGTATGAGCTGCCCGAGAAAGCCATCATCGTGATTGACGAGGTGCAGAAGGTCATGCCGCCTCGGCCGTCGAGTTCGCGTCCGCCCAAGCACGTGATGGAGCTGGAGACGCACCGTCATCGAGGCTATGACCTGTTCTTCCTCTCGCAGGACCCGTCGCTGGTTGACAACCACATCAAGAAGCTCGCCGGCGAGCATATTCACCTGATCCGCCAGTGGGGGCGTGAGAAGGCTGATGTGTTCAAGATGCAGAAGGTCCAGGACCCGACCAATGCGAACCTCAAGCGGGCGTTGCGCAGTACCTTTCCGTATCCGAAGGAGGTCTACGGTTGGTACAAGTCTGCCGATGCACATACGCACAAGAAGAAGATGCCAGCGCGGTACTGGCTCATGTTCATCCTGCCGGTGATCTCGTTGATTTCGGGGGTCTACGGCGTGCGGTTGCTCTGGAAGATGGGGCACAAGGATGAGGTGCCCGCCGCGCAGTCGCAGGCGTTGCCGTCGATGGGTGGCGCGTCTGCGCCTGTTGGGTCGTCAGCGCCACGGGGCGCTCCGGTGCAGACAGCAGCTGAGTACATGGCTTCGTATGTGCCTCGCGTAGCAGGGTTGCAATACACCGCGCCTGCTTATGACGAGCTCACGAAGCCGCGGCGCGTGCCGGTGCCTGCTGCGTGTGTGCAGATCCGTGGCGGCTGTGAGTGCTGGACGCAGCAGGGTACGCGCCTGGAGACCACCGTGCAGATCTGTGACCAGGTGGTGAGGCGTGGTTTCTTTGAAGCGTTCGATCCGGATGGCCAGCGGACCGAGAAGGCTGCGCAGCCTGCGCCTCAGCCTGTTGCTGCACCGCCGTCTGCGCCGCAGGAGGTGCGTATGGTTCTCGATGTCGCCAAGCCGCAGGAAGCTGCCCAGGAGCCTCGCAAACGCACCGTTGTTGGGTCGGGTAGGGCGCGTCGTGTTGACGAGCTGGAGGCCTTTCCTGAAGGCTGAATTTTCGTTACCTGAAAAGTGTAACAGTAATTTAATATCCGTTACTGGTAACGTAAAATGGATTCATCAGATCGGGAGGCGAATATGCGTGACGTAACGGATAACGTGACTGGCGAACTGCCTGGTGTAGAGCAGAAGCGTGGCCGTGGTCGTCCGCGCAAGGCGCACGCGATGAGCAATGCAGAACGCCAGGCTGCGTTTCGAGCTCGTCGTAAGGCTCAGCAGTCTATCGAGGCAAAATCTGTTACTAAGCGCATGACCGTAACGGAAATGCTTTCCGACGTTGACGCCTACGATGAGTGCCGCCTTGAGGTCGACGAGCTGCGCAGTGAGCTGGCTGATGCTCAGCAGACGATCGATGGCCTTATGGATGAACTGAACGCGCTTCGGTCACCGGGTTACCAGGCTGAGATTGACGAGCTGCGCAAGACCGTCGCTCATTTGCAGAAGTCTCACGCTGCCGAACTGGCTCTGAACGGCAAGCTGCGTAAAGAGCTGGATCTGACGATCGAAGAGCGGGGCAAAGCGTATGACCTAGCTGACTTCAAAGAAGATCAGCGCCAGGAGCTCGTGGCTGAGATTGCCCAGTTGAAGGCAGGTCAAAAATTCGTTACGTCGAGTAACGGAAAATCAGCTTCTTGCGATCAATGGCTTGCCCTGGTGCGCGTAGCTTGCAAGGGTAAGACTCATAAGCAGGCGATGGCTGTCGCGCAGACTGCTGAGTTCAAGGCTGTTTTGCACGCTTTTGATGTCGACGATGCGATGTTTGTGGCCATTCAGGATGCCGTCCTGCCTCTCTCGAGCGGCGCATAATCGTTACGCGCAAGGCATAACGAAAAACATCTAGCGTCGGGAGTGTCCGCGCCCATGACCAGGCGTTAGAGGTGAGGCGAGGGCAGTATTTCGGGCGGTTGTCGCACGGCTAGTGCGGCTGGCGGGACCGAGCAGCGGGTACGACCAGGTACGTACATACGAGGCTGCCCACATCCAAACACCCCCTCTCTTGCAAGCCCGCTTTTCTCCTGCAGGAAGAATCACCTGCAAAGCTAGTCCTGGCGCGGGCCTTCAAAAACCATCGCGTGGATCTCCAGCTGGGATTTTCAGCAGTGGTTTGCGCTGAGCTGCTCGTCAATCTGCTTTATGACGGTGTTCATCAGCACCCCGGCGCGTGGATCCCATGAGTGTTCGGCTGCTGTTTTCTGGGCATCTGCGCGTGACCTGCTCAGCTGAGCGCAGTTGGATTTTCTTTGCTCCTCACGCTGCTGCTTTAAGGCACGTTCTGTAGGCGTCCCGAACTCGATGGTGGCTTCCATTGCTCGGTCGCAGGGCTTATCGGTGATGACCGTTTTGCCATTGATTTTGCATGTGCTGACCGTCTGTGCCGCTGCCGTGGGGATGGCTATGAAAGCCAAGAGCGGTAGGATTGCGCGCATGTCGTCACTTTTCGATTTATCGTGACGTAACAATAACACGCAGGGGTTGAGTGTCCGAGAACGAGGTTCGGGCGCTGGCGCGGGAAATCAGGCACTTGTACTGGCATATCCGGACGC
>NZ_JAELUI010000218.1 GCF_016429285.1 Ralstonia sp. ASV6
GAGAAGTACCGCTCGAAAACGCCGGCATGTTTGCGCGAGCTTGCACAAAGCAGGGCGCCAGAGCTGACCGCCGACATCCGAAAAGCAATTGAGGACGCCGCGGCTGAGATCGAAGGCGCGGAGCAAGCTTACGCTGTGCTCGTGGAGAAGCTACGCCTGTTGCAAGAACGGCACGCGCAAACGGAAGCGCATTTGCGCTACTACGTCTCACGGATCCCATCAAAGCAAACCTAATTGACATAGTGCACAAGTGCACCTATGATGGTGTCAATGCCAGCATGGCACGTAGTGCTACCAGGTGGAATATGCCTCAGGTACTGATCGGTGGTGTTGAATATGTGCCTCGGGCCGAGGTCCCCGAACTCACTGACGAGCGATTGAAAGCAGCGCTCGCTGGGTTGGTGGAGATCCAGTATTTTCGGGAGAAGCACAAAGCAGTCGCCCAGTCGTGGAACGTGCTGAACGCGTTGGCGCCGGAGCTGGCTGAATTGGCGGCCAAGGACCCCCGGGCCGCTTATGAGAGGATCAACGGCGCCGAGTAGGACGGTTGTCGCCCTGTTTGCGCAAAATTCAGTGCAGCACGGCAACAGTACAGGACTATCGAACCCAAGCAGGCACGATTACCTGACTGCTTGTGCTAGGATGAAATACGATAGTGGTTGACATACGCACCCGCGAACTGGCGGGCAAGGTGGGAGGAAATATGCTTGGAATGAACGGAAACGATGCGATGCGTCTGGCGGAGGACATGGCGGTACTGCGTGGCTCACGTGGGCCCGTTGCCGTCCCCGAACCTTCAAGCGATTCTTCGGCTGCTTTTGCGGTCGCCCTGGGCATGCGGGCCGTCAAGGTCCATACGGATGCGAACGTCAAGCTAAAAGGTCAATTCGATCAGCTGTCGGCGGACTACAGCGACCTGAGTGCGGTGTGTCTCGCCTCGCGGAAGGTCATCGATATGCTTGCAGCGCAACTCGCCCAGGCGCAGGGGTTGAAGCCGGCTGAAGTCAAAGCTAGCGTCTACAAGATGCTCTCGCGCGAGTACGACAGTCAGGTCGGGGATATGCTCTCGATCGGCGTACTCAACGAAGACCCCCGTCGAGACCCCGCAGTGCTTTCCCGGCCGTCCCGGGATTGGTACACGCCGGGAGCGTGAGCAAGTCTCAATAAAAAAACCGCCGATTCCTCGGCGGTTTTTTTCTGGGCTGCAAATCACAAGCGGACCGGACCTTGCCCGGAATCGGTGACCGGAGCCTCTGCGGCAACTTGGCCACCGCGGTAGAGCTCCCGCATGAATGCGCGATCGTCTGCTTTTTCGCGTGCTTTTTCCACTGCAGCAGCATCCTTTGCGGCCTGATTGGCCTTCGCTGTATCTGCGGCATTTTGCTTGTTCATGCCCGTGAGCATTGCGCCGCGTGCTGCGCCGCTCGCTTGCCCTTCGATCTTGTTGACGGTGCCTTGCTCGCCAAGGTCGCCAATGCCGGCGCCGATCCAGCGGAGAATGCGATCGGGTAGCGTCTGCGGCAAGCCGAAGACCAGCATGAACGTGGCAGAAACGATGAACGTGTACACCACCATGTAACCAGCGAGAGCCAGGAGGCCCAGCATCGAATCATGCTGAAGTGCCTGGACGCGTGTCATGAAGCTGCCATTGATGAACCGCAGGGCCGGCTGCAGCATGGCGTTACTCGCGACGAGCCCAATCACCATCAGGGCAGGGCGGAAGAACCCGGACATGACAAGCATGTAGCCTTGCATCTGGCTGCCGATGAAGCTGTTGTCACGAGCAGGTGTGGTGTGCGCGGCGGCCCACAGCACACCGGCGGCCATCATCTCGATGACGAAGGCCATCCAGCCGACAACGCCCACGGCAAAAACGTAGTACGGCACCATTGGGATCCAGATGCCGAGGAAATAGCCCAGGTACATCAGCGTCCAGAGAGATGGCGCGATGATGGACCACATCTCGGCCAGCCATGTCACCAGACCTTTGGCAAAGCCTGCGGCGATCGAGGAGCCGGGCGCCGACGACGACTGCGCCCATGCAGAGAAGCCCTCCAGGCCAGAGACTGCGATGCCCTTGGTAAGAAACACAGCCCCGGCAAAGTCGCTCATCCAGTCGCCGATGTTCTTCACCTGCATGACCGGGTCTTCAGTGCCTTCGCCCAAGTAGCAGACCATGCCGCGAAGAACGCCAGTGCTGATGCCATTGAACCAATGTGCAAAAGTGCCCGTCAGCGTGCCGGATCCGCTTGCGAAGTCGTTCAATGTGAACGACGTCTGCACGTTGCCAGGTGTGGCGCTGCAGCTGTTGGTAGTCGAGCCTCCAGCGCCTGCGGAGGGTGGCGTTGCGAGCGCGGCTTGAGTGAACTGGTCAGCGAGCGACTGAATGCTGAGCAGAACGGTGTTGGCTGCAGTCAGAGAAGTTCCGGGGGGGAGAACGCTTTCGAGTGAGTTGGATCCATTAACGAGCGATACCTTGGACTTCGTCGCGTCTGCGACAACGTCTTTGATGCGTGCGAGATTGGTCCAGTACGAGGCTGCGTAGATCCAACCTTGCCCCGTCATGCTGTCAATGAACTTGGAGCCATTGCTATTGACGGTCTGTGTAACTTGGTCGGTAAGGTTTCGATTGAAGTCGGCCGCGGACGACGCGATCAGGTCCGAAAGCCGCGACGCAACGAGCTGGTCGTTGCTTGTCGATGCTGCCACGGACTTGATGCTGTCGACGACCATGGGAACCGTCTTCTCGGCGAGCGTCGAGAAGTAGGCTTTGCGCGCGTCAGCCACGCGCTGCCGCAGGATCGTGAAGCCGTCGTCCTTGCCCAAAAGCGCGCCGTTGAGGCCGCGGGTGTACCCGCTGTACAAGCTGGTCGTGTCGGTAATCGTCATCTGACCGCAGATCGACTCGCTACCGGGCCATTTCGGGTCTGCATAGTAGATGCGGGTCACCAATGTTGGACCGAACGACGTATTGATGAGCGACTGCTCCTGCTTTTCGTCTTGCTGGAGCGTGAGTTGGATGTTCTGGTCCGGTGCGGTGCTCTGCAGGGCTGAATTCACGCCCGCAGCACACGCCCCCATACGAATGGCAAACACCATGTTTGCTGCGAAGTTGGGGTCGGCGCGAATACTGCTGACTGCTGCGGTGGTCACGTCATCAGCGATGCTCTTTTTGACGACGGCGGTCCATATGTTGGATGCGAATCCAATCGACCAGGTCACCAGCGTGAGCAACACGAGCTGGATGAATGCGTACCCGCTCGATGTGGGCACCAGCATGCCGGCGGCCGCCACGGTACGAATGGGCGTGTAGAACGTGTTCCATTGCCTACCCAGGATCTCGCCATCGTTGGCCGAGTTCTGGATCCCGAATATGGTGACCCACGTCAGGATGAAGGTGCCGAAAACAAGCACCCCCGAGTTGAAGTATCGGAAGGCCTCGCCGAGCATGGCCGCGGGTGCTGTGCCCGCGGTACTCGGCGACATTCCGGAGACGATGTTGGTGATCACGTCCCCGAAGATCATCTGCAGATAGCCCACTGCCGCGTCGGTCGGCGCGGGGGTGAACGGGTTAGCCATTTAGGCCTCCAAGATACAAAAAAATATATTAAAACGTATCGCTACATGTTGACATTTTACAGACAATCCACTTCTGGCGTTATTTTTTTGATGTTTTGGGTGCCGTCTGTATACTCGGCTTCAGATAAGTCCCGAGCACTTCACATTCACAGAGGAACCCATGCTTGCATCCGAACGTCATGCCATCGCACAGCGCACCGTGTCTCGCCTTGGTGAGGCAGCACCTCTATTGAGCGGGGCGGGATGGGGCGAGCAGATTGCCTCGCGCATCGTCACGGCGATCGCCGCCGTTGACGCCATGGTGATGTCGGCTGAGGGGCCGGTGCTGATTGCCGATGTGGTGCCGGGCGTCGACATCCTCGCCGCTCGTGACTTCACGAAGCCGGCAGCTGAGGCTGCGGTGGGCGGGGTCAGCTTGCAGAAGTCGTGGGTCGCAGGCGATATCGGGGCGGACTGGATCGACGCGCTGGGTAAGCTCGCCCACAGTTATCTGGGCGAACGGGCGGCCGCTGCCAAGCATGAGGGTGTCGTCAGCATGGAAGGCCAGGACGGCGTGTACTACTTCGCATTTCAATCGCAGCACCGCGCAACTGTGCTGCGCCAAGTCGGCCTCGGCGAGGACGAACTCATCCTCGTCGAGACGGGGATGACCGCAGGAGACTGAACATGAACCCGTCACTCTCCATCTCTGATTTCAGCAGCGGGCCGCAGCCGGCATTCCTGTCGTTTCACCAGATGGGCCAGCTGGTGCGCACCAAGCGCTTGTTCTCCGATCGCGGTGTCCGTGTCGAGGGTCGTGCGTTGGTCGACCTGGCTTCGGTTCAGCGCATGGTCGAGGCCGAGGATGCAATTAACAGCCTCGCCCTGACGGTCAGGGACAAGGGCAAGCGTCAAGAGAAGTCGATGGCTCTGGATGCTGCGCTGCGAATGGCCAAGGACTCGAACAATGGGCATGAGCTGAACTACTTGGCCAGCATGTTCATCAATCAGCCGAAGGTCTTGCGGCAACTGGCCAAGAACCCGAATCTGCCTGATTCGACGCAGCGCATGCTGATCAACGACGCTAAGGCGTCGAAGGACATGCACGTGATCCGCAATCTGGCCTACAACCCTGCGGTCAAGCCTCAGTTGATGCGTGACATCCTCCAGTCGTTTGACGACGCAATCGTCCGGCATCAGGTGGCCTCCAATGCGGCGCAGAAGGCACATATTGCGCGGGACCGCGAGGACCCGTACGTTAAACTGTGCGATGAGCTCGCGGATACGACCTACGACAGTGCTCTGCGTCTGGTTGTACTCCCCAGCGTCCGTGACCCAGCTGTCCTGCGCAAAATTGCGCGGTCTCGCGATACCGTGCTCGGCGCAAGCGAGTTGGAGGCTGTCGCGGCCAACATCCATACGCCGGCCGATGTGCTGGCGGAGATGGCGAACGTCTCTCCGCTTCGACGCATGGTGCAGTCCGCTTTCGGGGTAACTGTCGCTCAAACGGCGGCGCGAACCCTGCAGGATCTGCGTCATCCGGAAGACCGCATCGAGGCTGCTGGGCCAATGTAACAAGGGGCACCAAGGCCCAATCACTCTACGAGAGTTGCTATGTACTTTTCGATCTCGCAAAGCGCTGATGCTCGCGTTCACAAGGCAGAACAGCTGCTGTCGCTGCCGGCACGCGAATTTGAAACGGCACTGATGTCGAGCCGCGAACACGCCCACATCCCATTCGAGTCGTCCGTTGCCAAAATCGCCACTGCGAAGGCCATGGCCCCAGAGATCGTGGCGCGCAACATCCTCGCTACGCCGGAATTCGCCGAAAGGGCGATGCGGGTCGGCGCGGACGAGATCTATTTCTCGTTTGGTACCGAGAAGTCGATGAAGCAGTTCTTCGGAGGAGCGCTGAGCTCGCGACACCTGCTGCGCTTTGAAAGTGTAGGTGGCGTGTCGGATGACGTCTCTGCTGTCAAGAACCGCGTCGCGTGCAGCGCAATGACTGCGTACTGGGAGCGCCTGGAGTCGAACGTGCCGGGTGTGATGCCTGCGGAGCGCGATTATGTCGACCTCTTGAAGGATGTGCGTTCGAAGCTAGAGGCAGCCATGGCTTCCGGCTTCCTGTCGGCAGCCGATGCTTCGGACGTTGCCCGCGACATCGAGCTGGCGTCGATCACTCCTGGACTGATGCACATGACGGACTTTATTCAGCCGCTTCAGGAGATGGCGCGTGACGAGCTCTTCGAAGAGCAACGCGCCCGCTTGATGGAACGCTATAGCGC
>NZ_JAELUI010000219.1 GCF_016429285.1 Ralstonia sp. ASV6
GTCCATGGTCGTGCGACCGAGGTTCAGCCCCGCCTCCAGCGCCGATTCGACCTTCACGTCGAACCACGACTCGATACTGCGCGAGACGAACTGCAGCGATACCAGGTAGATCAGCACGCCCGGCAGCACGCCCACCACGCCGAAGAACACGGCCAGCTTGGTCATCAGCCGCGTACCGAACTTGCCGCGCCGTGCGCGCAGCGCCAGCGCCAGCATCAGCCCGCCGATGATCACCACCAGCAGCACGCCGATGACGAGGTTGACCTTGTAGAGCAGCGTGAAGTACCGGTCGAAGAATTCGGTGTTGGCCGAGGCGGCGGCCAGCAGCCCCACCAGCACAATCGCCAGAAAGACGATCGTGCCCGCCACCACCTGATATAGGAGTCGCTTGTAGCTGCGATCGAAGATCATTTGGCGGGCGCCAGCAGCGAACCTGCGTTGCCGGGGCCGGCGCTCATGCCCCAGCCAGGATTGGGTGACAGGCCGGGCACAGGTGTTGACGACGTGGGTGCGCTGGCAGCAGGTGCAGAGACTGGCGGCACAGGCTGCGGCGCCGGCGGGGGCGATGCAGGTTCGTTCGGCACCAGGAAGTTGAACTGCTTCCATTCGGAAGCGAGGTTCCAGTCGCGCGTGTTGACGGCGTTGATCTGGAATGGCTTGGGCAATTGCGTCACGTCCAGGCGCATGCGTACCTGGGCCTGCACGGTCTCACCAGTCTTGACGGCGCCGCGTTCGAACACACGCCAGCCGCGCACGTGCTGCATGAAGTCGACCGCGTCTTTCAGGCGAGAGAATGGCACTTGCAGGCCGCCAGTCGATACACGGTACTGGCGCGTCAGCGGGTGATACGACAGGCGTACTACGCGCGTGGCGCTGACAGCGTGGTCGTCGAACCAGTACCAACGCGGGCGGATCAGCTCGAACTCGACGAGGAAATACAGCGCGATGCCCTTGTTGACCGCGTCTTCGAGGTTGCTGGGTAGATCAAAGTCGAAATCTGCGGTGAGGTTCCAGCCACCATCGGAATATTCCAGCTGGGCGCGGTTGACTTCGATGGTTTGTGCGGACGGCGCTGTCGGCCACAGCAGGCACAGCATGCCCAATACGACAAGCCGGTGCAGCATCTGCCGGAATCGGGCGGGCAGCAACTGGAGCGATGGGCGGAGGAAGACAGTCACAACGGTCGTCGCATCAGGGCCGTTTCTGGAACACCGCGTAAAAGAAGCCGTCGTGGTCGAGCGGCAGTGGCGAGACACCCGAGATGAAACCGCCGGTCGGCGCCGTGTCTGGCGCGACGGGCAGCAACTGGCCGGGCGCGTGCAATCGTATCGCATCTTCGAGATGGCTTTCAAACCATCGGGCCTGCGTTTCGCCCTCCGTCGGGAAAATCGAACACGTGACATAAACCAGCTTGCCACCGGGCGCGAGGCATGCCCACAGGGCGTGCACGATGTCGCGCTGCAGGGTGGCTAGTGCCTTGAGATCGGCCGGCCGCCGCAGCCAGCGGATGTCCGGATGGCGGCGCACGATGCCCGCGGCCGAGCACGGCACGTCGGCGAGGATGCGGTCGAACGGGCGGCCGTCCCACCAGGTGCCGGGTTGGGCGGCATCGCCCACGCAAACGGTAGCGGTCTGGGATAGGCGCGCAAGATTCTCGTTGATGCGCACGGCGCGTGTGGCATCGGATTCGAGTGCCACCACGTCCAGGTTGTCGGCCAGTTCCAGCAGATGGCCGGTCTTGCCGCCGGGCGCGGCGCATGCGTCCAGCACGCGCTGGCCCGGTGCCACGTCGAGCAGTACTGCAGCCAGTTGCGCGCCGGCGTCCTGCACCGAGACGTCGCCTTCTGTAAAGCCGGGAAGCTCGTTCACCGGGGCGGCGCGCGCCAGGCGCACGGCCTGCTCGCCGATGCGCTCGGCATCGATGCCCGCTTCTTCCAACTGGGCGAGGTAGGCGTCGAGTGCAATGCGGCGTGGGTTCACGCGCAGCACCATCGGCGGGCGACGGTTGCCGGCAGCGAGGATGCCCTGCCATGTATCGGGATAGGCGCTGCGCACGGCGTCGATCCACCATTGCGGGTAGTTTGTGGCGGCCACCGGGTCGGCCTGCATCGCCGCGACGAGTTCACCTTGTTCGCGCAGGAAGCGCCGCAGCACGCCGTTGATCATGCCCTTGCCATGCGCGAGCTTCGGGTCGGCTGAGGCGGCGCGCACCGTCTGATCGACTACGGTGAAAGGGGCATACGGTGGCGGATCATCCAGCAACTGGGCGAGTGCCACGCGCAGCAGATTGGCGGCGCCTTCGGCCGGTGGGCGCGGGATCAACGTGCGGATCAGCCAGTCGGTACTGCCGAGCCAGCGCGTGGCGCGGTAGGCAAGATCCTGTACGGCACCACGCACCGGCGCCGGCTGGCCCTGGCAAGCCGCGTCGATGGCCTGCGGCAGCGCCGTGCCCTGCCGCAGCTTGCCCATCGCAACGGCGGCAAGTGACAAGGCGTGGGCGAGAGAGTCGGGCGGCAGACGCATCGGAGCAGCGGAAATCAGGCGGGTCAGGATGGGGCGATACAAATGCAACGAGCCCGCGATGGGCGGGCTCGTGCGGAGAGCAGAAGTATAAAGGAAGCGCTCGGTTGCTCTGCCTTTAGCTCGGATACTGCCCTGTCTGCGCCATCTGCATCAGACGTGCGATGCGCTCTTCCGTGGCCGGGTGCGTGCTGAACAGGTTGGCCAGGCCGCCGCCGTGCAGCGGGTTCATGATCATCATCTGCGCAGTGGCCGGGTGGGCCTCGGCAGCGGCAAACGGAATGCCGGCGGCGTACCGGTGGATCTTGTCCAGCGCCGACGCCAATGCCTGCGGGTCGCCGCTGATCTGCGCGCCGCCGCGGTCGGCTTCGAATTCACGCGCGCGGGAAATCGCCATCTGGATCATCGCCGCTGCCAGCGGGGCAAGGATCGCCACGGCAATCCCGGCGATCGGGTTGGCCGGACGGCCCTCGCTGTCGCGCCCGCCGAAGAACACCGCAAAGTTGGCCAGCGCCGAGATCGCACCGGCCATGGTGGCCGAGATGGTGGAGATCAGGATGTCGCGGTGCTGCACGTGCGCCAGCTCGTGCGCCATCACGCCGCGCAGTTCGCGCTCGGAGAGGATGTTGAGAATGCCGGTGGTGGCGGCCACCGCTGCGTGCTCGGGGTTACGGCCGGTGGCGAACGCGTTGGGCTGGGCTTCGTCGATTAGGTAGACGCGCGGCATCGGCAGGCCGGCGCGGCCCGCCAGCTCCTGCACCATGCGATAGAACTGCGGCGCGCTGGTCTCGTTGACTTCCTGCGCGTTGTACATGCGCAGGACCATCTTGTCGGAGAACCAGTACGAGAAGAAATTCATGCCCAGCGCAAACAGCAGCGCCAGCATCATCCCGCTGCGTCCGCCGATCATGCCGCCGATGACGATGAACAGCGCGGTGATCGCTGCCATCAGCATGAAGGTCTTGATCCAGTTGAACATGGGGGCGTGGCTCCTGTGGGTCTTGGGTTTTATGAGACTCTTAGATCGCGATAATCGCTGAAAATTCAAGGGTTTGTGCGATGTTTGCGCGATACTTTGCCGCAGATAATGCTTGCGTCGTCAACGAGTGGTGAACGCCAGCCGCGCACCCAGCCCGATGAACGCCGTACCCACCACGCGATCGAGCCAACGCTTGATGCCGGGCTTGCCTGCCACGCTGCGCGTGACGCTGGCGGCCACCCACGCGACCATGCTGTTCCATACCGTCGACATGGCGATGAACACCACACCCAGCGCCAGGAACGCTGCCGCCTTGTGGCTGGCATGCGGATCGACGAACTGCGGGAAGAACGACAGGAAGAACAGCACCACCTTTGGATTCAGCACGTTGGTGAGAAAGCCCTGCATGAACAGCGCCTTGAGTGGGCGTGGGCGCTTGGCAGCGGCGGCCTGCTCGGCAGTTTCGGCCTTGGCGGGGGTGTCGTCGCGCTCGGGCGGTGCCAGCAGCATGCGGCCACCCAGGTAGATCAGGTAGGCCGCCCCCACCACCTTGATCACCGTGAAGGCCACGGTAGACGCCGCCAGCAGCGCCGTCAAACCGAAGGCCACTGCCAGCACGTGCACGCAGCATCCGGCCGACACCCCCAGCGCCGACATCAGCCCCGCCACACGCCCCTGCGACACGCTGCGCCCGACGATGTAGGCCGTGTCCGGCCCCGGCGTCACATTCAGCAGGAACACCGCCAGCATGAAGAGCGGCAGGTTGATGATGCCCAGCGTGGTCATGACGATGTCCTTTCTACGTTCTCTATATAGATCGGGATGATTGTGGCGGTTCAGGCGCGCGAGGCGAAGCGCTGTCCCGGCTGGATCGCCAGGCCCTGCAGGAATTCGCGAGCAGGCAGGCGCTTGCCGCCCGGCTTCTGCAACTGTGTCACGCGCAGCGCGCCGGCGCCACAGGCAATCGTCACGCCATCGGCGTTGGCGGCGAGCACCGTGCCGGGCTCGGCATCGGCCGGCCTGTCGGCCAGCGCTTCGGCCTGCCAGAATTTGATTGTTACGCCATCGAGTGTGGCCGATGCGCCCGGAAACGGATTGAACGCATGTACCTGGCGCAACAGTGCGGCAGACTGGCGCGACCAATCGAGCGCGGCTTCGTCCTTGGCGATCTTCTCGGCGTAGGTCACGCCCTCTGCAGGTTGCGGCGTGGCAGGCAGCTTGCGGCCGTCTTGCGCCAGCCTGGTCAGTGCCTCCACCACCATGCGCCCGCCAAGTGCGGCCAGCGTATCGTGCAGCGTGCCCGTCGTGTCCGCCAGGCCGATGGGTGCGCGTTCCATGCTGATCATGTCGCCGGTGTCGAGGCCCGCATCCATCTGCATGAGCGTGATGCCCGATTCCGCATCGCCGGCTTCGATAGCGCGGTGGATGGGCGCCGCACCCCGCCAGCGCGGTAGCAGCGAGGCGTGGATGTTGATGCAGCCAAAGCGCGGCAGGTCGAGTACTTCCTGCGGCAGGATCAGGCCGTAAGCGGCCACCACCATCACGTCGGGGCGCTGCGCGGCCAGTGCGTCGATGGCGCCGGCGGCTTCCTGCGGATACTTGCCCGTGCGGCGCAGCGACGGCGGCTGCAGGATCGGCCCGAACCCTTGCCCGAGATGCGACAAGGCGTATTGCTTGACGGGACTCGCTTGCAATTGCATGCCGCGCCCGGCCGGGCGATCCGGCTGGCTCAATACGGCAACGATGGGGAAGCCGGCCTGGTGGATCGCCGCCAGGGCGATCTGCGCAAATTCAGGCGTGCCGGCAAACGCTACGCGAAGGGAGGGCGTCATGGGGCGAGAGGGGGAAAACGCGCTACACGGCAGCGTAGCGCATTGAGCTTAGCGGCTGCCGCCTAACGGTGGCCGCGATAGGGCGTGTCGGTCAGCGGGACGATGGGCTCGGGCGAGGGCAGCGTCTCGGATACGCCATTGCTGCGGCGTTGGAAAAGCGAGAAGGTTTCGTTGGTGTCGCCGGGGCGGCCGCCGCGCCACACCATTTCCCAGCTGTCGCCCTGTGGACGGCGTCGACTGTGCTCCGGTCTTTTTTCGAGCACCAGCATCAGGTCGCAGGTGCGTGCGGTCGGGTTCGGGCGGTGATCATCGCCGGCACCACTGTGGCCTAGCAACCACTTGACCGGGCGCACGCCGGTTTCGTAGTGCATCAATGCGCGTTCGCTCTCGCCCATGCCGCGCGTAGCCACGCAGATCTGCGCGGATTCCAGCATCGGCTTGATCGCCTGGAACAAGGGGCGGTAGCTGCGGGCATCGTCCACCCAGGGCATCAGC
>NZ_JAELUI010000021.1 GCF_016429285.1 Ralstonia sp. ASV6
ACCTACATCGCAGCCGGGTATTGGTTCACCGCGTCATCTTCGTTGGCCAATCCAGCGCTGGCGCTGGCCTGCGCGCTGACCGACGGCCCCTCGGGCATCCGCCCCGGTGATGTGCCCGGCTACATGCTGGCGCAACTGGTCGGTGCGCTGGTGGCGACACCGTTGTTTGGTTGGCTGATGGGCGCCAACACCACAACGGCATCGCCCGCCGCCGAGACGCCGGCACAACCCCTGCCGCTACCGGTCAGCCGCCGCACGGTCTGACGCGCCACGCTCAGTGGATCAGGGATAGCCCGTTGGTGCGGGCAAACTGGAAAAGATCGGTCTCGCGCGCCAGGCCAAGCTTGCGCAGCGCGGCCGTCTTCTGGGTGCTGACGGTCTTGACGCTCGAACCGAGCTTGCGCGCAATTTCCGACACAGCCATCCCGCCGGCATACAAGCGGACAACCTCCCGCTCACGCGCGCTCAGGGTCTCGAAAACGCTGCGCACGTTGGGATTGAGACCACTCTCTTCCAGGATGCTGGGGCTGTAGTAGTGCGCACCACGCGCGGCCGCCGCGATGGCGTGGCCGACGTAGACCAGGTCATCGCTCTTGCTCACGATGGCGGCCACACCAAGCTGCCGCATGCTGCGCAGCAGGGCCGGGTTGTGCACCATGGTGCAGACCACGATCGCCCGCTTCGGATGCTGCTTGCGCAGGCGTGCAAGCAACGACATGCCGTCGAATGCCGGGTCCCCGTTCATGCGGTAATCCGTGACGATGACATCGCAGTCGATATGGTCGAGTACCTGCATCAACTCATGCCCATCGTGCGCCTGCGCAACGACGCGCTGCTGCGGAAACTGCGCAATGGCGGCCGTCAGCCCCATCAGGATCACAGGATGATCGTCTGCCGCCACGATCGATAGGAATGGGGACATGGCGCGCGCTCAGGTAAGCGCTGGCTGCGCGGGCGCCTGAACGCACCGCAGCCCACCGTCGATCGGGGTACGGCATTGACGCGGCGAAGCGAAGAAGGAGCGATCGATCTGCGGGCGCAGCAGAACGGAAAAGATTGGAGCCGTCATGGGATGTGGGGGCCGGCAAAAGAGTGCCGGTAACCATACCCACGCGCGATGCCCAATGGGATCAGACTTTTCTTACTTTCGATGCCCCGTAACCTTTCGGGGCAGAAGCCGTTTCAATCAGGGCTGCACGAAACTGAACGAGACGGCAACACAAGCCAAGCCGACGCCAATCAGGCGGCCGCCTGCACGTGCGCGAGAAACGCCGTGGTCGACAACGGCGCCGCCCACAGATAACCCTGCCCAGTTGCACAGCCCAGCGCGCGCAAGGTCTGGCGCTGCGCGTCGGTTTCCACCCCTTCAGCGATGCACTCCAGGTGCAGCGTGCGCGCCAGCTCGATCATGGTGCGGCAGATCACGCCGCGCTGGCTGGTCTGGTTGACAGCGGCCGTGAACGAGCGGTCGACCTTGAGGATGGTGAAGGGCAGGTCCGCCAGCAGCTTGAGGGTGGCAATGCCCACGCCAAAGTCATCGATGGCCAGCGGATGGCCAAGCAGGCGCAGGCGGTTGAGCGCGATGGTGAGTTGCGTCGCATCCGGCACCGGCGAATCTTCGGTGAGCTCCAGGCTGATGGAGGCCGGTGCAATGCGCGCCTCACGCACAATGGATTCGACCCGCTCAATGGTGCCTGGGCGGCTGAGCGTTTGCGCAGAGGCATTCACGCCAATCGGCACCGGATGCCCGTGCGCGGCCAGCGCGTGCTGCACGCGCACGCAATGCTCCAGCACATGGAAGAACAGGCCATCGGCCAGCCCCAGCGCCTCCAGGCGCGGCACAAATGCGGCAGGCGACACGCGCCCATGCACCGGATGAATCCATCGGCACAGTGCCTCGGCGCCCACAATCTGGTCGCTGGCGAGATCGTGCTGCGGTTGCAGAACCACCTCGATCTGCTCGGGCGTCTCGTGAATGAGCGCGGCAAGTTCATCGTCGGAAAACTGCGGTGCGCTGACCTGCGCAGCGGGCGCGGGACTGTGCTCACGTGCGGCGGCCTCCTCCAGCAACGGCAGCACGTGCGCGGGGCGCAGCGGCTTCTGCACGCCATGCGTGTGCGTGAGGCCAATGGCATCGGCCAGGCTCACGTGCGACTCGACGATCGGCGCATCCATGGCGCTGACCCAGGCCCACACCGGTGCCTGCCGGGGGAACACCTGGCCGCCACGCAACAGCATCTGCTCCATCAACTGCGGGCCGTTCATGCCGGGCATGTCGATGTCACACAGCACGAGGTCGACAGGGCAGAGCTGGAGCAGGTAGAGCGCCTCGCGGCCATCGCAGGCGGTGAGGATCTGCTGCACGCCCAGCGTGTGGAGCAGCTGCCTTGCAGCGGCACGTTGCACGGGGTGGTCGTCCACCACCAGCACGGCGAGTTGTGCGAAACCTTCCATCGACCAGTCCTTCTTGTTGTAGGTATGGGGCGGAGGGCGCATCCCGTTTTGCGCCGTGCGGCATCCGCTGCGTGCCGTCATTGAAGCACTGCGCGCGCCCCTTGTCAGGCGGCGACGCCAGAAAAACAAAGCCCGCGCAGCTTTTCAACTGCGCGGGCCTTGAGCGATTCCCCCAACCTTTTGAGCTTCCGACATCCGGTGTCGACGGTGTCGGGATGTCAGAAATCGTGCCCTAAAAAAATGAAGCCCGCAACAGGGGCGGGCTCAAAAGGGGGGGAGTGCTCTCTAAAGAGAGAGCAAGGTGAAGTTTAGTGGAGGGGTCTCCATCGGACTGTCCGGATGCCGCCGAATCGCTTGTAGGACAAAAGCTGACGCTGTTTCGCGATGTTAGAAGCAAAAAGCGCGTGGTTGCGCACACGTTCGAGACGTTGGCGTGACTCAGGCGACGCTTTCACTGGCGCTGTCCGACACGCGGCTCTTGCGCTGGAGTGGCGGCTTAAAGCACGTGATTGAAAAAAGTGCTCGTTGCGATCGGGCAACGCCCAGAGGTTTGGGGGCAGAAAATGAGCGTAGCCGGAATCGGCCAGGAGGCAAGGCGGCCGTGAGGAACAGCAATCGGACGCGCCAAAGAAAAAAGCCCGAGCACCAGGTGCTCGGGCCACAATCCACCAAGGAGGGTGGAGGAGACAGTTCCCACTATAGCGAATCATTTGCTGCGTTGCAATAACGTAGAACTACGTAATGCCACAAAGCGGCCACAAGCGTTGTGAGGGCGCCACGGGTGGCGAAAACGATTGCATCTGTCACAAGATGACGCGGCGCAACAAACGACGCGGCGCGCTGTGGGAATTCAGCCTTCCCACGGCGCGCCGCCAATGACTTCTAGTTCAAGCCAGAAAGTATCCGCTCACTCAGAGCGTATCGATTAAAACGCCGGCAGGATCGCCCCCTTGAACTGCGTATCGATGAACTTGCGCACCTCTTCCGACTGGTAGGCGTGCACCAGCGTCTTCACCCACGGCTGGTTCTTGTCTTTCTCCCGCACGGCGATCAGGTTGGCGTACGGGCCTTGGCGGTCTTCCAGCGCAATCGCGTCCTTGGTGGGCGACAGGTTGTTCTTGACCGCGTAATCGGTGTTGATGGAAGCGACGTCCAGATCATCCAGCGAGCGCGGCAGTTGGGCCGAATCCAGCTCGATCAGCTTGATCTTCTTCGGGTTCTCGACCACGTCGCGCGGGGTGGCGTTGTTGCCGTTCGTGCCGGCACCGGCCTTGAGCTTGATCACGCCGGCCTTCTGCAGGAGCAGCAGGGCACGGTTGCCGTTGGACGGGTCGTTCTGGATACCGACCTTCGCGCCCTCCTTGAGCTCGGCAAACGACTTGACCTTCTTCGAGTAGAAGCCCATCGGTGCCACGTAGGTCAGGCCCACGTTGACGATCTTGTAGTTGCGCGCCTTGATCTGGCTGTCGAGGAAGGGCTGGTGCTGAAAGCCGTTGGCGTCCAGGTCACCGGCGTCGAGCGCGGGGTTGGGCTGGGCATAGTCGTTGAACTCGATGATCTTGACGTCCAGGCCGTCCTTTTTGGCGACCTTCTGCACGACTTCCCAGATTTGCGCATCGGGGCCGCTCATGGTGCCGAGCTTGATCTGCTTGGTGTCGGCGTTGGCTGCAGCAGAAACGGTGGCAGCGGCGGCAAATGCAATGGCCGGTACGGCCACGCGCGCAAGGCGGGAGAACAGAGACATGGAGAAACCTCGTGGATTTTGTCGTGGATACGTGAACGAAAGCCGCCCGCGGGTAGCGGGCGGTGTGTGACGTGATCCTGTCATAGAGACGCCGACGGCCGAACGATATTTTCGGCATGTCGATATGCCGGGCGACGGTGCAAAGCCAGGCACCATGCCGGTTTGCGGCGGGCAGTGAGGTCGTCGCTGGCCTACTCGGTCTCGTCCACTTCCACGGGCGGCGGCTCGGCGGCGGGCAGGGCGACGACGAAGCACGCGCCGCCATCGGCGGGCTTCTCGACCCAGATGCGGCCGTTGTGTGCGCTGACGATGGCTTCGCACACGGCCAGGCCCAGGCCAACGCCGGTGGTGGCGGACTCCTTCTCACCGCGTGTGAACTTCTCGAAGATGATCCGCTCGCTGCCGGCGGGCACGCCGGGGCCATGATCGCGCACGTGCAGGCGCAGTTCCTGGCCGCGCTTTTCGTCTTGCACGATCGCCGCGGAGATACGCACCTCGGTGCCGGTCGGCGCAAACTTGCCGGCGTTCTCCAGCAGGTTGGACAGCACCCGCTCCATGAGCGGGCCGTCGCAGCGCACCAGCGGCAGGTCGGCCATGTCGTCCACCACCACGCGGTGATCGGGCAGGGGAATGGTCTGCAGCGCCGCGCCGATCAGTTCTTCAATCGACTGCCACTCCAGCCGCAGCTTGACCTCGCGGTTCTGCAGGCGGGCCATGTCGAGCAGATTGGTGACCATCGTGCGCATGCGCTGCGCCTGCTGGCCGATGGCAGCGGCGGCTTCCGCCTGCAGCGGCGAAAGCGGTGGCTGATTGGGCTGTGGGCGCGAAAGCGTCTCGGCCATCCCCACCAACCCGGTCAGCGGCGTGCGCAAATCATGCGACACCGCCGCCAGCAGCGAATTGCGCAACCGCTCCGATTCAATGCGCACCAGCGCGTCCTGGGCGATCTCCACATAGTGCACACGCTCGATGGCAATGGCGACGAGCGTGGCGCAGGCGTCAATCTGACGGCGGTTGTCGGGCTGGGCCAGCACCTGGAAAGCTTCGGGCTCCACCGCCAGCACGCCGCGAATCGCCATCGGCGCCTTCAACGGCAGATAGAGCACCGAGCCCGACGGCAGCGTGTGGGTGCCGGTGCCGGCGGGCTGGCCATGTTGATACGTCCAATCGGCCAGCACGCGATCGAGGTTGGGCATGCCTGAGGGTGCCGAATTCTGCGCCGCATTGCCCCCCTCGGACATTGCAGCGGCACCCTCCGGCTTGGCGATCTGTGGTGCACCCAGCCGGCCATCCAGCCCGACGAAGAAGAAGGCACAGCGCCCGCCAAACGTCGCGTTGACGAAGCGCCCGCCAATGCTGACGATCTGGTCCAGGGTGAGCGCGGCGGACAGTTCACGCGCCGCCTCGTACAGCGCACGCGCGGCGGCCTCACGCTGCACGGCCACCTCGGCCTGTTCACGCAGGCCCGCGGTGAGCTGGCCGACCAGCAAACCCACCGCCAACATCACACCGAAGGTCAACAGGTACTGCACGTCGCTCACGGCGAACGACCAGCGTGGCGGCACGAAAAAGAAGTCGAACAGCGCCACCGACAGCACCGATGCCAGCGCCGCCGGCCCGCGCCCGTGGCGCATCGCCACCGCCACCACGGCGGCCAGGAACAGCATGACGATGTTGGCCAGGTCGAACACCGGGCGCACGAGGCTGGAGAGCGCCGTGGCAATCCCCACGTACACCGCTGCGGCCAGATAACCCGGTGTCAGCCAGCCGGGCTGGGCATCCGCCGCACGCTCAACCTCGGTGCGGACATCAACGCGCCCGAACGCAGCCGCCTTGGGCGTGAGCTGGATACGCGCCGGATCGGCCGCCGCGCGAATCACATCCACCTCCGGGCAATGCCGCGCGAGCGACTCGGCAAAGTCGCCGCTGGGCAAGCGGCGCTCCAGCCCGATAGCCAGCCGCAACGCCACGACCACTGCACGCGGCGAGCGCCAGCGCTTCTCCGGCGGCCGTCCGATCACCGCCTTGGTGATGTTGTGGCGGCGGATGTAGCCGGTGATGGCCTCGATCGCGTTGGTGCCGGCCAGCGTCTCCACCTTCGCGCCCGCATCTTCGGCCAGCTTGAGCAGTGCGTGCAGGCGCTCGGAACGACTATCCGCGGCGCGCAGATGCGGCATCACCACCGCCACGGCATGCCAATCGCATTCGAGCTGGGCAGCCAGGCGCGCGGCGCTGCGGATCACCTGCTCGCCATCGCCTTGCGGGTCCAGGCACGCGACGATGGTCTCGCGCGTGCGCCAGACGTTTTCGATGCGGCGCGCGCGGCGGTAGGCCTGCACGTCGTCGTCCACGCGGTCGGCGGTGCGGCGCAGGGCGAGTTCGCGCAGGGCGATGAGGTTGCCCTTGCGGAAGAAGTTGCGTGCCGCGTGCTGCGCCTGCTCGGGCATGTAGACCTTGCCCTCGGCCAGACGGCGTAACAGCTCATCGGCGGGGAGGTCGACGAGGATCACCTCGTTGGCACTGTCGAACACGGCGTCGGGCACGGTTTCCCAGACGCGGATGCCGGTGATGCTGCCAACCGCCTCGTTCAGGCTGTCGAGGTGCTGGACGTTGACGGTGGTCCACACGTCGATGCCGGCGGCGAGCAGGTCTTCAATGTCCTGCCAGCGCTTGGGGTGGCGAGAGCCGGCCACATTGGAGTGGGCGAGTTCGTCGACAAGGATCAGGGCGGGCTTGCGCGCCAGCGCGGCGTCGAGGTCGAACTCGGGGAGGGCGCGGCCCTTGTAATCAATCTGGCGGGTGGGGAGGTGTTCGAGATCAGCAACCAGCGCGGCGGTTTCGGCACGGCCGTGAGTTTCGACCAGGCCGATGATGACGTCGATGCCCTGGGCGCGGGCAGCCTTGGCTGCGGAGAGCATGGCGTACGTCTTCCCGACACCTGCGGAGGCGCCGAAGTAGATGCGCAGCTTGCCGCGGGAGGCGTGTTCCTGGTCGGATTGGAGTTCGGCCAGGAGGGTGTCGGGATTGGGGCGTTGATCGACCGTCATGCTTTGTATTTTCGGTGGTTTTTTTGCTGGTGGTCCATCCCTTGTTTCATCCCCTGCCGGGGCTGACTCACTTTCTTTGTCTTGCCAAAGAAAGTAAGCAAAGAAAGGCGCGCCCGATGCGGCGAAAGACTCCTTGAATTTATGTCGCAAGGAGGGAGCGGAGGCAAACTCGCTTCGCTCAAACAAGCCTCCCCTCGTTTTCCTCCTTGCAACAGAAATTCAAGGCGCCGCATAGGGCAGGAACGTCAAAAGACAAAAACCAAACCGTTGGTCCACTCGCGTTGCCGCTTGCAAACCAACGGTTTGGCCTTTCATGCCCTTGATGGTGCCTTGGATTTTTGTAAGCGGGCGGAAAAAAGAAGGGGGCCTGTTTGAGCGCAGCGAGTTTGCCCCCTTCTCCGCACGGTTACAAAAATCCAAGGGGAAGTCGCCATCTCGGGCGCGCCTTTCTTTGCTTACTTTCTTTGGCAAGACAAAGAAAGTGAGTCGGGCCCGGCAGGGCACGAAATAGGGGACGTACCACCGGCGCCCGACTCAAAAAACGCTCACTTCAAATCGTCCAGCGCCAGGTTGAGCTCCAGCACATTGACCGTCGCTTCGCCAAACACACCAAGGATCGGCCCCTTGGTGTTCTCAGCCACGACCTTCTTCACCGTCTCGACCGGCATGTTGCGAGCCTTCGCCACGCGCTCAACTTGGTATGCAGCAGCAGCCGGGCTGATCTGCGGGTCCAGGCCGCTACCCGAAGCCGTCACGAGGTCAGCCGGGATCGGTGCGGTGTTGGTCGGGTCCGCTTCCTTAAGCGCCGCAATCCGCGCCTTGGCTTGCTCCGTCAACGCCGGATTGCTCGGCCCCAGATTGGAGCCACCCGAAGCCTGCGCGTTATACGGGTTGGGTGAGGTGGCCGAGATGCGCCCCCAGAAATACTGCGGCGTATCAAAGTTCTGCCCGATCAGCGACGAGCCCACGGGCTTGCCGTTGCGCTCGATGATCGAACCACCGGCCTGCGCCGGAAACAGTCCCTTGCCGATGCCCGTCACCACCACCGGATACAGCACCCCGGTAATCAGCGACAGGCCAACGAAGACCACCAGCGCCGCGCGCAGCAGCCCACCTTGCTGCGGCACGTCGGGCTGCACAGGTTGTGTCGTGGTTGCCATGAAGTTCTCCTTCGTTCCTTAGTCCTTAGACCCAGCCCATTGCGGCCAGGAACATGTCGATGATCTTGATGCCCGGGAAGGGCAGCAGCAGGCCGCCCAGGCCGTAGATCAAGAGGTTGCGGCGCAGCAGCGAGGCTGCCCCCAGCGCGCGGTACTTCACGCCCTTGAGCGCCAGCGGGATCAGGAACACGATGATCAGCGCGTTGAAGATCACCGCACTCATCACGGCCGATGCCGGCGTCGCCAGATGCATCACGTTCAGTGCGGCCAGCTGCGGATACGTGGTCGCAAACGCCGCCGGGATGATGGCGAAATACTTCGCCACATCGTTAGCGATCGAGAACGTGGTCAGCGAGCCGCGCGTCATCAGCATTTGCTTGCCGATCTCGACAATCTGGATCAGCTTGGTCGGGCTGGAATCCAGGTCGACCATGTTGCCGGCCTCCTTGGCGGCCTGCGTGCCGCTGTTCATGGCGACGGCCACGTCGGCTTGCGCAAGGGCGGGGGCATCGTTGGTGCCGTCACCCGTCATGGCGACAAGGCGGCCTTGTGCCTGGTGTTCGCGGATGAGCGCGAGCTTGGTCTCGGGCGTGGCCTCGGCGATGAAGTCGTCGACACCGGCTTCTGCGGCGATGGACGCTGCGGTCAGGCGGTTGTCGCCGGTGATCATCACCGTCTTGATGCCCATCTGGCGCAGCTCGGCAAAGCGCTCGCGAATGCCGGCCTTGACGATGTCCTTCAGCTCCACCACGCCGAGCACACGCTCGTTGTCGGACACCACCAGCGGCGTACCGCCTTGGCGCGCCACGTCATCCACAGCGGTGGACACAGCTTCCGGAAACTTGCCGGCCAGCAGCGTCACATGCGTGCGGATGGCATCGGCGGCGCCCTTGCGGATCTGGCGCGCCTCGCCGTTCTGCGGGGTGTGAGAACTGAGGTTGATACCGCTCATGCGCGTTTGCGCCGAGAAGGCAACGTACACCGGCTGCGTCTTGGAAAGCGCGGCCTCATCGATGGCCGCCTCACCCAAGTTGCGGGCCAGCGTGACGATGCTGCGGCCTTCCGGCGTTTCATCGGCCAGCGACGACAGCCATGCCGCTTCGGCCAGCTGCTTGGCAGTCACGCCGGGTGCGGGAATGAAACGCGATGCCTGACGGTTGCCGTGCGTGATCGTGCCGGTCTTGTCGAGCAGCAGCACATCCACGTCACCAGCGGCTTCCACTGCGCGGCCCGACGTGGCGATCACGTTGGCCTGCATCATGCGGCTCATGCCTGCCACGCCAATGGCCGACAGCAACCCGCCGATGGTGGTCGGGATCAGGCACACCAGCAACGCCACCAGCACGGTAATCGTGATGGGGCTGCCGGCCTTCATCGCTTCCACCGAGAACAGCGAGTACGGCAGCAGCGTGACAGTGGCCAGCATCAGGATGATGGTCAGGCTCACCAGCAGAATCGTCAGCGCCAGCTCGTTGGGGGTCTTCTGGCGCTTGGCGCCTTCCACCATCGAGATCATCCGATCCAGGAAGCTCTCGCCCGGGTTGGCGGTGATGCGCACGATGATCCAGTCCGACAGCACGCGCGTGCCGCCCGTGACCGACGAGAAATCCCCACCCGACTCGCGGATGACCGGAGCAGATTCGCCTGTGATGGCGCTTTCATCCACCGAGGCCACGCCTTCGATCACCTCGCCATCACCCGGGACCATGTCGCCGGCTTCGATGAGGACAATGTCGTCGCGGCGCAGCGCGGTGGCGGCGCGGGCCTCCACACGGTCACGGCGGCGTGCATCGGCCAACACCTTGGCCTGCACCGTGGTCTTGATACCGCGCAGCGATGCAGCCTGCTGCTTGCTGCGGCCCTCGGCCAGTGCTTCAGCAAAGTTGGCAAACAACACCGTGAACCACAGCCACACCGACACCGCCAGGATGAAGCCCGCCGGGGCTTCGGCCTGGCCGCGCAAGGCCATGATCCACAGGATGGTGGTGAGGATGCTGCCGACGTAGACGACAAACATCACCGGGTTCTTGGCCTGCGCACGCGGCGAGAGCTTGCGGAAGCTATCGACAATGGCCGGCTTGACCAGCGCCGACGAGAACATCGACAGCTTGCGCACCTCCTTGGCGGACAGCGTATGCGACGTGCTGCGACCCTGCGGCTGCGTATCGGCGCTCGGCTCAAGCTTGTGTTTGACCGTGCGCACAGCCGGTTCAGATTCTGGATAACGGATAGCCATAAGGCACCTGTTGATATTGAGTTTGCAGCGCGCGTTAGCGTGCGAGGTGTTCCGCAATGGGCCCAAGCGCCAATGCCGGGATGTAGGTCAGCGCCCCCACCAGCAGCACCGAGCCGATCAGCAGCACGACAAAGAGAGGGCCGTGCGTGGGCAGCGTGCCCACCGTCACCGGCAAGCGCTTCTTGGCGGCAAACGTGCCCGCCATGGCCAGCACCGGCACGATGATCCAGAAGCGGCCCAGCCACATGGCAATGCCCAGCGCCACGTTGTAGAACGGCGTGTTGGCAGACAGGCCCGCAAACGCGCTGCCGTTGTTGTTGGCGGCTGACGAGAAGGCGTACAGCACTTCAGAGAAGCCGTGCGTGCCGGGGTTGAAGATGCCCGCCTTGCCGCCCGCAGCCAGCACGGCCACGGCCGTGCCAACCAGCACCAGCAACGGCGTGACGAGAATGGCGATGGACGTCATCTTCATCTCGAACACCTCGATCTTCTTGCCGAGGTATTCCGGCGTGCGGCCAATCATCAGGCCCGCGATGAACACGGCCAGGATGGCGTACACCAGCATGCCGTACAGGCCCGAGCCCACACCGCCAAACACCACTTCGCCCAGCTGCATCAGGAACATCGGCACGAAGCCGCCCAGCGCGGTAAGCGAGTCATGCATGGCATTGACAGCACCGCACGAGGCCGAGGTGGTGACGGTCACGAACAGCGACGTCGCCACGATGCCAAAGCGCGATTCCTTGCCCTCCATGTTGCCGATGGCCTGGTCGATGCCGAGGTTGGCCAGCATGGGGTTGGCATGCAACTCCGACCACATCTCGAACGAGGCCAGCACCACAAACAGCACCGCCATGGCTGCCAGCACCGCCCAGCCCTGACGACGATCACCCACCATGCCGCCAAACGTAAAGCACAGCGCCGCCGGGATGATGAAGATCGCCAGCATCTGCACGAAGTTGGTCAGCGCGTTGGGGTTCTCGTACGGGTGTGCCGAGTTGGCATTGAAGAAGCCGCCACCGTTGGTGCCCAGCATCTTGATCGCCTCTTGCGACGCAACCGGGCCCATCGGCAGGGTCTGCGTTTGCGTGGTGGCCTTTTCCGTCACGGGGCTGCCCTGGGCATCCTTGAGCGGGTTTCCGCTGGCGTCCATCTTCGGGTTGTCGTACGTGGTGGCCGTAACGGTGGTCACGTCCTTGTACGCATCGAAGTTCTGGATGGCGCCCTGGCTGATGAAGAACACCGACACGATGATCGACAGCGGCAGCAGCACGTACACCGTAGCGCGCGTGAAATCGACCCAGAAGTTGCCGATGGTCTTGGCCGAGTGGCGCGCAAAGCCGCGGATGAGCGCAATCACCACCGCAATACCGGTGGCGGCCGACAGGAAGTTCTGCACTGCCAGCCCGAGCATCTGCGTGAGATAGCTCATCGTGCTTTCGCCCGAATAGCCCTGCCAGTTGGTGTTGGTGACAAAGCTGACCGCCGTGTTGAACGACGAATCGGGCGTGACCGCACCGAAGGCCTGCGGGTTGAGCGGCAGCCACTGCTGCATGCGCTGCAGCGCATACACCGCCAGCGCGCCCAGCACGTTGACGACGATGACCGCCACCGCATAGCGCTTCCAGCCCATCTCGGCCTGCGGGTTGACGCCGGCCACGCGATAGAACAAGCGCTCGACGGGGCCGAGCCAGTGGGTGCGCGAAGGTTTGTCGCCAAACACGCCGGCCATGTACGAGCCGAGCGGCCTGGCCAGAACCAGCAGCACGATCAGGTAGATCGCCAGCTGGAGGAGGAACGCATTCATGGTGTGCCTCGCGTTGTTGTTAGAAGCGTTCGGGCCACAGCAGGGCCACGAACAAATAGACAAGCAGGACCACCGTGATGGCCCCGGACAAGACATAGAGCCAGGTCATTGCTTTTTCTCCATGGCGTGCGTGGTGGGCTGATCACGTGTGGCGAGCCGGGCAGTCAGGGCGAGCAGCCCGCCCACTGCCAAGGCCAGCACCGCGAGGCCGGCGAGGTAAACGAAGTCCATGAGCGCTCCCCTTTTTCTGTCAGGTGGTTAGAACGTTTTGGTCACGGCGAGCAGGGCGGTGGCTTTGCCCATGTAGCTGCCCCGTGTATTGGTGTAGGCCAGACGCGATGCGTTGGTGTCGATATAGGACAAGGAAGCTGTCCAACCCGAACCGAAATCCTTCGTCACGCCCACTTTCCAGTCGGCATAGGACGTACGCACCACTTGATGCGGCACCTGCTGATAGCCCACGTGCAGGTTCAGCGTCAGGCCCCAGAAGCCGGTGTCGAAGTTGCCCGACAGGTCGAAGTACTGGCTGTGGTGGCTATCGGCAAAACCGAACAGGTTGGAGAACGCGTGCGAGTACTTGAACGAGACCGGGCCGTAGCCGATCTGTGCATAGCCTTCGGTGGTGTGCGGGCGGGTGTACCCGTCGGGGTAGCTGCCGGGGTAGTAGTACTGCAGCACGCCCACGTCGATCGGGACGTCCTTCATCAGCTCGGTCTTGTAGCCGCCGTAGAAATCCATCTCGATGGGGGCCGACACGTTGGGGTTGGAATCCCCCAGCCAGCTGATCGACGAGTTCCAGTTGCCGACGTAGAAACCGTTGGGCAGTGCGTAGTCAAAGCCGCCCTGAATGGCCGGCTTGTTGTTGGTTTGCATGATCCCGCGATAGCGGTACTGGCTGGCCAGCGTCAGGTTGGCCGTGAGCGGGCTGGCAGGCGCGGCGGCAGGTGCCGGCGCAGCATCGTTGGATTGTGCGTAAGCGGCCGCGCTGGACAGTGCTGCGGCAAACATGACAACGCCACCGATGACGGTGGCGCGCAAAGAAACCTGCTTGGCTTGCATGGACCTTTCCCTTGTTGTTTTAGGTGCCGCCCGGCCCGGCGCTCAGGCGCCCGACTGGAACCGGATGCGGCGTGCACGCGGGCTCCCGTCAGTGGGCCTGCGTGCAGTGCAACATTAGGGAAAGGGGGGTAAAAACGGGGTAAAGGTTGGGGGGAGGGGTGTAAACGCGGTGTAAAAACGAGCCGCCTATCAAACGCCTGCTATCGACACCTTGCTTAGCCGATGATCAACACCAAAAGCTCGCCAATGCTGAAGACGACGCTCCCCTCCGCAAAAAATGGTGGATCTACGGCAAGCATTTGTGCCCCTCGCAACGGTCAGCCAGACCACATGTTCACGGGCGCTCCCGCCAGAAATCTCGCGTCGGTGACATGACCGCACGGGAATATCGGACATAGCCCATGCCAGTACCGTTTGTATAGACCGCGCCTTTTGATCGAATTCGAATCTGGCTTGGCCAAATTCTCGGATGAGGATGAATGATTTGTGAATGCATGAGCGCGTCCTTTGTTTTGTCGCGCTCTTCTGGGGGAATCACCACATACCGAGCATGACCATCAACTACGCCATCGATTTGAGCATAATGAATTATGTGGCGCTCCTTGGGACGAAATTGCTCGACATCAGAGTAATGCCCAATTAAATTCTTTTCGAGCGTGGTGTCATGCACGTAGACATTCGCTACGCATTGAAGAAATTGATGCCGATTCAATGCAATCGCATCTCGATTATTTTTGATTTCGAGCACGCCACGCTCGTTTGAAATGCTGTACACATCTCCGTCATAGCCTAAAAACAATAGCTTTGGTGTGAGAGGTAAAATTGCAAGCACCCCTGCAGACCCGATCCCAAAAGATCTTCTCCGCAACTCATCATTATCGAGATGCCACTTGTTCGTTAACACCGCCGGATTATCCGATGTGATAAAAGGCACATCCGACTTGTTTTTTATGATGCAAAATTTTAAGTCGTCTATTTCGTGCATGGTGGCAGCAAAATTTCGGCATGCCATTTGCACGGCATCTTTGATGCTAAGTGTGAACTCTTCGGGAGGCAGGTCCGCGAGATTTCTAGAGGTTTCCGCCCATTGAACAGATCGAATAGCGGCTGCTTCGGTTCTAAGGTGTTGAAATAACCAAAACGTACGGAAGACTATCTTATGGTCTTCTGATAGGCTATGACTGTCATGCACCACCTCACGCAAAGCACGAGCATACCCAGATTCGATTGTTTGTATTGCATTCTCAAGATTTTCGTCGGTTCCGTAGAAATAGTCCTTAGAACACTGATTTTTCACAGGCGCGTTGGGCACTAGCCTCTTGCGATCAAGGTTGATCAAGCTGATCGCGAGCCCTTTTTCTTCCAACGTAAATGGGCGCAAGTGACAGCGCGGAACGAAATGTTGGTTCTTGTTAGTTGCCACTAGGTCATGCTCCCTGGTTTTTAAATGTACCGCCTGATCCCTATCCCGTTACGGTAGAAGACCGGCGACACTCGAGGCCGTCGTAAATACCACAGCAATTGCCGTCAGTGCAGCCGCTATTCGATTGAGTGACCCCGACTGTTCAGCCATCTTGATAAACGCCACGTTCCAACCAAGTTGCTCCAGCTCTGGAACCACAGGAGCAATTCCGGCGGGCCAATTCGGATTGACAGTTATCCGACTAGCTCTCCACCAATAGAATGCGGCTGCGATGCCGAACACGAAGCCTATGCTGGCTAATAGCAAAGCGATTGGACGCATGACATTTCCTAGTAATTGATAATTGCCTGATTTACACGGTGATTCCTTGTGCTTTGCAGAGTTCCCGCAACATCTGCTCCTGTGTCAAACCCAAGCGAGAATCTCTTACCTGATGGTAGCGAGTGACGTTTTCTCCAAAGCGACCGCCCTGACTGTTCATGCTGGGCTCGACTGCGTGGATCAAGATTCCCTCGATATGATTTAGCACATCAGGAAGATTGGGGTGGAGAGCCGTAGTTCTGCTGGCAAGTTTCTGGTTCACTCCCGTGCCAACAACCCTCAGAAGACCAAACCAAGAAAACCGGTCCCACCTTCCAGCAAGATCATCTTTTCGGTGCTGCTTTAGTCGTGTGAACAAGGACTGTTTACCCACGCCAGCCTGCCCAACGTATACAACCTTGTAGTCGGCATACAAAACGTAGATGCCAATTTGCTCGCGGAAATCGACTGGTATAGAGGTTTTCCCATTTGGCGGAACACCGAGAAGGCGGCCGGCCTGATTACCCTTCCCCCAGAACACGTGATCTTCCCTCCAGAAGAATCCAACCGTCCGTACGAGCATATATAACCCCCTATATACGACACCATTTTTATCAAACACTTATGGCGAAGCCGATTTTCTTGCTCGCCACACTGGATACCCACTCCACTCCAAATTTTCAACACCTGATACCCCACCCTCGTGTGGGTCGGACATGCCTGCAGGTATTCGGCACAGCTCGTCGCGCACCCTACCGAATATGGGAATGATTCTTCTGGTAGAGGTATAGGGACGGAACGAGAAAAGCCGCCCAAGGCGGCTTTAATTTCAGACAACAGCTACCGGCTCACTCACGCCGCAGCCAACTCGGCCTCCTTCTTCCTCGGCCCCTTGGCAAACCGCACCGACAACGCCTTCCGCGCCGTATCCAACCCTTCGCCCTGACCGGCAACCTTGAGGAAGGCGTAACCCTCCAGCGCGGCGTTCATCACATCGCTGCCCAGCGCCAGTTGCGTGTCAGACATCCGCTCCTGCAACCGGTCCAGACGCACCAAACGGCTGCGCAGCAGATCGAACGCAGCCAGATCGCGACGCAATTCAGCGATGTTGAAGTTGCCGGGCAGCACGTTGGGGTTGTTGCCCAGCACCTCCACCGCCTTGCGGGCGAATGCCTCGGATTTATCGCCCATCTTCGTCAGGAAGCGGCGCTGCTCGATGGTCAGGTCAATCAGGCCGGTGAGCCTGTCTTCCAGGGTCTTCAGTGCACCGTCAATAGCGGTCAGGTCGGTGGTGGTGAGCTGAAACGAAACCAAATTCTGTGACATTGCATTCCTCTTCTTGGGGTGGCTAAGTCGTGCTGGCGAGCACGAGCGCGGGAGATTGGCCACCGCAGCGCACCCGATCAATAGGAGACGGCCCCGTGATGGCCGTTTTGATCGCAAGTCGAGGCGGATTCCTATGCCGATGGCGTTCGGAACCCTGCGGATGCGGTTCGGAACGCCGGCATATGGCGTTCTGGACTGTCTGCGTGAGGTTCAGAACCCCACGGTTGGCGTTCTGGACTCTGCATTTGGGGTTCAGAACTCGGGGGTGTGGCGTTCGGAACGCCACGCATGCGGTTCGTGAACACCGCGCTTGGAGTTCGGAACCTCAGGTGTCGGGTTCTGAACGCCATGTGTGTTGTTCTGAACGCTGCGGCAGCTGTCCAGAACTGCTTCCGAGAATCGGCGTGCCAGGCCTGCACTACCGCAGCGCCCAACCACTAAGGCTTGAACGTAAGAACAATCGTTCTGCTGCCAACCTGCCCAGGCTTCTCCAAGGGCAACGGAGACGAGCGCTCTATCGCCTTGAGCACCGCGTCATCGTAGGTCGTCACGCCGCTGGATTTTTGCAGCGTGGCGCGCAATACCGCGCCGTCTGGACCGAGCAACACCCTGACCACCGCGCTGATGTCACTTGGCAGGTTGCCATCCGAGACCAAGAGGTTTGACCTCACCTTGGCACGCACCTTTTCAGCGTACGCAAGCGTTGCCGCTGACAAGTCCGGGGATAAGGCTGCCGTGCGAATGGTGGCGCCGTCCGTGCTGAAGACAAAGGGCTTTGAGAAGGAGACGCGCATCGCATGACCCGTTTCAGGGTCTTTGAACGGCGCACACCTGGTCGACTGAACGGCATGCAGCGCGACCCCGTCAAGCAGGGCATTGCCGGAAGACTCGCTGACCTTCGCTTCCGAGACCGTCCCATCCGCCTCGATGACGGCAGAGACAACGACCCGGCCTTCGGCCCGCGCTCGTCGAGCTTCAGCCGGATAGACCGGTGGAGGCTCGTTGCATCCGCTGGTAGGCGCCTTGACCTCCGCCAGCGGTAGCGGTGGTGTGGCGCATCCCGTCAGCAGTACAAACGGCACGATGCAAGCCAGTCGCTGCATGCGATACGACATGAATCCCCCCAGTTCTTTGGCCCGGCATCTGTCTGATTGCTTTGCGCTGCGACTGGAATCCTAGCCGAAGCATGTGACAACGCCACTCAGGGGAGTCTTTGCCTATTCACAAGGCGCTGAGTTCGGTGTCTTCACTCGCTGCCGTATCAATCCCATCCGAAAACGTTGACGCCACCCATGCAGCAAAACCCCCACACCAACTTTTGATCGACTGTCCTCTGCGCGTGTAACCATGGACAATCGCCTTCGAATCCCGCCCCGCGAACCTGCAGCTTAGGTATGACAGAAAAAAATCCCTCGGAGACCGCTCGGCACGCCCTCAAGCTGCTGGCCTCACGCAGGTTGCCTCCCACGCCAGACAACTTTGCCTCGATCTACCACGAAATTGCCGGCAGCAAGCCCAGCCTCCACGCCCACGAAGCGGAGCGGATGGCGCTGGTGCGGGAGTTGTGCGAACAGCTCGCACGCACGGTTGAGTACTGCTTGCCGGCGCTGGGCGATGACAACACGACGATCGGCCCCTCGGCGCGGGTGCTGATCAAGGCCTGCCGCTCAGACTCGGAAACCCTTGGCAGCCTGAACACCAAGCTGGCGACGTTCAACCAGCGGCTGTCCCTGGCGGCGGTAGATCAGAACGAGATCCGCAAATCGTTGCTGAATCTGCTGCAGCTTGTGTTTGAGAACATTGGCGAGCTATCGCTTGATGACCGCTGGCTGCGCGGGCAGATCGAAGCCTTGATGAAGGCCAGCGAGGCCCCCGTGAGCCTGCGCCGGCTGGAAGACGTGCGCCGGCGCCTCAAAGAGGTGATCCAGAAGCAGGGCGCGTTGAAGGCGAAGTCGCTCGAAGCCCAGGAAGAGATGAAGTGGCTGCTGGCGTCCTTTCTGGAGCGGCTGTCTTCGGCAGCGGAAAGCTCGGGCGAGCACCACCGCCAGATGGAGGCGTGCATCAAGAAGATCGAATCGGCCCGCACGATCTCCGACATTGCACCCGTGATCCAAGACGCGCTGGCGGCCACCCGTTGGATGTCCTTGGTTTCAGCACGCCATCACGAAGAGCTGTCAGCCATGAAAAAGCGGGCAGAAGAGGCCGCGGCCGAAGTGGCGCGGCTGCATCAGGCGCTCGACCTGGCATCGGCATCGGCGCGTCATGACTTGCTGACCGGCGCGCTCAATCGCAAGGGTCTGGAAGAAGCACTGGCGCGCGAGGTTGCCCGCGCCGCGCATCTGAAATCTGCGCTGTCCATCGCCTTCCTCGATATCGACAACTTCAAGTCGATCAACGATGCGCATGGGCATAGTTTTGGCGACGATGCTCTCTCGCATCTGGCCCAGGTCGCGCGCGAAGCAATGCGCCCCCAAGACACGCTCGCGCGCTTTGGTGGCGAGGAGTTCGTCATCCTGATGCCCGATACGTGCCTGGAAGACGGCGTGCAAGCCATCGTGCGGCTCCAGCGCGCGCTGACTCAACGCTTCTTTGTTGCCGGCAATACGCGGCTCTTCGTTACGTTCTCTGCGGGTGTGGCGGAACTCGCCAAGGATGAAGCGCCCATGGACGCCATCCAGCGGGCCGATCGTGCCATGTACGAGGCCAAGCGTACGGGGAAGAACAAGGTTGTTGGGGCGTGAGGCGTCGGGTGGGCACGTGCCTTGCACACGTCTTAGATGGATCGCCTCTCTTCGTCAGGTAGCCGGTACGCGGGTTGCGTGTGTCACAAGAAACGCATGCGTTTGATTTGCAGGTCAGCAATCCCTTCAGGGGCGATCCAATGAGTCTTGAGGCACGCCTAGTGACCATTACGCGGCAGTCACCCTGGTTTTTCTCTGCGCTTGTCGCTGCCCGCAATCTACAACTCGATTCGTGGTGCATCGGGGCTGGTGCCGTTCGCAATCTTGTCTGGGACGCGCTTCACGCGTTCAGTTCGCCCTCTGCTCTGGCGGACCTCGATTTGGCGTACTTTGATGAGAGCGATCTTTCGCCCCAGCGAGAGCGCGACATTCAACGTCAGCTCGTTGCGACACACCCATGTGTGCAGTGGGAAGTGGCCAACCAGGCGGCCGTACATACCTGGTTTCAAGCCACCTTCGGATACGCCGTGCGGCCTCTTGTGTCGCTTGAAGACGCGGTGGGCTCATGGCCCGAGTGCGCCACATCGGTAGGGCTCACGCTCAATGCAGACGACTCGATCACCGTCATTGCTCCTCACGGCCTTGATGATCTTTTTGGCATGGTCATCCGCCGAAACCCCGCCCGTGTGAGCTTCGAAACCTATCGGGAGCGCATTGCGCAGAAACGCTACACCGAACGCTGGCCCCGGGTGACCATCGTCGCCTGAGCATGTGGTCTATCAGTTCTGTGGATACGGGAATGTCTGTTCTTGGCCGGACAGTCGGCACTGACGATCGGCGCCAACACGCCCAGGCTCCAGCGCCAGTCATCGATTTACGCTTGCCACACCGCGTACCCTTCCTCGCGCAAACCGATCGCCAGCTCCACTTCCATCTCCCGCGCCGCTTCGTAAGGCATCGGGTTGAAGCACTCGTATAGCTCCGGCATCAGACGCAAGCCATACTCCCGCACAAACCGGTTCGCTTTCAGCCCTGCCTTGTGTTTGTCAAAGCGCACGTCCGGCGACTGTCCTGTCATGCCCACATAAACGCAAGGCTTGTCACCCAGGTAGTCGGGATTTGCTCTCATGAAGCGCGCTTCGGCCAGCACTTGCCGCGAGAGTTCGACAACGTAGACGTGGTGGTGATGACGAGGCATTGAAGAAGTCTTCAACAGCGAAGCAGCGGACGGTGAGCATAGATCGTAGCGCTCGGGCATTTCTTCGGCCACTGCGAGCTGAGCGTCGGGGCCCGGAATGCCCTTAGTGCACCGTTTCCCAACAGCGGAAGCAGGATGATGAGTGGCCGAATTTGGCCGATAGAGAACGCTCAGCCCCAGGGGCCAAACGGAGGACTTGATACGAGCCTTGGACCTCCTGTCCTTCGGCATTGAGTTGTCTACAGTTCTCAGTGGATGTTGCGGATAACAAGGAAGAGCAAGCCGGCAACGGCCAGTCCTGCTGCGAATCCCGCAAACACTGCTCGGCTGCGAAGCCACGTCGGGCCAAGGGCCAACGGCGAAAGGTGGGCAACTATCTGACTGCGTCCGTTGCCGATGTCGCCAATGTGTTTTGCAACGGTCTCAAGGGTGGACAAGAATCGTTCGCCGCCAGTCGAGTCACCATCAATCGTTGCTTTCCAGAGATTCACGCGGGCGTGGAGGAGCCCATCACTCCATTCGATAGCCCACGCATAGTTCTTGAGCAGCGTATCCAGAGCACTGCACAGTTCGCTGTCTGCGGCGATGGCTTGAACAAGGCTGGGCGCTTGTTTTCCGTACGCAAAAAGCCCAGGGCGGATTTCTACTTTCGTCAGATAGGACAGCGGATTGACCAGTCGCGCTTTCTCTTTTGCATAGAACCCCACGTCAACGTGTTTGGTGCATGCGACCGGGATAGTCGCGACCTCAAGTGCTCGCGAACGAAATATAGAAACGTTGCGTTGCCGAGCCATTTCGTCGAGTGAAAGCATACGGAGCCGCCTCCTGAGCAGGACTCAATGGGATTCATATTACTGAACGTCAACTCTTGGCTGCGGATTCAACCGGTCGATGCAACGTATTGATGGCCGCTCTCAAGCTGAAATCGGTCAGTCGCTAAGGCGCGGCGCACACCCAGCATGGCTGCAACACACGTCCATACAGCCACTTCAAACGCCACATGTCACGTCAGGTGGCGTGTAGAGTCAGCGCACTCCGCCCACGACCTACGCGACACGCCATGACTACATCGCGCCTTCCGGCAGCGCCCAGCCAACTGGTGCTTGAACACGGCCTGCCTGCGTTTGGCATGTATGAGGGGATCGTGGAACAGCTGGACTGGCAGCCGCTGCAAACCACGCTCTACCAGCGGCTGACCCGCAAGCTGCATCACAAGCGTTGGCAATATGCCGCAATTGCGCATCCGGATTACTTCATCGGTGCGGCGATTGTTGACGTGGGTTGGACTGGCACAGCGTTCGCCTACCTGTTCGACCGGCAACGCCGGAAAGTTGCTGGTGCGACAAGTGCAAATGGATTGCCGGGTCTGTCGGCAAAGATGGAAGACCGCGCTTTTGGTCACGCGTCTTTCACGGCGGGAAGTTGCCGCATGGCCTTCCAGCGCAAACGCGATGCCCTGACCCTGACCATTCAGTCACCCAAGCTGCGGCTGGCGGCAGACATCCAACTGGCTGGCATGCCACCAGTGCTGGCATCCATTGCCCCCGCCAATTGGCTCGCGCACTCAACGCACAAGAGCGGCGGGCTGAGGGTCAGTGGCACCGCCGATTGCCCGGACAAACGCTATGGGCTGGATGGCGCCGTGGCATCGCTGGATTACTCGAACGGCCTGCTGGCGCGGGAAACGCATTGGCGCTGGGCCAGCGCGCACAGTCGTGACATGGGCTTCAACCTGCAGCAGGGCTATATGGGGGATGCCGAAAACGCCGTGTGGCTGCATGGCAAGCTGATCCGAGTCGGCGCGGTCGAATTTGAATTCGACGCGAAGCAGCCGCTGCAACCGTGGCACATCCGCAGCACCAATCGTCAGGTAGACCTGACATTCACGCCGGAAGGCGCGCGCAGCGAGAACAAAAACCTGCTCATCGCTGCCAGCCGCTATATCCAGCCGATCGGCCATTTTGATGGCGAGATTGTGGATCCGGACACTGGCATCCGGCATGCCGTGCAGGGGCTGCCCGGCGTGACGGAAGACCACACCTCGCGCTGGTAAGGCAGCCGATTCGCTTCAGCGCGCAAACCGCTCCACAACACCGCGCCACAACGCGTCCCGCTCTGCGCCCAGATGGGCACCACTCGCATCGCCCGATGCGTCCTGCCCCACCGCAAGGTGGACCATGGTCAGCCTGGATTGCGGGTCCACGTAGATTGCCTGCCCGTGGATGCCCAGCAGCACGAACCGCCGTGCGTCTCCGGGGAGGAGCCAGACCTGAAAGCCGTAGCCGTAATAGTGGCTACCGTGATAGACCATCTGCCCGGGGCGAAACGGATCAGGCTGGCGCGATGCGTCCGTCATGTTCAACAGGAAGTCGCGCGGCACCACTTGCCGAGCTTGCACCACACCATCGTTGGCAAGCATGGCCCCGAGGCGGGCGTAGTCGCGCGCCGTTGCGTTGAAGCCGCCTTGCGCAAATACAGATCCATCGGATTGGCGCACAAGATAAGTCGCCTTGGATTGCGCGCCCATCGGCTTCCATAGTTTTTCATCCACGAAGTCGCACAGGCTGCGCTGCGTGGCTGCCTGGAGTACCAGTCCCAAGACTTCGGTTTGCGCTCCCGCGTAGTTGAAACGCGTACCGGGCGGATCGGCACGCTCGCTCACCTGTGCGGCCGCCGCAAGCACCCCTTGGTTGGCTGCCGTCTTGAGAAATCGCGCTCGATCGTCATTGGGGGTGTAGTCCTCCACATACTTTGCGCCGGAGGCCATGCGCAGCAGATCGACAATGCGCGTTGCACCGTACAGGGTGCCGACAAGCCCGGGCACGTATTGGTCGGCGCGGTCCTCCAGCGAGTGCAGGCTTCCGTCCTCCAGCGCCTTGCCGACCGCGAGCGCAACCAGCGTCTTGGCCATCGAGTTGGACAGCATGCGCATGTCTTGCGTGCGGTCGTAGCCGTAGTGTTCCGCCAGGATGGTGCCGTCCTGAACAATCAGAACGGCGGTCGCACGCTGATGCTGCATGTAGTCCGCCAGCGTGTAGTCACCGCCACGAAAGCGATACCGGAAGTCGGCTTCCTTCTCTGCGATCTTGAGCGGCACCGGTTTGTCAGCCGGCGCAAGTTCGCAGGACGGTGAGAGCCGGTCCATGCCGCTAAAGGAACCCACGATGTAAGGGGCCTCGTGGATACGCGCGGCGCTTGGCGCCAACGGATAGCCTTGCTTCTGGCCCAGCAGGTCTTCATCGGGGGATGCCGTAGCGATGCTGCAGCAGGCGAGAAGCCCGCACGCAGCGGCATAGCGTTGGCGTGTCTTCATGAACGGAGTGGAGTTTGGTTTGCCGGGCGCGTGAACATCAGGCGGAATCCGCATCAGTGCCGATCCGGCGCTACTGCGCGAGGAACTTCACGATCGCGCTCACGGTGGCTTGCGGCTGCTCTTCCATCAACCAATGCCCGGCATTGGGAACAACCAGCTCTTGCACATTGGTGGCGGCATTGCGCATGACGATCGCTTCGTTCTGGCCGAAGGACTTTTCACCGCCGATGGCCAGCACCGGCATGGTCAGCTTGGTCGCGAGCGATTTCTGGTTGTCTTCCGCGTCTTGCGGAATCGACAGGAACTGCGCGAAAGCAGAGTGCATGGCGCCGGGCTTTGCATAGAGGCGCGCATAGTGCACCCGTGTTGCCTCGTCGATCTTCGTGCGGTCTCCGGCAAATTCATTCCAGAACCGGTCCAGATAGATCCGCTCGCGGCCTTTCACCAGACGCTCCGCATCGGGGCCGCCAAACGAGAAGTGCCAAAGGGCAGGCGAGCGGACGATCTGTTCCCACGGGGGGACGCCCGGCACCGGAGCATCCATCACGACCAGCCGCGTCGTCTTGTCCGGATAGCGCGCTGCATACGCGAAGGCAACCATGGTGCCGATGTCGTGGCCAACCACGTCGGCCTGATCGATGTTCAGGTGCGTCAGCACGGCCCGGATGTCACCTGCCTGCGTGCGTTTGTCGTAGCCGCCGTCAGGGTGCGACGACAACCCCATGCCACGCAGATCCGGAACCACCACGGTGTGGGTGCGTGCCAGCTCGGTGGCCAGCGGCGCCCACATGTCGCCCGTGTCGCCAAAACCGTGCAGCAAGACCACCGCCGGCCCGCTGCCGCACACACGCACAAACAGGGTCGCCCCGTCGGTCTGGATGTTCTGGTGGCGGCAGCCCGGCGGATACGGCTTCACCTGTGCCTGCACAACGGGCGTCATGGCCAGCATGAATGCAATGGCTGCAAACAGTTTTCGCATGATTTGTTCTCTGGGGAGGAATGCCGGTGTCGATCAGGAAATGGCACGCTGACTCTGCTCGGGCCGTATGACAGTGCGCTACGCAAACCTCACCAAGCGTAGTACGCGCCATGCATGGTGCAA
This sequence comes from Ralstonia sp. ASV6, assembly GCF_016429285.1. Classification (GTDB taxonomy): domain Bacteria; phylum Pseudomonadota; class Gammaproteobacteria; order Burkholderiales; family Burkholderiaceae; genus Ralstonia; species Ralstonia flaminis. The sequence continues at coordinate 24,851 of NZ_JAELUI010000021.1, forward strand.
GGATGAAAGAGAGGGGGGTTGCCGTGTTCAGAGCGGCGTCGATATTCACATGCCTGATCGAACGACTCGCCCCATAGCGGGTTTATAGGTTTACTTCTTTATGTATACAGATAGTAGTAATAGATAACGGTGGATAAGTTCTGTGGATAAGTACCAAAAGCGCTTTTGGATCAATGGCTTGCAGAACGGAAAACTCATCGGACAGCGTGTGCTGTTGCGTGGATGAGTCCGGGCGATCGCATCAGGCACCGTCGCCACGGTTGGAAGTTGTTCCTGCGCTGTGGACACGCTAACCCCGGAGAGCCAACACGCTTTTCCCTGGGGTTATTCACAGGTGGGGGTGGAGTTGTCCACAGAGGGGTTCGGCAAACCGTCGTGATGCGGCCGGGACAGGTACCATTCCGCTCGCTCGACCACCCCTGCGTTAATCGATACTCCAATGACACCGATCTCTGCCATTCGTCCAGGCGTAGCACTCGCCATTGCATTGCTGACAGCAACCAGCGCACACGCGGCCAGCTTCGATTGCGGCGCGGCGCGTAGTCCCATCGAGCACGCCATCTGCAATGACACCCAACTCTCTGCGCTCGACAGTGAGCTGGCAAATGCGTATCGCGCCGCGTTGAACAAACATGGTGCCGACACCGATGCGTTGAAGGCTGGGCAGCGAGAATGGCTGAAGCAACGTGCGCTGCCGTCTGGCGAGATCGATGTCGCGGTGCTGAAGACCACGTATCGCGCGCGCATTGATGAACTGCAATCGCAACCGGAATTCCCGAGCTCGAGCGCAGCGGTTGATGGTCCGGTCTTTTCAATGAAGCACATCGCGAAGCAACATGATTTTGTGCTGCGCATGCTGGAGGCGTGCCCGGAGAGCAATGCAGACAGGGATGCAACCTGTGAAGGGCCTGCCCAGTTGCTCATCTATGACAAGGGCCAACGGGCGGTGCGCCAGACCATCAATCTGCCGGCGGTCTTTGTCACGCTACCGCAAGGGGGCAAAGGGCCGCTGGTCAACTCGGCCCGGCTCTATGACTACCAGGGCGTCATCAACGTGGGCGATTTCAACTTTGACGGCCAGGAAGACTTCGGCATCCAGACGGGCAACAACGGCAGCTACGGTGGCCCGAGCTACGACATCTATCTGTTCAACGCGCGTACGCAGCGCTTTGTCCGCAACAGCGAGATGACGGAGCTGATCCTCGAGACGCTCGGGTTCTTTGAGGTCGACGCCAAGAACAAGCGTCTACGCACGTGGGCGAAGAGTGGTTGCTGCTATCACGAGCGCACCGTGTACGCCGTCGAACGAGATGTGCCTGTCGCCATCGAGCGCCGTATTGATGACGCACAGGGTGGCGGTGACAAGATGAAGGTCACCGTGGAAACGCTCGTGAATGGCAAGTGGCGCAGCAAGGTGCATTACGAGCCGATGCCGAAGTGAGTTGCCCGTAGCGGGCAAGAATGCCAATCGCTGATACCCCACACAGATGTCGCAGTGTGATCCGGCTGGAAGAATGCTAAGAACCTGATTGGCAAACAAACCGCGCCATAGACAAATCAGCGATATACGACCCGTCGGGCAGCCGTATGCGCTTCTCGAACCGTCCTTCTTCCACAAATCCAAAGCGCTTGTACAAGGCAATGGCGCGGGAATTCGTCGCCCTGACTCGAAGCTCAACCTTTTCGATGCGGGGATGGCTTTCCGCCCACGCCATCAGTTCGGCCATGAGAACAGTGCCGACTCCACGCGCTAGGTGACCGGGGTGGACAACGATCGTGAGACTGAAGACGTGAGAGAGCGCGATGAGCGTCATCGGCTCCAGAAACGCGTGCCCGATCGGGGTGCCCTCGTGCTCTGCCACGAGGTACAGCCCGTCTTGCTCAAGAAGCGCGATCTTTTGTTCGAATGCTTCAACCTGCAGCTCGTGAGGCTGTGACACCAGCAGCCCCGCGGTGAGTGCGGTGGCCTTTTCAGCGGCGCACAAGGTGGCGGCATCGGCTTGGCTTGCTCTTCGAATGGTGGTTCGTACCGTCATGGTGGCCTGAGGCTAAGGGCTGCTATCCAAAGAACGAAATGTTATCCCCAGAAGTTGTCCACACCCGTTATCCACAACGGTTGTCCACACGGGTGTTTCAGATCTGCAAAGGTTTTGGTTCGAAACACGCGCCCCTAGCCGGCACGCCGGTCGCAAGACTTGGCGGCACAACCTGTGGCGCGACTTTTGCATTGCGCACGGCGGCTTGCCAATTCCGGTTTTGAATATGCGACACCAATACCGGGCTCACCCATTTGGGGTGGCACCCGCTTGCTGCGTTGCCAGCGCAACGGCATCAATCATCGGGAGCGGGCGGCGGGCAGTTCGGGTCTGCGCGCGGAGCCACGGGATCGGCACAAGCCCAACGAGGAGTGAAGCCATGCGCATGCTCATGAACGTGCGAATCCCGCACGAACCCTTCAACACCTATGTGCGCGATGGCTCGATCGCCGAGCTGATCCCGCGCGTGATGGCGTCGATCAAACCCGAGGCCGCGTACTTCACTGAACAGGCCGGTGGCCGCGGTGCGGTGCTCATCGTCAACCTGGATGAACCCTCGCAGATTCCCGCATTGGCCGAACCGTGGTTCCTGCTGTTCAACGCCGATTGCGAGTTCCGCGTGGTGATGCATGCAGAAGATCTGCAGAAGGCGGGGTTGGCGGGGATTGGGCAGCAGTGGAAGTAAGAGGCATCGGGGCAGTACACACATCGCGCCCCGACTGCATCCGGCCAGCAAAATTGTCACAGGCAGACGTGCGCCAGGAACTTGCTGGCGTACGGCGGACTCCCTTTTGTCATATGCATTCATGGAGCGTCCGTCATGCGCAGCACCTTTGCTTGCGGAAAACACCTGTTCGCCGCACTGGCCTTGTTGTCGGCGTGTGCCGGTGCGGCAGCCGGTGAGCTGCGTCATTTTCTCTACACCGGCTCGGATGAACTGACCAGCATCGAGCCGCTGCTCCAACGACCTGATATTGGGGGCGTGCAGATCGTCTATAGCTGGAAGTCGCTGGAGCCTGAGCCGGGCCGCTACGACTTCTCCGGCATTGAGCGCGATCTTGCGTATCTGCAGCAACGCAAGAAGCAACTGTTCGTGCAGGTACAGGATCGCTTCTTCCTGCCCACCGCGCGCCATATCCCCGCATACCTGCTGACCGACCCCGCGTATGGCGGTGGGCTGGTGCGTCAATCCGATGACTCTGAAGTCAACCCCGGCGGCAGTGGATGGGTGGCACAGCAATGGAATCCGGCATTGCGCCAGCGCTTCCAGGCACTGCTGAGCGCGCTGGCCAAGCAGTTCGACGGCCGCATCATGGGGATCAATCTGCCGGAAACGGCCATCGACATTGATCGCAAGCGTGACAAGACGCGCTTCAGTTGTGATGGGTACTTCAACGCCACGCTGGAGAACATGCGCTTCGCCCGGCAGCAGTTCCATCAGTCCGCGGTGGTGCAGTACGTCAACTTCTGGCCATGCGAATGGGACAACGATCACCAGTACATGTCCCGCACATTCGCCGCCGCTGCGCAGCAGGGCATTGGCCTTGGCGGGCCGGACATCGTCCCCTGGAAGAAAGCGCAGATGAAAAACGCCTATCCGTTCTTCCATCAATACAAGGGCAAGCTACCACTGGTGGCGATGGCGGTGCAGGAGCCTACGCTACGCTACGTCAACCCCAAGACAGGCAAGCCATTCACACGCGACCAGTTCGTGAGCTTTGCCAAGGACTATCTGGGGGTGGATGTGATTTTCTGGGCGGTGGATTCGCCTTGGCTCAGGCGATAGATCGGACAGCTACCGTCTTTCCTTCAGCAAGTCGCGGTGCATCCGCCAATGACTGGACTGACATAGAGGAGCTGATACCTCAGGGGGCTTGATGTCGCCTTGCTTGCTCGAGCGCGACTAGCGCGTCATCCTCGCCTTCGTTGGCAGCCTGCTCGATCAGCAGCAATCCCTTCGCTTGATTCTGCTCGACATCATTCGCTCCATAGAACAGGGCCGTGCCGTAGATCAGTTTCGCCCTCGGGTGGCCTGCCTCTGCCGCCGCCTTAAAGAGGGCATCGGCCTTGCTGACATCCCGGGGGACCAAATCATCTCCAATGTCATACCGCACCGCCAGCATGTACATGGCGGGGGGATAGCCAGCGTCTGAAGACATTTTCAGGAGCCGAACGTGGCGCGCCTCAAACTCGTCGGTCGATTCTTCGCCGGCGAGGCTGAAAGAAGCGTAGAGAAGTAGCGCAGCTGGGTCGCCCACCGCCAGCAATGGCTCCAGGAGCCTATAGGCCTCGCGAAGATCACCGGAGTCGATCTGCTGCCAAGCCAGTTCGATTGGATCCGTAGGCGCCTTGTTTGTCATGGCCAATCGTTCGGTCATCAGTTCTTGTGAGCAATCCCTACACGTCGCTCCTGCTCGGCCAGCAGCGCAAGCTGCCGCTTGACAATCAACTCCCGCTGCGCGAGCTCGGCCTCGTAGCGCTTGAGCAAAGCGGCCATCTGCTCGCCCTGCGCTGCGCTCTCCTTCATCAGGCGCTCACGCTCTGCCATTTCTTTGTCATACGCGGCACGCTCGGCAGCCAGTTGCTTCTTCTGCTCTTCACGCGCGGCGGCCCGCTGCTCGGCCTTGCAGGCACGTTCCGCATCTTCACGCTCCTGGCTGACCTTGATGGCGGCCCATGATGCTGCTCCCGCAACAGCGCAGAACACCACCGAGAACGCCAACGACTTGACCAGAAACCCCATCGTGCTCTTGATCGACATAACCCCCCCTTGGTTGTACGTCGATCACTCTAGTCCCACATGACCAACCAAAGGTTAAGGCCAGCTTTCGCCCTGAAGCCGATTTGATCAAAACATTCATCCTTTCCGCCAACAAACATTATCTCGCAAACGATTAAATCGAAAATCCGTCTGCAAATAAATAATCTTCACAACAGGAGTCAAGCGACGGAATTTGCAACCCAGTTGGCGCCAACATAACCTTCCCCTCGCTTCACAAAATAAGCGCTGTTTCTTATAAAAACAGATCGCACAAAGCAAGCGCCCGCACAACGCATGGGCTGGCCCAACGCCAAGGGAGTGGGATTCACACGCCGTACCGACACGCGGCGCCTGAAGCACGCACGGTAGTTTGTTATGGATACATACATTCCAGATTCAACCGGAATGCGGATTCGTGCGCGCTGGAATTTTTCATCTTGAATATCGCTGCGTTTTCACCAGATGGATTGAAATTGAATCCAAGGGATTATTTCGCCAGAAATTCAAGATTTTGACTGAGCACCATGACGGCGCCGGCATTACCCCCAGATCAGGTCGCCGCCATTTCCTGCGCCCGACAGCCGGCAGGCGCAGTTCTCACAGACAGGAGACGTTGGTCATGAACAAGCCTTTTGAATTTACGGAAGTCGATTTGTCTGCAGTGAGCCTGGCCGCCACGACGGATTGGGCCAACCTGGGCGGTGCGTTCCGCGGTACGCCGCAGCAGATCTTCTACGGCGGCTCGATGTACGTCTTCACGCGCAATACCGACAACACGCTGGGCATGTGCACGGTGGCCACCTCGGGTGACAGCGGGAGCTGGTCGAAGTGGGGCGGCACGCTGCAGTTCAACCCGTCTGCAGCGCCGTCGCCCAACGGCACCATCGCGGTCATCGGTCTGATGCAGGCAGGGCAGGTGCAGGTGTCGTACATCAACCCGTTCATCGGCTCGTACACACCGTGGACGACCATCGGTGGTGGCACGCCGACCACCTTTACCGGCGCACCGGTGCTGGCGGTGAACTCCAACCAGCGGCTGGAAGCGTTCTCGCTTGATACCGCCGGCAACCTGTGGCACTCCTACCAGACCGCCGTGGCCCCGACCATTACGTGGTCGAACTGGTCGAAGCTGGGCGGCGGATTCAACCCGCAGGCGCAGGAGTTCAGCGTGTTCCTGCTGCAGAACAGCGGCCAGCTGCAGGCCGTGGTGCTGGGCAAGGACAACAACCTGTATCAGTCGACGCAGTACGCGGGTGGCGGTGCAGACAGCTGGAGCGCATTTGCCGTGGTGGGCGCAGGCTCCAACCCGATGCCGCAGTTCGTCAACGGCCCGGCCGCCAACTTCTGCTCGAACACCAACAACGCAACGTACGCCGGCTGCAACAGCCAGTCGGCTCAGGGGCAAAACCCGCTGGTGTTCTGCGCACCGTCGAGCAACCCGTCGTACAACTTCCCGACCTGGGGCGGGGTGGGCAACCTGACGGCGGATCAGTATCCGATGCTGTCAGTCGCGCCGCTGATCGTCAGCAACGCGGGCACGCCGCAACTGGTCTGGATGACGAACTCCCGGCAAGTGCTGCTGGTGTCGCAGTCACTGGCATCGCCCACGTTCTGGATGAACAACGTGCAATCGGTGGGTAACGCCAACCCACGCTTCACGGGCCTGATCAATGCCGTGATCAGCAACGGCGCTGTCAGCCTGGCGCAGGCCAATGCTGACGGCACGCTGTCGTACATCAACTATCTGCCGCAGTAACGATCCCTCGTACGCGACGTTGCCCAATGTTGCGTCGTTGACCGGGCCGGAGTGCGTTTCCGGCCCGTTTTTATTGGCCTATCAACGCAGCAATGGTGTGACGATGCGTTCAAGCCGTTCGGTCGTCCACGCGGGCTCATGCGAATCCCAGCCGTTGTCGGCCAGCAAGCCATTGCGGTCGATCGTGAAGTTGACCGGAATCCGCCACACGCGGCCGTAGCCGCCCGCATAGGCACTGCCGAGCAGCCCCACAGGAAAGCTCCAGGCCGCCGCCATTTCACGCACCGCCGGCAGCGAGGCCGGCTCATCCAAGCTGAAGCCGAGGACGCGCAGGCCGCGGTCTGCGTGCTTTGCTGCGTAGTCGGAGAGCAAGGGCAACTCCTGATGGCACGGGCCGCACCATGTCGCCCAGAAGGTCAGGATCACAACGTGGCCACGCAGGTCTTCGGTGGAGATGCTGTGCCCGTCAATCGTGTGCAGCACCAGCGCAGGCGCAGGCCGCCCGACTTCAAGGCTCGCGGCCCGCGCATCGCGAGATGGACTCACCAGCCCGGCGCCCAGCGCTGCCGCGCCGGCCGTCTGCAGCCAGGCGCGCCGCGACCATGTGCGGTCTGAACGCGCTTGCACATCAGAAGGCATAGCTGGCTCCGACCGTGCCCGACCAACGCGGGAAGAGTTGATACCCCTGCAGGTTGCTGTAGAGCGCCTTCTGCAGGAACGCGTAGATCTGCATGTTGTGCGTCACGCTTACCGTCACGCCCGGCGACAGGTAGACCACCGTACCAGCGGTGTTGGTGGTATCGGCCAGCGCGCCCTTGTCGGCGTTCTTGCGCGTGATGTTGAACTGCAGCTGCGGCACGATGTGCGGATTGGCCTCGTAGCGCACACCAAAGCTCATGGTGGCAAGGTTGCCCGGACGGAAATCCGCGCCAGCCTCGTTCAGGCGCTGATGCACGGCAGCCTGGAATTGACCGTTGATGAAGGCATCGAAATCCTGGCTGACGGGCTGGTAGTAATAGGCGCCCAGAATCACATCGGTGCTGCCTGTGCCGGGCTGGAGGCTGGTATCCAGTGCCTGCCCGCCCGCGCCGTTCGGGCCGCTGTTGAAGAACACCGGATTGCGCCCGACGGTGTTGCCGGTCAGCACGTTTTGCCCACCGTAGCGGCCAGTCGGCAGCTTGATGCCCAGTTGCACGCCCAGGTTATGCGTGGGTAGAAAGCCCTGATAGCTCGTGATCAGCTTGATGTCGCCCAAGCCGCTGGCGGTGGCGCCGCTCAGGTTGTCCGGCGTGAGCTGATCCGACGTGACCGCGCCGTAGGTCGTGTGGCTGCGGTCCACATACGGCACGATCGCGCTGAAGTTCCAGCTGCTGTTTGGGCTGTAGTTGATCCCGAGGTTGAAGTAGCGGTTGATGGTCTGATGCTCAACCTCCTGGTTGCCACCCGCGTCATTGATGCTTGCGGCCTGCGCAGGCGTGACCGATCCGGTGCCGCTGCGCAGTTGGTTCTGCGGGATGTACGTGTAGTCCAAGCTGATGCGCCAGCCCGGGATGGCTGAGTAGCCCATCGCGGCATCCGTGCTGAGCGAGCAGCCGCAGGTGGCGCAGGCCTGCGCTGCGATGGGTGCAAACATGCCGGTGGCGCAGGCGAGCAGTGCCGCGCACCGGATCATGTTGGATGGTGTTGTCATGGGGATTCCTCACGCTGATAGGTACGTGCGCGCCCTGACCAACGGTCGGTACGCCGCACGGCGTCTTGTCTGAAAACGGCTCGAGCCGGGCGCGAGTGCGCTGTGCAGTCGCTGCCCTGGTTGACGTGGTCAGAGGAGGAAGGGTGAATCGCGCGGCCGACCGGCGTGGCGCGCTTGATGCGCTGCCAGGCGTCCGCGTTCCGCGGGCCATGCCGTTGCCTGGGTGGGTGCCGGCTCCACCATCGGCGGAAGGGTTGTCGGCACCAGCACGTGGTCTGCCAGCAGATCGCAGTAGCCGCAGGCCGCATGGTGGTGGCCGGCCGGCATCTCATGCCCGATGGGCAGGGCGGTGCTGGCGGCAGCCGACGGTTTGGCCTCACAAAGCGGCGCAGCCTGCTCGAACGCCTGCAGCGCTTGTGCCTCCAGCGCCTGACTCACCATCGGCACAAACAGCACGAGCACCATCGCCACCAGGCCAAGCCAGGCGGTCAGTCTTTTGCGGGTGCGGGCGAAATGCATGGTGGCCAATGAGGCTGCCGGGCGGCCCTGTGTGGACAGCTCCAGCATGTGCGGATGCGCGGTATTACACCGCAAAACAGCATCGGTATCCAGATCAGCGGCAGGGGGCGTGTTGTTTGGCGTTTCGCAGTAGGCGTGCGGCCGATCCGCATGCAGTTGAATCGTGCATTGGGGCGCGCTTTTTAGAGCCCTTACTTGCTGAGGCAACCGTTGAATCCGCGTTGGCGGCAAACCGTCGCACCGCGTGAACAACGCCTGGATGTGAAAAGAGCCGCACCGGGCGGCTCTTTTTCAGGGGAACAACAAACGAGCGCCGTCTTACGCTCCAGCCGCCCCATCCCCACCTTCCTGCGCTTCACGCTCTTCACGTTCCTCGCGCTCTTCACGGGGCAGGGTCAGCATGCCGGTGTTGTACACGTATTCGTACACCTCGCCGTAGCGGCCCCATTCAATGCCGATCTTGAGCACGCGCTCGGCTTCTTCGGGCTTGAGATAGGCCTCCAACTCGCGCAGGACCTGCTCTTCGCGAATCTCGCCGTCTTCATTGGCTTCCAGCTCGGCACGGATGTGCGAGGCCAGGGCCACCTGTTCGAGCAGCTTCTGGCCGAACAGCACCTTGCGCTCGGGCGGCTCGGTTTCCATGTAGGTCTTGCCGAACGGGGTGACGATGATGTCGCCGCGCTCGATGGTGGCGAGCTGCAGCAGGGCCAGCGCTTCGCAGGCGGGCAGCAGATCGTCGTCGGTCACGCCGGCTTCTTCGGCCAGGTGCGGCAGGTCGGCGCGGCCGTTGAACGGCGCTTCCACCAGCAGGTCCAGGATGGCCTCCATCTGGCCGATCTCGGCTTCCGGCAGGCGGTAGGCCAGTTGCTGCGCAGCAGACTCGGCGCCCACATGCACGCCCACGCGCTCGGGCGAGGTCATCAGGCCGTACACCTCGTCGATGAGGTTGCGCACGGCGGCGGAATCGCGGTTGCGCGGGCGCGGGAAGGGCACGCGCACTTCGGCACGGATACGCCCCGGATCGCTGGAGAGGATGACGATGCGGTCCGCCATCATCACCGCCTCTTCAATGTTGTGCGAGACGATCAGGATGGCCTTGATCTTGGTGCGGCGGTCTTCCCACAGGTCGAGCATTTCGTCGCGCAGGTTCTCGCCGGTCAGCACGTCCAGCGCGGAGAACGCTTCGTCCATCAGCAGCAGGTCGGGCTCGGTGACGAGCGCGCGCGCAATGCCCACGCGCTGGCGCATACCGCCCGACAGTTCGCGCGGCAGGGCGCTGTTGAAGCCCGACAGGCCGATCAGGTCGATGGCCTGCTCGGCGCGCTCTTCGCGCTCGGCCTTGCCCACGCCTTGCGCTTCCAGGCCCAGCTCCACGTTTTGCTGCACCGTCAGCCACGGGAACAGCGCAAACGACTGGAACACCATCGCAATGCCCTGCACCGGGCCGCTGTATTCGCGCCCGCGGAACAGCACCTGGCCGCGGTCGGCACGTACCAGGCCCGCCATGATGCGCAGCAGGGTCGACTTGCCCGAGCCGGACTTGCCCAGCATGGCGACGATCTCGCCCTCGCGGATGTTGATATCCAAACCCTCGAGCACCGAGCGGTCGGTGTGGTCTGCGGTGCGGAAGATTTTCGAGACGCCGCGCAGCTCGATGACGCTTTCAGTATTCACGCCGTTGGTGGCCATGTTGATGCTCTCTGCTAGGTATTCGGATGACAAGCGCGTCGGTTTACAGGCGGGTGCGCTCTTGCGCGATGTCGTACAGGCGGTTCCACAGCAGCCGGTTGAAGCCGACCACGAACAGGCTCATCACCACAATGCCCAGTGCAATGCGCGGGAAATCCCCCTTCGATGTCATCTCGGCGATGTAGCTGCCCAGGCCCGTAGCGACCAGCGTGCGGTCGCCCCACGTGACGTATTCGGAGACGATGCTGGCGTTCCACGAACCGCCGGCAGCCGTCACCAGGCCCGTGAGCAGGTTGGGGAACACGGCCGGGATCAGGAAGCGCTTCCACATCAGCCAGCCGCGCAGGCCAAAGTTGCGCGCGGCCAGTTTCAACTCGGTCGGGATGCCCGTCGCACCGGCAATCACGTTGAACAGGATGTACCACTGCGTGCCAAAAATCATCAGCGGGCTCAACCAGATCTCGGGGTTGAGAGAAAAGCGCGCGATGAGCATCACCGCCAGCGGGAACATCAGGTTGGCCGGGAAGGCCGCCAGAAACTGCGCCACCGGCTGCGCGATACGCGCCACGTTCGGGTTCAGGCCAATGCGGATGCCGATCGGCACCCAGATCAGCGCAGCCAGCGCAATCAGCACGATCACGCGCGTCATGGTCAGGAAACCGAGCCACAGCACGTGGCCCACTTCTGCCCAGCCCACCTCAGAGCGCACGAACTGCAGGATGTGCACGACGGCGGCCAACGCGGCCAGGATGATGATCACGTCGGCCACGCGGTTCCACCACGGGAAACGCGCGAAGGCGCTGTCGCTGTTGACGGCCGTCGGGCGGGTGCGCTCAGCGCCCCAGGAGAGCGTGCGCTCGGCCAGCGCGGCGGTGCGCTCGAGCAGCGCCTTGACCCATTCGGAGCGGCGCAGCAGGTCAAGCAGCCACGATTGCGGCTCGCGCTCGGAGGACATCGCATCGAAGCGGAAGCGATCTGCCCAGGCAATCAGCGGGCGGAACAGCAACTGGTCGTACAGCAGAATGCCGATCAGCATGGCGAGAATCGCCCAGCCGATGGCCGGCAGGTTCTGCTGCTGGATCGCCAGCGAGATGTACGAACCGATGCCCGGCAGCTTGATGTCGTGGCCCGATACCGAGATGGCCTCCGATGCCACCACGAAGAACCAGCCGCCCGACATCGACATCATCATGTTCCACAGCAGGCCCGGCATGGCAAACGGCACCTCCAGGCGCCAGAAGCGCTGCCACTTGGACAGGCGGAACACCGTGGCCGCCTCTTCCAGGTCGGTCGGGATGGTGCGGAACGATTGGTACAAAGAGAACGCCATGTTCCACGCCTGCGACGTGAAGATGGCGAAGATGGCCGCGCATTCCACGCCCACCAGGTTGCCCGGGAACAGCGCAATGAAGCCCGTGACGGTAATCGACAGGAAGCCCAGCACCGGAATCGATTGCAGGATGTCCAGCGCCGGCACCATGACCTTCTCGGCCGTGCGGTTCTTGGAGGCAATGGCCGCAAACGCAAATGAGAACGCCAGCGACGCACCGAGTGCCAGCAGCATGCGGATGCTGGTGCGCAACAGGTAGTAGGGCAGCTCGACCACATCGAGGCTCACGTCCAGCTGCGTCTCACCCGGCGTGTACGGCACGTTCATCTGCTTGGCGGCAAAGGCCACCAGCACGATGGCCGCCAGGATGATGGGCAGCAGTGCCAGGTCAAAGCGGTTGGGCGGCGCCGTCAGCAGGTTGCCGAAGTTGACGCCAAAGTTGGCACCGAAGGGGCCCCGGACGGTGGTTTCGTTGTCGTTTTGCTGCATCTTGAATGACCGGGACAAATCGCTGGACAAATCGCGCTGACGAAAGTCGTGTGGCCCAATGTCTGGACCAAGGCGCGATACGTGGCGTGGGTGGCAGGGCGCGGCGCTTGGCACCCGGCGGCAAGCCGCCTAGTTTACCTTGCGTAACGCCGGATCTCGCCGTGCGGTTGTCAGTCTGCCTACGTCACATTCCAGAAATGTGACAGAGATGCGACAACGTTGGTTTGTCATCTTTCTTCCAACATATTGCCCGCCGCCTGCCCTGGAGCCGCTCCATGTCCGCCATCGCGCAAGTGATCATTACCGTACAGGGCCGTGTGCAGGGTGTGGGCTATCGGGCTGCCTGTGCCGACATGGCCCGGGCGCTGGGCCTGCGCGGCTGGGTGCGCAACCGTCGTGATGGGGCGGTCGAGGCTTTCCTGGCCGGCCCCGAAACCCATGTGCTGCGCATGCAGGAATGGATGTGGGAGGGCCCCGACAGCGCCCTGGTCACCCAGTTGGATGTGGCCCCGGGCACGGCCGAGGTATCGGTATCCGGGTTCGAGATCCGGCCGACGGTGTAGACCATACCGCTAGGTCCTTGCCGCGCCAGTCCCTACATCGGCAATAAACGGAAACAAACGCGACACGAAACCGTCACCTACGGGCCCAGAGCGGCTCCTAGAATCGACCACTCCCCCAGCCCCCGCCTTGGTGCCCCCATGTCGCATCCCCTTTCCGTGCAACTCGGCGCTGTGCCCGCGCGCTTTCGCAATGCCGGCATTGCGCTGTTTCTGCTGATCCTGGCGGCCGCTGCCGCCTACGTGATCAGCCACCTGGTGTCCGACCTGGAAAGCGTGGCTTCCAGTTCGGCGTTTCCGTTTGTCCTGCTTGGCATTGCACTGGTCATCGCGCTGGGCTTTGAGTTCGTCAACGGTTTCCACGACACGGCCAATGCAGTGGCCACGGTCATCTACACGCATTCGCTGTCGCCGCATCTGGCGGTGGTGTGGTCGGGCCTGTGGAATTTTGCGGGGGTGCTGACCTCCAGTGGCGCAGTCGCCTTCGGCATCCTGCAACTGCTGCCGGTGGAGCTGATCCTGCAGGTGGGCAGCCACTCGGGCTTTGCGATGGTGTTTGCGCTGCTGATCGCGGCCATCATCTGGAACCTGGCGACGTGGTACCTGGGGCTGCCGTCGTCCAGTTCGCATACGCTCATCGGCTCGATCATCGGCGTGGGGCTGATGAACCAGCTCCTGCGCGGCGCCAACGGCACCAGCGGGGTGGATTGGAGCCAGGCGCTGGGGGTGGGCAAATCGCTGCTGTTCTCGCCCATCATCGGCTTTCTGCTGGCGGCGCTGCTTCTGCTGGTGCTCAAGGCATTGGTGCGTGTGCCGGCGCTCTATGCCGAACCCGAGGGCAACCAGCCCCCGCCGTTCTGGATTCGCGCGCTGCTCATCCTCACCTGCACGGGCGTGTCGTTCGCGCACGGCTCCAACGACGGGCAGAAAGGCATGGGCCTGATCATGCTGATCCTGATCGGCACGGTGCCCACCGTCTACGCGCTCAACCGCGCCGTCACGCCCGCCGAGACGCAAACCTTCCTGGCGGTATCGCACCAGGCGTCGGCCGCCTTCGGCAGGTACGCCAACGGAGTGGCGCCTTCGGCCAACCCGCGTGCGGATGTGCAGACCTACGTGCAGTCGCGCACGCTCACGCCGGCCACGCTGCCCGCCGTGCAGGCACTGACGGACACCATTGCCGTACAGGTCGGCCAGACGGGCTCGATGGCCACCGTGCCGCAAAACGAGGTGGATAACGTGCGCAACAACATGTACTTGGTCTCCGAGACCATCCGCCTGCTCAAGAAGAACGGCCAACCCGCCATCAGCAAGGATGATCAGGCCATCATCGACAACTACAAGCAGCAGCTCGACCACGCCACCAAGTTCATCCCCACGTGGGTGAAGGTGGCGGTGGCGATTGCGCTGGGCCTGGGCACGATGGTGGGCTGGAAGCGCATCGTGGTGACGGTGGGCGAGAAGATCGGCAAGCAGCACCTGACGTACGGGCAGGGCGCCTCGGCCGAGTTGGTGGCGATGGCCACGATTGGCGCGGCCGATGCGTATGGCCTGCCGGTGTCGACCACGCATGTGCTGTCGTCGGGCGTGGCGGGCACCATGGCTGCCAACGGATCGGGGCTGCAGTGGAATACGGTGCGCAGCCTGCTGCTGGCATGGGTGCTGACGCTGCCAGCGTCGATCGTGCTGGCCGGCGCGCTGTACTGGGTGTTCAAGGCGGTGTTCTGAACGAAACCCGCACAGCGCGCTGGCGTTGCTGCTGGTACCGGTGCCTCAGCAGATCAGTAGACGTTCGGGACGATCATCTCGTCGGGCACCGGGTGGCGGATGTATTCCGCGTGGTGCACACGTTCGGGCAGCACCACCGGCGGGTGCGGCACCGGGTGATACGGCACCTGGCCGAGCAGGTGGTCGATACAGTTCAGGCGCGCGCGCTTCTTGTCATCGGCCAGCACCACCCACCACGGCGATTCGGGAATGTGCGAGCGCTCCAGCATCGCTTCCTTGGTGCGTGTGTAGTCTTCCCAGCGGCGGCGGCTTTCCAGGTCCATGGGGCTGAGCTTCCACTGCTTGAGTGGATCGTCGATACGGCTCTGGAATCGCACTTCCTGCTCTTCGTCCGTCACCGAAAACCAGTACTTGACGATCTGGATGCCGGAGCGCACGAGCATCTTCTCGAACTCGGGCACCGAGCGGAAGAACTCCTCGTATTCATCATCGGTGCAGAAGCCCATCACGCGCTCAACACCGGCACGGTTGTACCAGCTGCGGTCGAACAGGACGATCTCGCCGGCAGCGGGCAGGTGCGCCACATAGCGCTGGAAGTACCACTGCGTGCGTTCACGATTGGTGGGGGCGGGCAGGGCGGCCACGCGGCACACACGCGGGTTCAGCCGCTGGGTGATGCGCTTGATGGCGCCACCCTTGCCGGCGGCGTCGCGCCCTTCAAAGATCACCACCAACCGGTGGCCGGTCTCGATCACCCAATCCTGTAATTTGACCAGCTCGCCCTGCAGGCGGAACAGCTCGCGGAAGTACATGCGTCGGGTCTCGCGAGACTCTTCGCTGATGCCCTCCCCGCCGAGCAGGTGGTCGTCGATTTCCATTTCCAGCTCCTCGTCCAGGGTGTCGAGGAGGTCTTCCTGCAGCCGCGCCTGTCGCGCCGCGTCGCGTTCGCTCATGATGTTCTGCTCCTGCCGTCCTACTGAATGGGGCACGCCGCCCCGGGGGCGACGCATGTTCAAGCATACGCCCGAGTAGGTAGCACGCCCATGTGGCATGGCAGTGACATGGGGCGGCGGGGCACCAGCAGGCTTAGCTTGTCTGGGCTTCAAGCGTGAACTTGGCGGCGCTGTCCTGGCCGAGTAGGCGGACCAGCGTGGGCATGGCCTCTTCCAGCTGCGCCTTGAGCGTCCACGGCGGGTTGACGATGAACATGCCGCTGCCGTGCAGGCCCAGGCCGCCAGCCACCGGCTGCTTGACCGTCAAGGTCACGTGCAGCCAGTCGCTTGCTCCCAGCCGCTTCAGCTGTGCCGGCAGTTGCACCGATTCACGCCGTTGCACCTGCGGATACCACACCGCATACATGCCGGTGGCAAAGCGCTGCAGGCTGTCCTGCAGGGCCTGCACGGTGCGCGCGTAGTCCCGCTTGTCTTCAAACGAGGGGTCGATCAGCACCACCGCGCGGCGCGGCGGCGGGGGCAGGATCGCCTTGATGCCGGCAAAGCCGTCGCCGTCATACAGCATGACCCGGCGGCCGGCACCGCGAAAGTTGTTGGACAGCACCTTGATCTCGGTGCTGTGCAGCTCGAACAGGCGCAGGCGATCGGCGTCGCGCAGCATCTGCCACGCCAGCCACGGCGATCCGGGGTAGTGCTTGAGGTCGCCTTTCGGGTTCAGCTCGCGCACCTGGTCGAGATAGGCGTCGAGCAGCGGGGGCATCGATTCACCCGCGGCGGCGGCGCGCCACAGCGGGCCGATGCCGGTGTCGAACTCGGCCTTCTTCTGTGCCCACTCGTGGTCCAGTGCATAGAGGCCGGCGCCCGAGTGCGTGTCGATGTACCAGAACGGCTTGTCCTTCTGCGTCAGGTAGTCGAGCAACTGCGTCACGACGGCGTGCTTGAGGACATCGGCATGGTTGCCGGCGTGAAAGGCGTGGCGATAACTGAGCATGGACAGGCCAAGTGCGCTTGAAGGCTCAGGCGCACGGGCGGCAGAAACAGGGATAAGGCGCGAATGCTACCACCGCGCGGGGTGTGTCCCCAGCGGCACGGCAGGCAGCGCCCAGTGCGGCGGCGTGTCGGAAAGCTGCCCAGCGTGACGCATGGCCGTGAGCGTGCCGAAGCCGGACGGCGTGGTCTCCAGATAGGCGCCGACGTCTTCATAGTGCGGGTCCGCCACGTCAAAGCCATTCGCCACGCGACCGAGGCTGCGCAACCAGTGCCCCGTCTGCGCGAGCGACACGCGCACGTGCCAGCTGCCGCCTTCGGTCATGCGGCGTGCGAGTGCCGTCATGGCACCCGCGGCCATCAGGTAGCCCGCACCGTGGTCCAGCGCCTGGGCGGGCAGCGGGTACGGCTTGTCCTGCCCGGCCGCTTCCGCTTCGGCCCAGTTGAAGCCGCTGGCGGTCTGCACCAATGAATCGAAACCACGGCGATTCGCCCACGGCCCTTCATAGCCGTACGCACACAGGCTCACATAGACGATGCCGGGGCGTGCCGCGGCCGCTTGCTCCGGACTGAAGCCGAGCGCAGCCACGCCGCCTGGCCGATAGCCTTGTACGAAGATGTCGGCATCACGCAGCAAGGTGCGTAATTGCGCGGCATCGGCAGCATCGCGCAAGTCCAGTTGCGCGGAGCGCTTGCCGCGCCCGGTGTCGACCACCAGCGAAGGAATCGCAGGCAGGTGCGGCGCAGTAATGAGCAAGACGTCCGCCCCATGTGCCGCCAACGTACGGCCGCTCACCGGGCCGGCAATCACGCGTGTGACATCCAGCACGCGCACGCCAGACAACGGCCGCCCATCGGCGTGCGCGGCCAGCGGTTCAGGCGGGGCATCGCCGATCCGTTCGATGGTCATCAGCGGCTGGCCGGCCAAGGCCATGCCTTGCGGGTGGTGATCCCACTCGTCAAACGTGCGTGCGGCAGCAACCACCATGCCGGCCCGTGCGGCGGCGTCCTCAAACGCTTCGGCCTTCCACTGGCGCAGCGCTGCCGCCACGGCATCGCGGTCATACGCGCAGCCGAGCAGCTTGAGCACGCCATCACGGTGATGCGGAAAGTTGGTATGCAAGCGTACCCAGCGACCATCGCCGCAGCGGTAGATGCCGGCGATCTTGTCCCACGGTTCGGGCGGCAGTTGGCCGTCGACGCGGAAGTAGCGCTCGGAGCGGAATTCCAGCGCGGCGTGGCGCATGTCCACCGACACCGTCTGCTTGCGCCCGGTGCGCAGGGTATCAACCTGCGCGGCCGCCAACGCCGAGGCGGCGATAACGCTCTGCGCCAGCGTGTTCACCGAGAAGGATGAGGGCAGCGCAGCGGCGCCCGTCAACGTCACGCGCGACAGCGCATCGGCAGGCTGGCCGAGCGTGTCCCACAGTTGGGCGAGGGCTTCAGTCGAGGTGAGGGTCTGCATGGAAGGATCAACCGCATCAGCAACAAGTGACGACATGACAAGACTCCGCAGAAAGAGGGTGCACGCATTACAGTCCTGCGGTGGCAATAGCGTCAACATTGACTAGACTGATCAACCTCGATCGCCCGACCACGCTTGCGATGACCCAGTACCTCGATGCTGCTGAAGCTGCGCAACGCCTGAACATCTCGCGCCCAACACTGTACGCCTACGTGAGCCGCGGGCTGCTGGCGGCCTACCCATCGCCCGACGGACGCGGCAGCCGTTATCGCGAAGCCGATGTGACCCGCCTCGCTGATCAGCGTGCAGGTGGCCGCCGCCCACGCCAGGTGGTGCGCCACGCGCTGGACTGGGGGCTGCCGGTGATGGAATCGGCCATCACGCTCATCGACAACGGGCGGCTGTTCTATCGCGGCACGCCTGCATTGGAGCTGGCGGAACACGCTTCGCTGGAAGCCGTTGCCGCGCGGCTCTGGCAATGCGATGAGGCTGCGGCCTTCAGTGCACCGGCGCCGGTGCTGCCCGAGAGCTGGTACGCCGCGCTGGCCTCCTTGGCAGATGCAGACATCCGTCAGCGCTGCATGGCGTTGTGCGCGCTTGCCCTGCCGGCGTTGGACGAAGCCGCGTGGCGTCAGGACATCGTACGCACTGCGCGTGATGCCGGTGCACTGCTGCGCCTGGTGTTTGCCGCCATGCTGGGCCGCGCGCCCGATGCTGCGCCCGTGCATTTGCAATGCCAGCACGCGTGGGGCTTGGATGCACAGGCCGCGGAGGCCATTCGTGTCACGCTGGTGCTGTGTGCCGACCACGAACTCAACGCATCGAGCTTTGCCGCACGTGTGGTGGCATCAACGGGGGCGAGTCTTGGTGCCGTGGTCAGCGCTGGGTTGGCTGCACTCACCGGTGGCCGGCACGGCGGCACCACGGCGCGTGTGGAAGCGCTGCTAAGCGAGCTGGAAGGCGAACGGTCCGTGGCAACGGCACTGCGCCGCCGGCTCGATCGTGGGGATACGTTGCCCGGCTTCGGTCATCCGCTGTACCGCGAAGCCGATCCGCGTGCGAATGCCATCCTGGCGCGTTTGCCGAAGACGGGTGCGGTACGCAAGCGGCTGCAATCGGTCATGGACGCCGTGAGCGACCTGACCGGCGATGGGCCATCGGTGGATTTCGCGCTGGTCGCCACACGACGCGTGCTGGGGCTGGCGGAGGGTTCCGCCTTTGGCCTGTTTGCGGCAGGGCGCACAGCCGGCTGGATCGCGCACGCGCTGGAGCAGCGTGCAGCAGGGCAGTTGATCCGCCCACGCGCAGCCTATGTAGGGCCGATGCCGGCCGCGCCGGAAGCACCGGCTGGCCGCATCATTCGCGTGCGTTGAGACGTTCGATCAGGCCTGCGGAATCTCGATCTTCACCTCCAGCACTTCCAGGTTGTCCTGGCGCTCGAGGTTGACCTTGATGTCGTCGTTGCCGATCTTCACGTACTTCGAAATCACGGCCACCAGCTCGCGCTGCAGCGCGGGCAGGTAGTCGGCAGGCGCGCCGCTGGCGGTGCGTTCATGGGCGAGGATGATCTGCAGGCGTTCCTTGGCGACGCTTGCAGTCTTCTTCTTTTCTCCCAGCAGGAAAGACAGAATCGACATGGGGTTGCGTCTCCTTATTTTCCGCCGCCGAACAGGCGTTGCAGGAAGCCCGGCTTGTTGTATTCGACGTAGCGCAGCTCCTTCTCCTTGCCCAGGAAGCGGTCGATCACGTCGTGGTACGCGTTGGCCACGTCGGTGCCTTCCAGGTGGATGGCGGGCAGGCCCTGGTTGGACGCCTGCAGCACGGCTTCCGATTCCGGAATCACGCCGATCAGCTTGATGCGCAGGATTTCCTGGATGTCGGAGAGCGACAGCATCTCGCCTTCGGACACGCGCTTGGGGTTGTAGCGCGTGAGCAGCAGGTGTTCCTTGATCGGCTCCTTGCTTTGCTCGGCACGGCGCGACTTGGACGACAGGATGCCCAGGATGCGGTCCGAATCGCGCACGGATGAGACTTCCGGGTTCGTCACGACGATGGCTTCATCGGCAAAGTACATCGCCATCAGCGCGCCCGATTCGATACCGGCGGGCGAGTCGCAGACGATGTATTCGAAGCCCATTTCCTTCAGGCCTTCGATCACCTTCTCGACACCGTCACGCGTGAGCGCATCCTTGTCGCGCGTCTGCGAGGCGGGCAGGATGAACAGGTTCTCGCACTTCTTGTCCTTGATGAGGGCCTGGTTCAGGTTGGCCTCACCGTGGATCACGTTGATCAAGTCATACACCACGCGACGCTCGCAACCCATGATGAGGTCGAGGTTGCGCAGGCCGACGTCGAAGTCGATGACGGCGGTCTTGTGGCCGCGCAGCGCGAGGCCCGCGGAAAACGCCGCGCTGGTGGTCGTCTTGCCGACGCCGCCCTTGCCGGAAGTGACAACGATGATCTTGGTCATGGCTCGTAACTCTAAAAGTTAAATCGCTCGGCACGCATGCAGCGTGTCATTTCATCCGCAACGGTTCAAAAACCAGCGTGTTGTCCGTGAGCCGGACCTGCGCAGGCTTGCTGGCGTAGGGCTCTGGCCACGGGGTTTCGCCGGTGCGGTAGATCCCGGCGATGGAAATCAGTTGGGGCTCCAGGCACGTGCAGAAGATACGCGCATCCAGGTTGCCCTTGACGCCTGCAAGCGCGCGGCCGCGCAGCGAGGCATAGACGTAGATGTTGCCCTCGGCGATCACCTCGGCGCCGTCGCTCACCAGGTCGAGCACGACCAGGTCGCCGCGCGCGTAGATGCGCTGGCCCGAACGCAGGGGGCGGTCGATGATCATGGTGCCGGGCTGCATGGCCACGGCATCGACGGGGGGAGCGGAAGAGGCGGGGACCGCCGCCTCAGGCGACGGCGCTTCTGCGGCCTGAGCATGCTCGGACGCATCCTGACCGTCCTTTGCTTCTTTCTCGCCGCGTGGGCGACGGCCGTGGCTGTCGAGCAGCGGCAAACCAAACGCCTGTGCCCACTCGGCCTGCTCGGGGCTGGCCACCACACCGATCGCGCGGGCACGCAGCGTGGTGAGGGTCTCCACCAGACGGTCGATGGGCAGGCGCTCGTCCTCAGCCAGGCGGCGCACGTCGATGGCGATCACGTCATTGGAGAAGAACTCCGGCGTGTCGGCAAAGCGTCGCGTGAGCTCGGCGGCCAGGGCGTCCATGTCGGCGGTGCGCGGCGACAACAGCAGGGCATCGACGGTGCCGCTGCGGATCTCGAACAGCGGCGCTTTCTTCTGGGACATAGAACGGCTACGCGGAAAAATGGGCTCATTCTAACGTTGTTGACGAAACGCCTTGAATTTTTTGACCCCGCCGATCCCCCATCCGGCGGAGACCCTCAGCCGGTGCGCATCTTCGCTCGTAAGGTTCACGCAGAAATGTCACCGGCCGGTCACGGCTTCGTCACGCACCCTTCCGATACTCGCTGGCTTCGAGAGCCCGACCAGCCCCCCGGCCCAGTCATCTGTTCTCTCGCTTGCGTTTCGTTTGCCACGCAAACGATCGCGTACGCGCCTCTAGCTGTTCCTCAAGCAGTTCGTAGTCTGCTGTTCGCAGTTCGCATACCAAAAAAGAACCTTCAGGGAGAAGTTCATGCGAGTCCGACCGTTGTACTCGGCGGCGTTGCCGCTTGCTGCATTGTTGTCGCTGTCATTGGCTGCCTGCGGTGGCGGTGACGATAACCCCACCAACACCGCCGGCAATGGTGGCAACACCACGCCGGCAGCCGCCGCACCCACCGGCACCAAGGCCACGCTGGCCGTGCTGGAAACCACCGACCTGCACACCAACGTGCTGTCGTACGACTACTTCAAGCTGGCCGCTGACAGCTCGCTCGGTTTCGAGCGCGTGTCGACGCTCATCAGCCAGGCGCGTACCCAGTTCCCGAACACACTGCTGCTGGACAACGGCGACACCATCCAGGGCACCGCGTTGTCGGACTACCAGGCCATGGTGAGCCCCGTCACCTGCAACCAGACGCTGGCGATCTACAAGGTGATGAACGCGGCCAAGTACGACGGCGGCGGCATCGGCAACCACGAGTTCAACTACGGCTTGCCGTACCTGTCGCAAGTCACGGGCAATACGTTCAACGTGACCGGCATGCCGGACCCGTCTGCGCAGACCAAATGCGCGGGCCCGAACTTCCCGCAAGTGCTGGCCAACGTGATGAGCGCGAAGACCAACGCGCCGCTGTTCCAGCCGTACACGATCATCACCAAGACGGTGACAGCCACGGCGCCGGACGGCAGCACCGTCAGCGCTCCGGTCAAGGTCGGCATCATCAGCTTCACGCCACCGACCATCACGGCTTGGGACAAGCGCTGGCTCGATGGCAAGGTCTACACCGTCGGCATCAAAGAAACGGCGGCCAAGTACATCCCCGAGATGCGCGCGAAGGGCGCCGACCTGGTGGTTGCCATCTCGCATGGCGGGCTGGACAACTCGGCCTATTCGCCGACGATGGAAAACGGTAGCTGGTGGCTGTCCACCGTGCCGGGCATCGACGCGATGCTGATCGGCCACTCGCACCAGCTCTTCCCGGATGCCAACAGCACAGTCAGCCAGTTCAACTTGCCGGGCGTCGACAAGGCCAAGGGCACCGTGAACGGCGTGCCGACCGTGATGGCCAACTACTGGGGCAAGCACCTGGGTGTGATCAAGCTTGGCCTTTCGTATAACGGCACAAACTGGGTCGTCGACAAGACGCAAACCACGGTGGAAGCGCGCTCGATCCAGAACGCCGACAAGACCTACGTGGCTGCCGACCCGGCCGTCTCCGCCGCGATCGCCACCGAACACCAGGCAACGATCAACTACGTGAAGACGCCGGTGGGCAGCACGGACTTCCACATGAGCACGTTCTTTGCCGATGTGGGTGACCCGGGCGCAATCGAGATCGTCAACCAGGCACAGGCGGACTACGTGTCGAACTATGTCCAGGCCAACCTGCCGCAGTATGCGACGCTGCCGGTGCTGTCGGTCAGCGCGCCGTTCAAGAGCGGCTTTGGCGGCGGTACGGATTTCACCGACGTGGCAGCCGGCCCGCTGGCGATCAACAACGCAGCCGACCTGTACCTGTATCCGAACACGATCTACGCCGTGAAGGTCGCGGGCTCCGACATCAAGAACTGGCTGGAAACCGCCGCCAAGCGCTTCAACACCATCGACCCGACCAAGGCGACGGTGCAGAAGCTGGTGAGCACGTTCCCGGGCTACAACTTCGACATGTTCACCGACCCGAACCTGACGTATGAGATCGACGTCACGCAAGCCGTGGGCAGCCGCATCAAGAACCTGCAGTACAAGGGGGTGGCGATCGATCCGAACGCACAGTTCATCGTGGCCACCAACAACTACCGTGCGAGCGGCGGCGGCAACTTCCCAGGCCTGGATGGCAGCAAGACGATCTACGCCTCGCCGGATGCCAACCGCGATGTGCTGATCAGCTACATCAAGAAGATCGGCAGCGTGAAGCGCGCAACCAATGGCTCGCAACGCAGCTGGCGCTTCACGAAGCTGGCAACGTCGGTGGCACAGGTGCAGTTCTCGTCCGCCCCTGGCCGCATTGCCGACGCCACGGCAGCCGGCATCAACAACGTTACGCAAGTGGCGGCTGATGACGGCACCAACAAGGGCCTGGCGGTGTACCAGATCGATCTGACACAGTAAGCCGTCATCAACAGGAATAGGCCATGCCTTCTCTTCGTTCCGCATGGGCCGAGTGGCCCCATACGCCCGCCGCCGAGTTGTCGCGCCAGTCAAAGCGCCAGTCGGTGCCGATGCTGACGGTGGGTGCCGCGCTGGCCATCATCGTGGCCATTGGTGGCTGGCTGTCGCACACACGACAGGCACCCACCGTCGATGCCACGCAACTGGAATCGTGGCGCGCGATGGTCGTGCAGGCGATGGAGCCCGAAGCACTGCGTCAGTTGCGGCAGTTGGCGCGCAGTGGTTCGGTGCCGGCGCAATCGGCGCTGGGTGATGCATTGCTCAGCGCGCACGATGGCGCATTGCGTAACGAAGGGATGCGCTGGCTGGAAACCGCCGCGCAACCGACCAGCGGTGTTCCCGGCGATGTGTATGCGCAGCTCTCGCTGGGCAAGGCATTGCTGCTGGGCACAGGTGGTGTGGCACGCGACTACCCGCGCGCGCTGCATCTGCTGCGCCAGGCTGCAGACAAGGGCGATGCCGCTGCCGCTTACTACCTCGGTGTGATGTATCGCAGCGGCTACGGCACGGGCATCGACACGGTGCAGGCAGCGCATTGGTTCGACCGCGCCGCGCAGCACGGCATTCCTGCCGCGATGTTCATGCTGGCCAATGCCTACCGTGATGGGGATGGCGTACCGCACGATGAAGCCCGCGCGCTGGCGCTGTATCAAGACGCCGCCGAGCATGAATTGCCCGAGGCCGTGCAAGCCTTGGCGATGGCGTATCAAAACGGCGAACTTGGCCTCAAGCGCGATGACGCCGCGTATCACCAGCAGTGGATCGAAACGGCGCACGCGCTCAAGCACCCAGCGCTGGCACCGTAACGAAGCTGTTCAGTTGCCTCAGTAAAGCCCGCGGGTCTGGGCGTGCAAGCGCACCAGACCCAGCAGGGCATCGATCTGCGGCGTCGGCACACCCACGTGCTGACCGATCTCGCGCACCGACGCCACCAGTGCGTCAATCTCCAGCGGGCCGCGTCCGGCTTCCGCATCCTGCAGCATCGACGTCTTGAACGCACCCAGTTGACGTGTCACTGCGCTGCGCTCTTCGCCGCTTTGTGCGATCGGGCAGCCGATGCGCGCACCAATTGCCTTCGCTTCCTCCATCACCGCCAGGCAAAAGGCCGAGACCAGCGGATCATCGAGCATGCGATCGCACGTGGCACCGGTCAGTACCGACACCGGGTTCATCGTCATGTTGCCCCACAGCTTGAACCAGATGTCGCGCTGGATGGCTTCGCTGCGCTCGATCTGCAGGCTGGCGCGTTCGAACAGCGTGCCGATCGTTTCCAGCCGCGAAGACGACCCACCCTTGGGCTCACCCAGAATCAATCGCTTGCCGAACCCGTGACGCACCTCGCCCGGTGCCGACGTTGAACACGTCAGATGCACGACGCAGCCGAGCACGTTCTTCGTCGGAATCGCTTCAGCAATCCGGCCGTGCGGATCGACCGACTGCAAGCGCTGGCCCTCCAGCGGACCGGGCCGATCAAAGAACCACCACGGTACGCCGTTCATAGCCACCACCACGCAGGTGTCCGGACCGATGAGGGGTGTGATGGTTCGCGCGACGCTTTCCATGGCAGGCGCCTTGACGGCAACGATCACGACATCCTGTACGCCGAGTGCAGTCGCATCGTTGTTCGCATGAACACGGACGGTGTGTGTGCTGCCGTCTTCCGTCAATCGCAGGCCTTCGGTTTGCAACGCATGCAGCGTCGCACCGCGTGCCAGCACGCTGATGGATTCGCCGGCCAGCGCGAGCTTCGCGCCCAGATACCCGCCGACAGCGCCGGCGCCCACGATGCAGATGCGTGTCATGTGCTTGGAAAAGAATCAGGAACGGTAGGAAGGATCGATACGGTCGATGGTGCGGGTCAGCGCCGCAAACACATCTTCGCCGGCACCGAAGTTCGGATTGAACTGCAAGGAGTCGCGCGTGCAATTGCGCGCAATGGCCTCGGGAATCTCCAGCACTGGGCCCATCGACGTCGACGCGAGCTGGATCTCGCACGCTCGGTTGAGCAGCCACAGCACCGCAAATGCCCGCGCAATCGAATCGCCCCACGCGAGCAACCCGTGGTTGCGGAGGATGACTGCTGGCTTGTCGCCGATGTTCTGCACCAGGCGTGGGCCTTCACCTGCATGCACGGAGATGCCTTCGAAATCGTGATAGGCCACCTTGCCGTGCAACTGCGCGGCGTAGAAGTTGCTGATCGATAAGCCGTCACGCGCGCAGGCCACAGCCATACCGGCGGTGGTATGCGTGTGCATGACGCAATGCGCGCCCGGAATGCCGGCATGGATGGCCGCGTGCACCGTAAAGCCGGCCGGATTGACTGGCCAGTCCGGTTGGCCGGCCATG
>NZ_JAELUI010000220.1 GCF_016429285.1 Ralstonia sp. ASV6
GGTTGCCGCACGGCGCGCCGCCGGTTTCACCACAGCCGGCTTGGCCACGCGCGGCACGCTCGCAACCGGCCGAGCCGGTTCGATTGGCGTGCTGGCATGCGTGCGGAACACGGCCACCGCCTGACGCAGTCCGTCGGCCTGTTCCTGCAGCGACATGGCCGCCGCAGCCGCCTGCTCCACCAGCGCGGCGTTCTGTTGCGTACCCTCATCCATGCGATTGACCGCCTGGTTGACCTGCTCGATGCCCGCACTCTGTTCGTCTGATGCCGAACTGATCTCGCCCATGATGTCGGTCACGCGCTTGACGGCCACCACCACTTCGTCGATCACGCTGCCAGCTTCCGCCACCAGCGTGGTGCCGTTCTCAACGCGGCCCACCGAATCGCTGATGAGTTCCTTGATCTCCTTGGCTGCCGTGGCCGAGCGCTGCGCCAGGCTGCGCACCTCGCCCGCCACCACCGCAAAGCCGCGGCCCTGCTCACCCGCACGGGCCGCTTCCACAGCCGCATTCAGCGCGAGGATGTTGGTCTGGAAGGCAATCCCTTCAATCACGCCGATGATGTCGGCGATCTTCTTGCTGCTTTCGTTGATGCCCGCCATGGTGTCCACCACCCGGCCCACCACCTCGCCGCCTTTCACAGCGATGTCCGACGCGTTGCCGGCCAGTGTGCTGGCCTGCCGGGCGTTGTCGGCGTTTTGCTTCACGATGCTCGTGAGCTGCTCCATGCTCGACGCGGTCTGCTCCAGCGACGAGGCTTGCTGCTCGGTGCGCTGTGACAGGTCCACATTGCCCGCGCTGATCTGCTGGGTGGCGCTGGCAATCGAATCAGAACCCGAGCGCACCTGCGCCACCATCTTCTGCAGACTCTCCTGCATACGCTGCAGGGCCATCAGCAGGCGGCCGGTTTCATCCGCACGGTTCACCTGGATGCTGTGTGTGAGATCGCCCTGCGTGATGTGTTCCGCCTGTTCGATGGCACGCGTCAGCGGCAGCGTGATCGAGCGGCGCAACGCCCACGTCAGCAACCCGCCCACCACGATGCCGCCCAGCAACAGACCGGTCGTCAGCGCGCTCAGACTGGCGTGCTCACGCTGGCCGTCTTCATAGCCAGACTTGGCAGCCGCCAGCTGCATGCGGTTGAGCGCCACCACCTTGTCGCCCAGTGGGCGATACAGGGCCGGCATCACATCCATCACCGTCTTGGTGATGGTCGACTGGTCACCGGCCTGAATAGCGCGCATCAGCACCTCGGCGCCATCGCGCACGAAGGTGTTGCGCAACCCATCGGCTTCGTCGGCCAGCTTGCGCGCCTCCGATGAAGTCGGCAGCGCGCGGTAGCGCTTCCAGGCCGCATCGGATTGGCCGAGAAACATCCTGGCGCGCTCGATCGTCTTGTCCATGCCGGGCGCACCAGGCGCCATGGCTGCGCGATCCAGCACGATGCGAAAGCTCAGCAGGTTGGAATCGGAGTCGGCCAATGCCACAGCACCCGCCAGTTGCACGGCGTACGTGTCCTGCAAGCGTGTATTGGCGTGACGCATGCCGACAAGGCCCGTCACACCCACGATGACGGCAAGCACACCAATGCCCGCCATCATCAGCCCCAACCGGAGCCGGATGGTCATTCTGCTGAACATGGATTTCCCTCCCCTTTCAGCGCCGCACCTGTGATACGGCGGGCATTTGAGTGCCCGCCGCAAGGTGTCTTGTCGCCTGCCGGGCGCACTTGCGCACCCCGGCCAAACTGATCCGCTGTGCTTAAGCGGCTTCGGCCTCGTCGCACAGCGCCATGTCGGCCGACATCAGCAGGCGCTCGATGTCCACCAGGATCAGCATGCGTTCGTCGATCGAGCCCAGGCCACGGATGTATTCCGTATCCAGCGCGCCCGAGAACTCAGGCGCCGGCTTGATCTGCTGGCTTTGCAGCGTCAGCACGTCCGACACGCCATCCACCACGATACCGACCACGCGGTCCCTCAGGTTCAGGATGATGACCACGGTGTACTGGTTGTACTCCACGCGGTCGAGCTGGAACTTGATACGCAGATCAACGATCGGCACGATGATGCCGCGCAGGTTGATCACCCCCTTGATGAAGTCGGGTGCGTTGGCAATGCGCGTGACGGTCTCGTAGCCACGGATCTCCTGCACTTTCAGGATATCGATGCCGTACTCTTCGCGACCCAGGGTGAAGGCCAGGTACTCCTCCCCGCCGGTTTCCTCACCGATCGCATGTTCCTTGACTTCCATTGCGGCTCCCCTCGGCCCCGTCGGGCCACTAGATTGAATTCGTTGTCTGGCGACTGATCCCACACAGCACGGCGTGGCGCTTATGCGGCGGCCATCGCCTCGGTCGAGAACCGACCACCCGGTGCCTGCGCCATCTCTTGCTTCTCGGCAGTAACGGCACGCATGGCGTTTTCTGAATGGCCCGACCGCCCTTCTCGGGCCTCGCGCATGAGCGCCGACACATCAACGATCAGCGCCACGCTGCCATCGCCCAGAATGGTTGCCCCCGAAATGCCAGGCACCCGGCGGTAGTTGGTCTCCAGGTTCTTGACCACCACTTGTTGCTGGCCGACCAGCTCATCAATCTGCAGGGCGATCTTCTTGCCTTCCGAATCCAGGATGACGACGATGCCTTCCGACGGATCGGGCAGCGACGGCGTAATGCGGAAGCGCTCGTACATCGGCACCAGCGTCAGGTATTCGTTGCGCACCTTGAGCAGGCGTCCGCCGCCGGGCACCGCCTTGATGTCTTCCGGACGCGGCTGCAGCGATTCGGCCACGCACGACAGCGGCAGAATGAACACTTCTTCACCGGTCTTGACCGACATGCCGTCCAGAATGGCCAGCGTGAGCGGCAGCACGATGCGGATGGTCGTGCCCTTGCCCTTCTGCGACTGGATCTCGACGTAGCCGCCCATCGACTGGATGTTCTGCTTGACCACGTCCATGCCCACGCCGCGGCCGGACACGTCCGTCACCTGGTCGGCGGTGGAGAAGCCCGGCGCGAAGATGAGCTGGTTGATCTCGTCGTCGGTCATGTTGTCCGACACGGGCAGGCCGCGCTCGCGGGCCTTCTTCAGAATCTTGTCGCGATTCAGGCCCTGGCCATCGTCACTTACCTCGATGACGATGTTGCCGCCCTGGTGGGCAGCAGAGAGCAGCAATTGGCCGGTGGCATCCTTGCCGGCAGCCACGCGGGCCTCGGGCAGTTCGATGCCGTGATCCAGGCTGTTGCGCACCAGGTGCGTGAGCGGATCGATGATGCGTTCGATCAGGCCCTTGTCCAGTTCGGTCGATTTGCCGAACGTCGACAGTTCGACCTGCTTGCCCAGCTTGTGCGCCAGGTCGCGCACCAGACGCGGGAAGCGGTTGAACACGTAGTCCATCGGCATCATGCGGATGGACATGGCAGCTTCCTGCAGATCGCGTGCGTTGCGCGTGAGCTGCGACAGGCCGGCAAACAGACGTTCGTTCAACACCGGGTCGAACGAAGACGCGGTCTGCGCCAGCATGGCCTGCGTGATGACGAGCTCGCCCACCAGGTTGATGAGCTGGTCGACCTTTTCCACACCCACGCGAATCGACGTTTCGGCAGCCACTGCCGGCTTTTCTGCGGCAGCGGGACGCGACGGCATTGGCACGGCGGCGGCCGGAGCGGCCGGAGCGATTTCATTGGCGGCCGGAGCATGCACTTCGGTTTGCGCGGCGGCAGGCGTCGGGGCGGCAACCTGTGCTTCCACCACCGGCGCCGCAGCGGCCACCGCTGCCGGAGCACCACCACCTACGTGCGGCGTGATGACGATCTGGTCGGCATCGATGATGAAGCAACTCACCGCGATGATGTCGTCGGCAGTGCAGGTGCTCTGCAGCACGATGTCGCTGTTGCGGCCGGTGCGCACGTGGCTCACCAGGGTGCCCAGGTGCTTGAGTTCGGTGACGATCAGCTCGCAGTCTTCGTTGGAGACGTCGATCAGCTTGATGTCCAGGCCACCGTCGATGGCCACTGCCGGTGCAGCGGCCGGTGCCTCCGCCACAGCGGGTGCCACCGCAACGGGTTCGACAGCCGCCGGAGCCGATGCAGCGACAGGCGCTACCGGCGCTGGCTGTGCTGCTGTGGCGCCATCCTCGGCAGCCAGGCTGTTGAGCTTGGCCACCATGTATTCGAGCGTGGCCGTATCGATGGGGTGCTCTTGCCGGTAGGCATCAAGTTGGCTTTTCAACACGTCTTTCGTTTCCAGGAAGGCATCCACCATGTTCTCGCGCAACTGCAGGGTACCGGTGCGGGCGCGGTCCAAAATCGATTCCGCCACATGCGTGAGTTCCGTCATGTGGGTAAAACCGAAAGTTGCGGCACCGCCCTTGATGGAGTGCGCGCAGCGGAAGATGGCGTTCAGATCATCAGAAGAAGGGTTGGCGACATCGAGATTGAGCAGCAGCCGCTCCATGTCGACGAGCAGCTCTTCCGCTTCTTCGAAGAAGGCGCCGAAAAACTGGCTAAGGTCGAGGTTCATGTTGTGGTCTCTGTCGTTAATGCGTGGAATGCGTGGATGCTGACCCGTGGGTCTGCGCATGCCATTCAAACAACTGCATGACGGAATCCGTCAGGCCATCGGGGTCGAACGGCTTGGGCAGGAAGCCCGTTGCACCAGCGGCACGCGCCTGCTCGCGGATCGTGCCGTCTGCCTCGGTGGTCAGCATCAGGATCGGTGTGCCGGCATAGGCCGGCAGCGATCGCAGCGCGCGGATCAGGGTGAGGCCGTCCATTGCAGGCATCACCTGATCGGTAATCACAAGGTGGTGAGGGCCATCGGTCTGCTTGCGCACGACCTCCAGCGCGGCAGCGCCGTCTGCGGCTTCCGTCACGGCAAAGCCGCACTCGCGCAGGCACGCGGCGATCATGCGGCGGATCGAGGTTGAGTCGTCCACCACCAGAATGTGTTTCTCGCTCATTGGCTACTTTCTCCCCCTGGGCGCTTATGGCTTGGCCGAAGCAGCCGCATCTGCACCAACCGCGGCCGCTCCTGTTGCACGTGCTGCTGCATCGGGCAGCGTGTCTTTACCGTCGTTGCGCAAGTCGGCCACCGGCTCGATCCCGCCCGAACGGACGGCTTCAGCGGCCCGTGCGTTGAGCACGACGATGCTGATACGACGGTTGATCGGGTTGAATGCGTTGGTCTTGTCCAACGGCACCGATGCTTCCAGGCCCACCACGCGACTCACTTTCTCGGGCTTCATGCCGCCCGCAATCAGCTCGCGGCGCGACGCATTGGCGCGGTCGGCCGACAGTTCCCAGTTGCTGTAACCGTTCTGGGTGGCGTATTGCGTGGCGTCGGTGTGGCCCGACAGGCTGATCGGGTTGGGCACATCGTTGAGTGCCGAACCCAGCTCACGCAGGATGGTGCGCATGTACGGCTGCACCTCGGCGCTGGCGTTGGCAAACATCGGGCGGTTCTGCTGGTCGACGATCTGGATGCGCAGTCCTTCGCTGGTCATGTCGATCAACAACTGGTGCTTGAACTGGCTCATCACCGGGTTGGTCTCGACCATCTCGGCAATCTTCTGCTTGAGCTTGTTCAGCGCGGCATCGTCGGACTCGTCGCGAATGTTGCGCTGGCGCTGCACCGTCGGACTTGGGCTCGGATTCGGCTGCGGCATGTTCTGCTTGATCGCCGGGCTGCCGTTCAGGATGCTGGACTGATCGCCCGAACCGGCGCCGCCAAACAGCGCCACCTTCAGCGGCGTGCGGAAATACGTTTCCACCGACGACAGCTCGGCCT
>NZ_JAELUI010000221.1 GCF_016429285.1 Ralstonia sp. ASV6
GCCCTACACTCGCGCCTGTTCCGGACGACGGGCTTCGCACTTGCGTCGGCAGGCCTCAAGATCCATCGCAAGGGTGTTTCCACTTCGTCATGCGGACGCAGTAAACTGCGAGGCTCTTGCCTAATCCGAGCCGACCGCCCACGAGGCGCCGACCGTTGCCGGCAATGCCTGCGAGGCTGCACCGACATCCCGCCAGGATGCCCCGCCGCGCGCAGTGCGATCCGCTTTTCACACCCATTTGGAGAGTTCTCATGGCAAAAGCACCCATGCGCGTCGCAGTGACCGGCGCTGCTGGTCAGATCGGTTACGCCCTGCTGTTCCGTATCGCGTCCGGCGAAATGCTGGGCAAGGATCAGCCCGTCATCCTGCAACTGCTGGAAATTCCCGATGAGAAGGCCCAGAAGGCGCTCAAGGGCGTGATGATGGAGCTCGACGACTGCGCGTTCCCTCTGCTGGCCGGCATGGAAGCCCACTCCGACCCGATGACCGCGTTCAAGGACGTGGACGTGGCCCTGCTGGTGGGCGCCCGCCCCCGCGGCCCGGGCATGGAGCGCGCGGACCTGCTGTCGGCCAACGCCCAGATCTTCACGGCGCAGGGCAAGGCACTGAACGCCGTCGCCTCGCGCAACGTCAAGGTGCTGGTGGTCGGCAACCCGGCCAACACCAACGCCTACATCGCCATGAAGTCGGCGCCGGACCTGCCGCGCGAGAACTTCACCGCCATGCTGCGCCTGGACCACAACCGCGCCCTGTCGCAGATCGCCGCCAAGACCGGCAAGCCGGTGTCGAGCATCGAGAAGCTGTTCGTGTGGGGCAACCACAGCCCGACGATGTACGCCGACTACCGCTACGCCACGATCGACGGCAAGAGCGTCAAGGACATGATCAACGATCCGGTGTGGAACAACGATGTGTTCCTGCCGACCGTTGGCAAGCGCGGCGCCGCCATCATTGAAGCGCGTGGCCTGTCGTCGGCTGCCTCGGCAGCTGGCGCCGCCATCGACCACGTGCGTGACTGGCTGCTGGGTTCGAACGGCAAGATCGTCACGATGGGCATCCCTTCGAACGGCGACTACGGCATCCCGCAAGACGTGATGTTCGGTTTCCCGGTCACGACCGCCAACGGCAAGTACGAAGTGGTCAAGGGTCTGGAGATCGACGAGTACAGCCAAGGCAAGATCAAGATCACGCTCGACGAGCTGGAAGGCGAGCGCGCAGGCGTGCAGCACCTGCTGGGCTGAAACGCATGATCTGACGAAAAACCGGAGTGGATCGGCAACGAACCCTCCGGTTTTTTTGCACCTAAAATCACGGCGCAGTGCAGTAAGCGCCACTCAAACCGGTACCACGCAGTGCACCCCACCGAGGTTTTGTTCCAGGACGACGACGCTCCGGCGCAATTGCCGGTTTGCGACCACTATGCGGGCGCAGAGAAGCTGATGCGCAAGTCGCTTGCTCTGCAACAAGCCCTTGGCCCTGTCTTCGATATCACGTTCGACTGTGAGGATGGCGCCGCAGTCGGCCAGGAACGCGCCCATGCCGAACTGGCCGCCGCGCTCATCAACAGCGACGACAACCGCTTCAACCGCGTGGGTGTCCGCATCCACGATCCGAGCCACGACGCGTGGATGCAGGATGTCGACATCCTCGTCGGCCTTGCCGGCAGCCGCCTCGCCTACGTGACCGTGCCCAAGGTGCGCGACGTGGTGGAGGTGGCCCGCGTGACCGATCGCGTCAATCAGGCCGCGCGTGCAGCCGGCATCGCGCGACACCTGCCGATCCACGTACTGATCGAAACGCACGGCGCGCTGGCGCAGGTGTTCGACATTGCCTCGTTGGTGCAGGTGGAATGCCTGAGTTTCGGGCTGATGGATTTCGTGTCTGCGCACAACGGTGCAATTCCGGGCGCGGCGATGGGCTCTCCGGAGCAGTTCGAACATCCGCTGATCCGCCGCGCGCTGACCGACATTTCCGCCGCGTGCCATGCCCACGGCAAAGTCCCGTCGCACAACGTCAGCACAGACATCAAGCGCCCGGACCGCGCCGGCGCTGATGCCGCGCATGCCCGCAATGCATTCGGCTATCTGCGCAAGTGGAGCATCCATCCGGATCAGATCGGGCCCATCGTTTCTGCGTTCCGGCCGTCGCACGAAGAAGTGACACAGGCAGCCGCCATTCTTGCGGCGGCACAGGACGCGTCATGGGGCCCGATCCAGCACGACGGCCGCCTGCATGACCGCGCAAGCTACCGCTACTGGTGGACTGTGCTGCAACGTGCGCACACGACCGGCGTCGACATACCGCCTGAAGCTGCCGCGCGCTTCTTCGGCTAAGAGGAGATTCGCCATGACCGACACCGCCCAAGCCAGCGCAGGCGCCCGCTTCCGCCAGGCCCTGATCGAAGAATCGCCGCTGCAAGTCGTCGGCGCCATCAATGCCAACCATGCGCTGCTTGCCAAACGTGCCGGCTATCGCGCGATCTACCTGTCGGGCGGCGGCGTGGCAGCCGGCTCGCTAGGTCTGCCGGACCTGGGCATTTCCGGCCTGGATGACGTCCTGACCGACGTGCGCCGTATCACCGACGTGTGCGACGTACCGCTGTTGGTGGACGTTGACACGGGTTTTGGCGCTTCTGCCTTCAACGTGGCGCGCACGACCAAGTCGCTCATCAAGTTTGGCGCCGCGGCCATGCATATCGAAGACCAGGTCGGCGCCAAGCGCTGCGGCCATCGCCCCAACAAGGAGATCGTCTCCCAGGACGAGATGGTCGACCGCATCAAGGCCGCCGTTGACGCGCGCACCGATGCCAGTTTCGTCGTCATGGCCCGCACAGACGCGCTGGCCGTCGAAGGTTTTGACCGGGCGCTCGAACGCGCCGTGGCCTGTGTAGAAGCGGGCGCGGATGCGATCTTTCCCGAGGCGATGACCGATCTGTCGATGTACCGCAGGTTCGTTGACGCTGTGAAGGTACCGGTGCTCGCGAACATCACTGAATTTGGCCAGACGCCGCTGTTCACGCGCGACGAGCTGGCCTCGGTAGGCGTGTCGATGATCCTGTATCCACTGTCGGCCTTCCGTGCGATGAACAAGGCAGCAGAACATGTCTACGCAGCAATTCGCCGCGACGGGACGCAGAAGAACGTGGTCGACACGATGCAGACGCGCATGGAACTGTACGACAGCATTGGTTACCACGAGTACGAAGCCAAGCTGGACGCGCTGTTTGCGCAGAATCGCGGCTGACGATCGCAAACCTGACCCAATCAACACCAACACACCGACAAGGAGAACGGCCGAGACGAAGAAGCGAGAGGTGAGCTGCACGAAACCGGGCGGCACGAAGCCGACACCCCCCGTTTGGGCGAAGGCTGGCGTTGCCGTATAACAGAACGTTGGGCGCCGCGACCAAATCGGTCAAAATACCGGCCGGTGCGCGCAAAGCCCTGGCATTCCTGGCCACGGCAACCGCCTCCCCACTCCGTCTTACCGAAGGAAACTCTATGAACAAGTTCATCGTGGGCGCCTGCGCCGGCGTTCTTTCGCTGGCCGCGTCGCAATACGCAGCCGCCCAGACCGCCACGCCCGCCAAGCCGGCAGCCAAGAAGGCACCGGCCAAGAAGAAGACCACCAAGAAGGCAACCCCTGTTGCCGCAGTCAAGCCGGATGGCGTGCAATGGAAGTGCGAACTCGGCAACGAGTTCTACATCGCCGGCGACATGACGCGCGATCAGATCATCAAGCTGCACTGGAAGGGCAAGAACTACGATCTGCCGCGCCAGCTGACCCACACCGGTGCCGACCGCTACTTCGACCAGAAGACCGGCTTCGACCTGGTGGTCATTCCCGCCAAGGCCATGCTGTTCGACCGCAACGAAGGCCACCGCTTGGCCGACGAGTGCCAGACCGCCGAAATGGCCGCTGGCGCACCGGCACCGACGCAAGCTGGCGCCCTGCGCGCTCCAGCCGGCCTGCCGCTGATGCTGCAAGACAACGCCGCACCGGCACCGGCCCCCGCGCCGGGCGTTGCCCAGCCGGCCAAGCAGTAACGCGAGTCAACGCGAGAGGCCCGCAGGAGCCACCCATGTCCGCACCGGTTGCGAACATTCGCCCGAAACCTGACAAGGTCATCGTCGACATCGTCGACTACGTGACCAAGTCCAAGCTCACCAGCAAGACGGCCTATGAAACGGCCCGTCATTGCCTGCTGGACACCTTGGGCTGCGGGCTGGAGGCGCTGTCGTATCCAGCGTGTACCAAGCTCCTGGGGCCCATCGTGCCGGGAACCATCGTGCCCAACGGCGCGAAGGTCCCGGGCACGCAATTCCAGCTCGATCCAGTGCAGGCGGCGTTCAACATCGGCGCCATGATCCGCTGGCTGGATTTCAACGACACCTGGCTGGCTGCTGAATGGGGCCACCCGTCGGACAACCTCGGCGGCATCTTGGCCGTGGCGGACTGGTTGTCCCGCACGAACCTCGCCAATGGCAAAAAGCCGCTGGTGATGCGTGACGTGCTGACCGCGATGATCCGCGCCCATGAGATCCAGGGCTGCATCGCGCTCGAGAATGCATTCAATAAGGTGGGGCTTGACCACGTTGTGCTGGTCAAGGTCGCCACCACCGCGGTGGTCGGGCAGTTGCTCGGGCTATCGCGCGACGAGATCATCAATGCCGTGTCGCTGGCGTGGGTTGATGGCCAATCGCTGCGCACCTACCGCCACGCGCCCAATACGGGCAGCCGTAAATCGTGGGCAGCGGGTGATGCGACCAGCCGCGGCGTGCGCCTGGCGCTGATGGCCAAAACGGGTGAGATGGGCTACCCCTCTGCCCTCACCGCCAAGGAATGGGGCTTCTACGATGTGTCCTTCAAGGGACAGCCGTTCAAGTTCCAGCGCAAGTACGGCACGTACGTGATGGAAAACGTGCTGTTCAAGATCAGCTTTCCGGCCGAATTCCATGCACAGACTGCTGCCGAAGCGGCCATCACACTGCACAAGGCACTTGCGAAGGCCGGTAAGACCATCGACGACATCGATAGGATCACGATTCGCACGCACGAAGCGGCGCTGCGTATCATCGACAAGCAAGGCCCTCTGAATAACCCGGCGGATCGCGACCATTGCATCCAGTACATGGTCGCCGTGCCCCTCATCTTCGGCCGGCTGACGGCGGAAGACTACGAAGACAACGTCGCCCGCGACCCGCGCATTGATGCGTTGCGCGAGAAGATTGTCTGCGTGGAAGACAAGCAGTTCACCCAGGATTACCACGACCCCGAGAAGCGTTCGATCGCCAATGCGATCACCGTTCAGTTCAAGGACGGCAAGGCGCTCAAGGAAGTCGTGGTGGAGTACCCGATTGGCCATAAGCGGCGGCGCAAGGAAAGCATGCCACTATTGGTCGAGAAGTTCAGGACCAACCTGGCCCGCCGTTTTCCGGCCAGGCAGCAGGACGCGATCCTGGCGGTATCGCTGAACCAGCAGACGCTGGAAGCGATGCCGGTCAATGCGTATGTCGATTTGTACGTGATTTGAATTGGATTTGATTGACTTGATGTATCCGCAAGGGACACTCTGGTGCCCCGCGCATCCTTAAGCCTGGAGTCATGCCATGCCCCACAACCTGAAAAAAACACTCAAGGAATTCAAGATCAACGGCGGTCAGACCGGCAAGTTCCATTCCCTGCCGCAGTTGGGCAAGGAACTGGGCGTGGCGATCGAGCGCCTGCCGGTATC
>NZ_JAELUI010000222.1 GCF_016429285.1 Ralstonia sp. ASV6
ATCGGATTGCGAGACAGTTCGATCGATCCGATCACCAGCCCAGCAAAGCCGCCGTCATTGCCGTGCAGCGGTGCCGCAAACGAGGCCACCGGACGCTTGCCCGCCGGTGCCAGGAACGGTTCCGGCATGTAGAGCCGACGCGTGTCGCGCACGGTCTTGAAGATGGGGTGGTCGGCCATGTTGTCGCCACGCCGTTCAGGCAGCGCCGGCGCATCGGCCAGGATGGTGCCGTCGGCGCCGACCACCAGTACGTTGTCGAAGGCGCCGCGCAATTCGGCATGGGCGTCGAGCCAGGCTTGGCCGTCGGCCGGTTTGTGCAGGTTGCTGGCGCCCTCGGCGGCAGCGGAGAGGCGGTCGATGATGGTGGCCAGCCGCGCGTCGATCGGGCGGGCCGCTTGCGACATCACCTGGTCCAGGCGGTTGTCGATCTCCTGCCGGGTGTCGTCGTACACCGTGGAGACGGCCACCGCAATCAACCCCGCAAACGGCACCAGCGCGGCAAACACCACGCCCGGCAGTAGGCGGAACAACAGGCGGCGTGGGGCGGTGCCCACGGGGCGAGATTCGGGCGTGTTTGACATGTGCCCGGATTTTAGAGCGAGTTGGCCCCCTGGAAACCCTGAAACGTCAACAAAACCACCTGGATTGCAACAGTTGCGTGCACAATTTCCACAAGTTGCGTGCGATAGGAATTGCAAGCAAAATGCTTGCGCACTGCGTCAGCCGTCAGCCGGCACGATGCCGCAACTGCATCGTGTGCCTTGGCGTACGGTCCCTGAGCCGCATGTCGTGTCGTCACTGAGGTGCAGCCGCAGAGTGCATCCGCTCTCCACACCAAGGCTCTACCGGTCATTCAAGTGCCGAAGCACGCTTTTTTTCCCACCACGCTGCGCGGCCGTTTGCTTGCACTGGCTGCGGTGGCCGCCTTGCCGGCTATTGTTGTGGCGATTGCCGGCGTGGCGCTCTATCGTGACCGGCTCAACGATCATCTTGCCCAGCGCCTGACCCACGAGACCGAGTCCGCCGCCGCGCGCGTCGGGATGGTGCTGTCCAACGCTAACGAACTGCTCTCCGTGCTGGTGGCCGACGATTCGGCGCTGCGCATGGACCAGCAGGAATGCAGTCGCTTCGTCAACCGCGTCTTCCATAACCAGAACGAGCTTTCCAACCTCGGCGTGATCGACGCGCATGGCAAGCTGGTGTGTACGCCCGATCCGGCCAATCTCGGTATCGACGTGTCGGATCGTGAATATGTGCACGAGATCCTGGCGACCGGTCAGCCGGCGCTGTCGACATTCGTCATTGGGAAGGCGTCCAACCAGGCCGTGATCGTTTCTGCGCGGCCGATGGTGGCCGGCGATGGCGCCATCCGGGGTGTGGCCTATGCGGCCGTGCGGCAAAGTGCTCTGATCTCGGCCGCCTCTGGTGGTATGTCGGGGGCACCGGTCTACCTGATCGACGCGTCCGGCAACGTGCTGTCGATCAACGCCACGATGACGCCCGAGCAGGCCCCCACGATTGCAAAGGGAACGCTGGTGGCCATGGCTGGCCAGCAGCCGGGTGATCCGGTGCTGGTGGACGACACCGATGGCGTGCGCCGCGCCTACGCCGCCATGGTGGTGCCGCACGCCGCCGCCGGGCGCCTGCGCATCGTGCGCGGGGTGGACGCGACCGACATCATTCGCCAGCAGCGCGACATCGCGCTGGCCGGCGGCGGCGCCATCCTGTTGATGATCGTGCTGCTGCTGGCGCTGATTCAGATAGCGATGCGACGGCTCGTGCTGCCGCGTGTCGATGCGCTGGTGGATGCGGCGCGCCACTACGCGGCGGGTGACTTCTCCGCGCGCGTGGTCGAGCAGGGCACCACGCGCGATGAGTTGTCGTTGCTTGAGCGCACCTTCAACGAGATGCGCGCGGCCATCCAGCGGCACGACGCCACCGTCCATCGGCTGACCGAACGTTTTCAGCGCGTGGCGCGTGCCACGAATGACTGGATCTTCGACTGGGATATCGCCACCGGAGAATCCTGGGCCAATGCCAGCCTGCACCGGCTCTTGGGCAGCGACGCGCTGATGGGCCCCGGTGAAGACGACGGTGTATCGCGCACGCTGACTTTCCACCAGTTCGTGCATCCGGACGATGTGGACGCGTTCGGTCAGGAGT
The DNA here is from genome assembly GCF_016429285.1 of Ralstonia sp. ASV6. GTDB lineage: Bacteria > Pseudomonadota > Gammaproteobacteria > Burkholderiales > Burkholderiaceae > Ralstonia > Ralstonia flaminis. The sequence continues at coordinate 2,164 of NZ_JAELUI010000222.1, forward strand.
TGCGCGCGGTGCTGCATTCGGACCAGAACAGCTGGCACAGCGTCTGCCGCGTGATTGATGCCAACCGCGCCACGCGCACGGTGGAGATTCGCGCCAGCATCTATCGTGGCAAGGACGGCCGTGCCGTACGCATGGTGGGCGGCGTGAGCGATATCTCGCAGCGTTCGGCCATGGAGCAGGAGCTGCGAGCAAGCGAGGCCAACCTGAGCGTGGCCGAACAGATCGCGCTACTCGGTAGCTGGCGCTGGGACGTGCTGCGGGACTCCACCACGTGGTCTTCCGGCATGTACGTGCTGACCGGCGTGCCGGCAGGTTTGCCGCCCACATTCGCGCAACAGTCGCAGTTCTTTACTGCCGACAGCTTCAACCGCCTGCGTGAAGCTGCCAGCCATGCCGTAACCGAAGGCGAGCCGTATTCGCTGGAGCTGGAGATGATCCGCCGGGACGGCGAGCACCGTTGGGTGCTCTCGCGCGGCAACATCGAGCGCAACGAGCGCGACGAGGTGGTGGCGCTGTTCGGCACCATGCAGGACATCACTGAGCGCCGCGAGTCCGACGAGCAATTGCGCCTGCTGCGCCGCGTGGTCGAGTCTGTGCCGTCAGGCATTTCTGTGGCCGATGCGCAGCGGCCGGACATGCCGCTGGTCTACGTGAACCCCGGCTTCGAGCGCATGACAGGCTACCGCGCCGACGAGGTGCTGGGCCGTAACTGCCGTTTCCTGCATTCTTCCGAGCCGGGTCAGCCGGCGTTGAACGAAGTGCGCGCAGCCCTGCGGGACGCGAGCGAGATTCGCGTGCTGCTGCGCAACTTCCGCAAGGATGGCCACCCGTTCTTGAACAACTTCCTGCTCTCGCCCGTGCGCGATGCCAAGGGTGCGGTCACGCACTACGTCGGGATTCAGGACGATGTGACCGAGCAGGAGATGACGCGCGCGCGCCTGGCGCAGCACGCTACGGTCGACCCGCTCACCGGCCTGCCCAACCGCACGCTGCTGGCCGACCGTGTGCAGCAGTCGGTGGAGATGGCCGCGCGCCAGCGCAGCCGCTTCTACGTGGCGCTGGTCAATATCGACCGCTTCAAGGTCATCAACGACAGCCTGGGGCATCTGCTGGGCGATGAGGTGCTGCGCCGCGTGGCCGAGCGCCTGCGCGATGCGGCCGACACCGTCGATACCGTGGCGCGCTTTGGCGGCGACGTGTTTGCGCTGGTGATCTCCCATGCCGGCTCGCGCGGCGTAGATTTCGGCTTTGACCTGTTTGCCGAAGCCATCCGCGTGGAAGGGCACGAAGTGTTCGTGACGGCGAGCATTGGCGTGGCGGAGTACCCCACGCACGGCTCGGATGCGGACACCCTCATCCGCCATGCCGAGATGGCGATGTACTACGCCAAGCAGAACGGCCGCAACCGGCTGGAGTTCTTCGCGCCCGAGATGGACATCGGCGTGTCGTACCGGTTGAACCTGGAACACCAGATTCGGGCTGCGCTGGAGCAGGGCCAGTTCCGCCTGCTGTATCAGCCGCAGATCGACACCCAGACCGGCCGCGTATGCGGGCTGGAAGCGCTGATCCGCTGGATTCACCCGACGCGGGGGCTGCTGCCGCCGGCTGCGTTCATTCCGGTGGCCGAAGAGAGTGGGTTGATCGTCGATATCGGCAACTGGGTGCTGGCCGAGGCTGCGCAGCAGCGTGCGGAATGGCATGCGCGCGGCCTGGCTGACGATCTGACGATTGCCGTGAACGTATCGCCGTTGCAATTCAAGCGCGGTACCGTGTTGCCGACGCTGCTCAAGCTGCAGCGCCAGTACGGCCTGGGCTCGGGCTTCCTGGAGCTGGAGGTGACTGAATCCATGCTGATGGAAGGCACTGAGCGCACCATCGAAGATCTGACCGCCATCCGTCAGCTTGGCGTGCGCATTGCCATCGACGATTTCGGAACGGGGTATTCGAGCCTGGCGTATCTGAAGCGCCTGCCGATTGACCTCATCAAGATCGACCGCGCCTTCGTCAAGGACATCGACCGTGATTCCAACGATGCGGCCATCTGCACGACGGTGGTGGTGCTGGCCCACAACCTGGGCGTGAAGGTGTGTGCCGAAGGCGTGGAAGACGCCACACAGGCCGCCTTCCTCACCTCACATCAGTGCGACGTACTGCAGGGGTATTACTTCAGCGAGCCGCTGCTGCCCGATGCGGTGGCGGCGCTGCTGGAGCGTGATACGCGCTTCGCCGTCTAGGGTCTGGGGCGGGCACACGCAAGGTACACCCGCCCTGCAATCACGCCCGGAACACCGCCACCGCGAGCTTCAGGTCTTCCGACTGTCGCGCCAGCACCGAGGTGGCTGCCGCGGCTTCTTCCACCAGTGTGGCGTTCTGCTGCGTCACCCCATCGAGCTGTGAGACCGAGTCGTTGATCTGCGCAATGCCGCTGCTTTGCTCGCGCGAGCTGGCCGAGATTTCCGACATGAGCTGGGTGACGGTCTGCACCGACTGCACGATCTGCGTCATGGTGGCGCCGGCCTGGTGTACCAGCGCCACGCCATCGCGCACGGATTGATCCGACGCGCGAATGATCTCCTTGCTCTGTGCCGCGGCCTGCGCGCTGCGTTGCGCGAGGCTGCGCACCTCACCGGCCACGACGGCAAAGCCGCGACCTTCCTCGCCTGCGCGGGCAGCTTCCACGGCGGCGTTGAGTGCCAGGATGTTGGTCTGGAAGGCGATGCTTTCGATGGTGGCGATGATCTCGGTCACGCGCTGGCTGTCGGCGCGGATGGCGTCCATGGTCTGCACGACGCGCTGCACGACTTGCCCGCCGTCAGCCGCGATGTGCGATGCCTGCTCGGCCAGCGTGCTGGCTTCGCGCGCGTGATCGGCGTTCTGCGCAACCATGGACGTGAGCTCTTCCATGCTCGACGCGGTTTCTTCCAGCGCGGCGGCCTGCTGCTCCGTGCGGGCCGACAGGTCATGGTTGCCCGCAGAAATCTGCAGCGTGCTGTGTGCGACGTTGGTGGCGCCATCCTGAATGTCGCGCACGATGGACGACAGGCTTGCGCGCATGGTGCCCATGGCGCGCATCACCTCGCCCAACTCATCGTTGGAGCGGACTTCAACGGCCGTGGTCAAGTCACCAGCGGCTAGGCGCGTGGCCAGCGTGGCCGCGTCCTCCAGCGGGCGGATGAGCGTGCGCGCCAGCAGCACGCCCGACATCGTCGCAAGCCCCGCGCAGCCCACACCGGTGAGCCACAGCCAGTCACGGCTGAGTACCAGCCACGTTTTGTCATGCAGGTCGGCCGCTTCCAGCGCGATGTGCGCCCACAGCGTGCCGATCAGGATGGCCACGGCAATCAGGCTTTGCAGCCCGATGACCTTGAAGCGCAGGCTGTCGCGCTGGAACAGATTGACGGCGCGTCGCCAGCCCGTGCGCAGGATGCGACCGGCGCGCACGGTGTAGGACGTGTCGCCTTCGTTGATGGCGGCGTAGGCACGCTGCGCGCGGGCAATCTGCGAAGGCGTGGCCATCGAGCGCACGGAGGTATAGCCGGTGACGCTACCGCCCTGGAACACGGGCGTG
>NZ_JAELUI010000223.1 GCF_016429285.1 Ralstonia sp. ASV6
TGAAACCTGCTACCGATTCAACCACCGTGACGAGGACTTGAAACCCTTACTGCGCAAGCTTCTGCAGGCAACCCCTACCCTCGAAATTCAACCCATTTTGGTCCGGTTTGGGTAGGAATTACCAAAGTTTTTGCCTCCGATGTGAGGGCTTTGCGCGCCTCAAGTGGCCTACGGGAATAGCAATCAATCCCAACCACAACATCATCAGGGGGAAATCACAGATGGGCTGCTATCCGCTGTCCGCTTCAACGCTACTTGCCGGCCAACCCGGCACCTTGCGTCTTCGCCGGCATCTGCTGGCTATTGGTCAGGCTGTCGCGCTGTTGGTGGCGGCATCGCCGCATGTGGGGGCGCAGGCCGCTGCAGGCTCCACGACGGCAACGGCGCGGCAGTCGTATGCCATTCCTGCAGGCGCGCTGCAGCCGGCGCTCACGCGCTTTGGTGTGCAGGCTGGCGTGCTGGTCTCATATGACGCAGCGGATCTGGCGGGCCGCCGTACCGCTGGCCTGCACGGCCAGTACGGTGCTGCCGATGGTCTGGATGCGCTTCTGCAAGGCACCGGCCTACGCGCACAACCGGTGCCGGGTGGATTCGCGATTCAGCCTGCACCCGCACCCACGCCAGTCGAGACCACGGGCACGTCGTCCGCCACGGTGACGCTGCCGACCGCCACCGTCTCTGCCGCACGCGGGGCGACTTACCCGGGTGGCCAGATCGCACGTGATGCGCAGCTCGGCTTGCTGGGCAACACCAACGCCATCGACTCCCCCTACAGCAGCACCACGTACACCGCACGCACGATCCAGGACCAACAAGCGCAGACCATTGCCGACGTGCTGGCCAATGACCCGACCGTGCGCTACACCACGTCTACCGGGCACATCTACGAGAACTACACTGTGCGCGGGTTCGACATTACGTCGAGTGATCTTGCGTTCAACGGCATGTACGGCTTGGCCCCCTTCGGCCATGCCCCCACCGAGTTCATCGACCGTGTGGAACTGCTGCGCGGCCCCACCGCGTTGCTGACCGGCATGTCGCCCAGCGGCGCTGTGGGTGGTGCCATCAACCTGATCCCCAAGCGCGCAACGGCCAAGCCCGTCATGCAGTTTTCCACCCACTACCAGTCCGACGGCTACGTGGCCGGCGCGGTAGACATGGGTCGGCGCTTTGGCGACGACAAGGCCGTGGGCATACGTTTCAACGGCGCCTATGGCGATGGGCGCACCGGCCTGGACGGGCAGGGCAGGCGGCGCGAGCTGGGCGCCATCGCTCTGGACTACGCCGGTGAGCATGTGCGCGCCTCGGTCGATGCCTACGCCAGCGACGAAGAGATCCGCAACGGCAGCGCCTGGATGGCCTCGTTCACGCGCAATGTGGTGAGTCCGCCTGCGCCGGGCACTAACATCCTGCGCGGCGTGCACGGTCGTATCGAGAACCAGGCCATCGTCGCCCATGGCGAAGTCGACTTCGCGCCCGACTGGACGGCCTATGCCGGGCTCGGCACGCTCAGCCATCGTTACTCCGGCTTCATCAACGGCACGCGCGCCAACGGCATCCAGCCCAACGGCAACTACACGGGCGTGACGTATCACCAGCGCGGGTTTGCCGACACGCTCTCTGCCGAGGCCGGTGTGCGCGGCACCGTGCGCACCGGCCCCGTCGAACATCGGCTGGTGGTCGGCTACACCCAGTTGGACCTGCGCACGGGCACGGTCAACAACGCCAGCAGCTCGTTCATCTCCAACATCTACGCGCCGGTGCAGGCCATCATCGCGCCCGAGCCCGGCGAGCCGCCCAAGACCTCTGACACCACGCTCACCAGCCTGGCGGTGGCCGATACGATGGCGTTTGCGCAGGAGGCTGTCTTGCTGACGCTGGGGGCGCGCCACCAGCGCGTGCAGGCCACGAGCTTCAGCGCCGCTACCGGTGCGCAGACTGCCGACTACGATCAAAGCGCCATCACGCCCTCGGTGGGCTTGGTGGTCAAACCGTGGGGGCCGAGCCTCTCGCTGTACGGCAACTACATCGAGGGTCTGAGCCAGGGCGACACCGTGACCGACGTCACCGCGCGCAACTACCAGCAGGTGTTTGCGCCGTACAAGACCAAGCAGATGGAGGCCGGCATCAAATGGGAGAACGGCCGCCTCACGCAAACGCTCAGCGTGTTCCAGATCCGCCGGCCGAGCCTGGTCAAAGACAACGCCACCAACCTCTACACCCCCGATGGTGAACGCCGCAACCGCGGCATCGAATGGACCATCGCCGGCGAAGTCACACCGGGCGTGCGCCTGCTGGGCGGCGTTGCCTATACGCGCTCGGTACTCACGCATACCGCCAACGGCCTCTACGACGGCAACACCGCATTCGGCTCCCCTACCTGGTCGGGCAACCTAGGTGCGGAGTGGGATGTGCCCTGGGTACCGGGCCTGACGCTTGCCGGCCGCGCCACCTACACCGGCGCGCAATACGTCAACTCGTCCAATACGCAGCGCATCGATAGCTGGACACGCTACGACGCCGGCGTGCGCTACCTCACCCGCATCATGGGCAAGCGCGTCGGCTTTTTCGCGAATGTGGAAAACCTGCTCAACAAGAGCTACTGGGCAGGCTCGTTCAACGACGGCTACGTCACGCAGAACGCGCCCCGCACCTTCAAGCTCACCACCACGATCGATTTCTGATGCGCCATGCTCTCTTTCTGCTCTCCTGGGCGCTGGCTGCCAACGTGGCTGTTGCCGCTTCACCGGCTGTGCCGGTTGCCGACGTGGCTGTCGGCCAGTCAGTCAACGCGACCTGGCAACCCGGCACGTTGTTGCCTTACCGCGTGACGCTGCATGCGGGTGACCTCGTGCAGGGCACGCTCGATGGCCCCGCTGCGGCGCTCGACTTGCTCGATGCCCGCAGCGTGCACGTGCGTCGCCTGCTGAGTCCGCTGTCGCTGTCGCGCAGCTTCCTGTTCGTCGCACCTGCTGATGGCGTGTACACGCTGCGCATCGACCCGAACGGCGCCGCTGTGGCCGGTGCGGCAGGTGGTGTGCCGATGCCCGGCGCACGCTACGCGCTGCGCATTGAACGCATTGTCGCCCAGGCCCAGCAGCACCCCGCGCCGGAACTGCCGCAAAGCCCGCGCATTCGCGCACTGGCAGAGGCTGTGCGCCACGGCACCGGCACCGATTCTTTCTGGCACGACGTCGCCCAATCCGGCACGCCACTGGTTGAACCCGCGACCGCCGCGCAAGACGGCACACCCATGGTGCTGCTGACCTTCCTGTGGCGGGGGCCGGTGCGCAACGTTACGCTGCTCGGCAGCCCAAGCGGCAACCACGACGCCCTGCAGCGCCTGGGCGACACCGACGTCTGGTACCAGACCTACGCCGTACCGGCCAGCACGCGCCTGAGCTATCAACTCGCGCCCAACGTACCCGACTCGGATGCCCCCGCCGCGCAGCGCCGGCGCCTGCTGCTGGCCACGCTGCAGCGCGATCCGCTCAACCCCCGGCGCTTTCCGGATACTGAGGGCGATGCGTATCAGCAGAAATCCATGCTGGAGTTGCCCGGCGCACCGCCACAGCCGTGGCTCGCAAGGCGCGTTGACGTACCGGCCGGCACCGTAACGGCGCACCGCCTCAACAGCAAGCGGCTGGGCGAAGCGCGCGATGTCTACGGCTACCGCCCGGCCGGCGTCGCCCCGCAGGCGCTGCTGGTGCTGTTCGACGCGCATGCCTACCTGTCGACCGTGCCTACGCCAACGGTGCTCGACAACCTCATCGCAGAAGGGCGCATTCCGCCCACTGCCGCGCTGATCCTGTCCAACCCGAGCGCAGCGGCGCGCGCCACGCAACTGCCGCCCAACCCCGCCTTTGCTGACTTCCTGGCCGACGAGCTGATGCCGTGGGCTGCTGCACAGGGGCTTTCGGCACCGGCGGCGCGCACCGTGGTGGCCGGGTCGAGCTACGGCGGGTTGGCAGCTGCGTATGCCGGGCTGCGGCACCCCGAGCGCTTTGGCCTGGTGCTGAGCCAGTCCGGCTCATTCTGGTGGGCGCCGGACTCCGCACCAGACCACCCGCCGCAAACGCCCGGCTGGATGATGCGCGCCTACGCCGCCAGCCCGCGCCTGCCGCTGCGCTTCTATCTGGAGGCCGGGCAGTTTGAGGATGGGCGCGGCGCGATCAACATCTTCACCACCACGCGCCACATGCGTGATGTGCTGCGAGCCAAGGGGTATCCGGTGCGGCATGCTGAGTTCGCCAGTGGGCACGATTACCTGCAATGGCGAGGGACGTTGGCGTGTGGGTTGATTGCGTTGTTGGGGGAGCCCAGCGTGTTGGACGAGAAGGCGATGCGGGCTTGTCCGGGGGAGGGGGCTGGGCGGGTTGGGCGGGTTGGTGAGGCGGGGTAGCTGTGCGCTGCGCGGCGACTTGCGCTGATCGGTGTGGTGCTCGACCGCTCCACGCCGGAATCCTTCGCCGCCTTTGAGAAGGCCGCGCAGAACATCTCCGGCTGCATGGAGTGCCACCTGGTGACGGGGGAGTTTGATTACTTCCTGCTGATCCGCACGCGGGATTCAGAGAGCTTTACGCGGTTGCATGCGGAGCAACTGTTGTATCTGCCGGGGGTGCGGCAGGTAAGGTCGTTTATGGGGTTGAAGGAGGTGGTGAGTCGGACGGAGGTGGTGGTGTAGGAGGCGCCACGAGAGCAACTAGATTCCTCTGGACCAGCCGATGCCAAACCTCTACCTTTCGAAGGACACGATGGAGGGGGATATGGCGACATACAGGGATATCGCGCTTTGGGTAAAAGCTCGCTACCAAATCACAGTGCAGACCTGCTGGATCGCCCATGTGAAGGAGTTGAATGGTCTGCCGCTAAGGTCGCGCCGTACGCGGGAGCGGGTCAAGCAGTGTCCGCCGAAATGGCGCCCTGCAATTGAAGAAGCAATGCGCGCCGTAGGGTGGTTGAGCTAGCTAGCTTGCGAGTTGAGCCTGCCGCCTTTCTTCTACTGCTGCTTTTCGTCATCTTCTCGCGCTACCACTGCCAGTTTCTCTACGAACACCTCGTATCGCATTGGCATGCATCTAGTTTGAGCGGTGCTGTCCTCGAATCGCTTGATGCATCGCTTGTCGGCAGAGACAAACCAATCGGCGTGCCAACTGGCGGCATCTGCAATTAGTGCGTCCTCCGTCTTCTGAGAGTCGCCCAAGTGGGCGTCGTACATGACCCCAGATCCAAGCGAATCGCCCGCGCACATAACGCCGGCTCGAGCGACGGTATGACCGACAAAAGTCACGGGGAAGAGATTTGGGATTCCGGACGGTCTTTGCCTTAGCTCTTCAGCGACCTTTCGAGGCACGAGCACGGAGCAGCGACCGTCGCCAACTAGCCTCTGCAAGCAATTGAGCGTGTCGTTGTCACGCTCAAGTAGGTCAAAGATATTCGTGTCGAGAACGATGTTGAGCATACTTGGTGGCAGAGTTGTGTCGGCCTCGCTCGATTACACGATCTTGCCTCGGTCAAGCGCGCTGTCTGTGGCTCATCGTGGAGCAGGTGCTAGGGTTCTTACTTCTTGTCCAACTGGAATAGAGTACTCAGCTTCGTACCGAGTGGGCTGCTGCCGGTTTCATGGACACCTTGTTAAGGTGGAAAATGAAACTGGAGGTGGTTTATGGGAACGAGGCGGCAATTTAGCCGGGAGTTCAAGCTTGAGGCCGTGAGGCTGGTCAAAGAGCG
>NZ_JAELUI010000224.1 GCF_016429285.1 Ralstonia sp. ASV6
AATCAATACAAACAACACGTTGGAATAGCCATGCCCGAGCGCAACCGGCCGCCATTCAGGGGCCTTACTGGCGCGATTGCCGGGTCGACTACCAGCGCCCAGGCCGTAACAGGAGACAACCCTGGAGATACGCCCGGCGGCGCCCGCGAGCCGATGTCTGGCGCCCGCCCCAACACCGCGCGCGATATCGCTGCGCAGGATCTGGCTAGCGATACCGCCTTGTGGCGGTTTGCCCTGGCGGCGGAAAACGGCGGCCGCGGCCCGCATCCTGACGCCGCGCTGCGCGATGATCTTTCCATTCTGCGCATCCTGCGTAGTGCCGATGGCCTGCGCCTGCTCCGGCAAGGACTGCGCAGCGCATTTCCGGGTGCTGCCCTGCGCCTGACCACATTCTGGCCAGAAGAGCAACCGCACGCCTACCCGGCCCGCGCTGAAGCACGCCCCGCCGAGTTTGGCGACCTGCTGGTGCTGTTCCGCCTGCGCGGTGCCGTGCCCACGCTCGATTGCCGCGCGCTGTTCCTCACTGCTCGCCGCATCGATCAACCCGACGATGCGCTGGACAAGCACCACACGCTGCCGCAGATCAACCTGTACGAAGGCTGGCCCGACTTCAACGTCTACGCCCGCTCGCCGATCAAGTCGCGCAATGCCGCCTTTCTCGGCAAATTTGATCTGTCGGCCGAGTTGGAGCCGCTACGCCGCATCGGCCGCGATCAGCGTCAATGGCGCTACCTGACACCATGCACCGGCCTGCAAGCCCACTCGCAGTGGCCCGGCGCCCGGCCGCTATCACCGCTGCAATGGCGCTGGCCTTCGGGCCTACAAGCGGGCGGCACGCGTCCGATGACGGGCTCGTTCACCGGCCTGTTGCGCCAGCTTGCCCGCCCAGAAGGTGCGGGCGAGGACTGCTCCGCCGGCACCGAAGTGCCAACCTGGGGACGCCTGATCAACAGGCTGCTCGACCATAGTTGGGAAGTCGCCCCAAGCCACGCGCTCAAGAGCGGCAATATCTCTGCGCTGGCATTCTGGACGCGGCTGCGCGGCTTCCTGACGGCTGAATACCTGCTCGGCACGCATTCGCTGCAGAAGGGGTTCGGCGCATCGCTGCAGTTTGAGATGGCCAACGGCCTTCAGGATATTGTCCGAGACGACTGGACAGCTACCACCGGCTTCGACCCCGAGGACTTGGACGTGCCCGGCGTGCGCAGCACGCTGCAGCGGATTGCAGCCTCCAAGCTGGCCGTGTTCGGCATGAGTGCCGAAGACCCGGCGCCACTGGCCGCCCCGCGCCCGCAGCGCGGTGTCACACCACGCCCGGACGGCGAACGCGAAGGGCAGCGCGTGCTGCTGATCGACGTGATCCGCCCCAGCGCAGCAGCCCTGTAAGGGCTCCGCCCGCGTTTCGAGAAAAACCCGCACCCACGCTGCCGAGAACGCAATGTTTTCTCGAGAGCGTGCGGCTATGCTGTAGCGTTGCGTCTGCTGCACCGCCCATGTCTTCCGCTGCCCCCGCCTCTTCCGCTTCCACCACATCGTCCCCCTGGATGCCCATTCTTGCCCTGATGGGTTCGATGGCCTCCGTGTGCCTGGGCAACTCGTTTGCCAAGACGCTGTTCCCGGTGCTGGGGGCGGCCGGCACCGTCACGTACCGCATCACCATCGGCGCGGCGATCCTGCTGGCGTTCTGGCGGCCGTGGCGCCTGCACCTGACCCGCGCAGACGCCGGTCGCGTCGCCATGTACGGCGTCACGCTGGCGAGCATGAACCTGCTGTTCTATCTGTCGCTGCAACGGCTGCCAATTGGCATTGCGATCGCCATCGAGTTCACCGGGCCGCTGGTGCTGGCGGTGGTGCTGTCGCGCCGGGCGCTCGATTTCGTATGGATCGGGCTGGCAGTGGTGGGCCTGCTGATGCTGTCGGTTGGTGACAAGGCGGTCGGCCAGGTCGATCACCTGGGGGCGGCGTACGCGCTGGCAGCCGGTGTGTGCTGGGCGCTCTATATCCTGACCGGCAAGAACCTTGGTGGCTTGCCCGCGGGCCAGGCCACGTCACTGGGCATGACCGTGGGGGCGTTGTTCGCGATTCCGTTTGGCGTGGCGCAGGCGGGGTCCGCACTGCTGACACCGTCGCTCATTCTGGCGGGGCTGGGCATCGGGCTGCTGTCGAGCGCGATTCCGTATTCGCTGGAGATGGTGGCACTCAAGCACCTGCCGGGCAAGACGTTCTCTGTGCTGCTGAGCCTGGAGCCAGCCATCGGTGCACTGGCCGGGGCCATCGTTTTGCACGAGCAACTGACCGGACGGCAGTGGACAGCCATTCTGGCCATCATCGCCGCGTCTGCAGGGTGCGCACTGACGGTGCGCGCCCCCAAGCCAGCGCACAGCAAGTGAGAGTGTTCTAGCCGGAAACCCGCGCCACGGCTTGCAGCACGGCCATGCGCGTCTGCGCGTAGACCATGCCCTTCCACTCGGGCACATCGCAATAGAACGCATCGCGCAGCGCGCGGCGGATACCGGCCGCCTGCGCAGCGCCACGTTCCGGATGTCGATGCAGCCAGTGGTCTGCCCGCAGCGCCTGTAGCACCGCCAGCGGGGCGAGTGTGCCGAACTCCAGCGTGACGCAGGTTTTCTCGATGCCGGGCGGCAGTTCGTACGCCACGCCCACCAGATCGCCCTTGACCACGGATGACACCGACCCCGGCGCGGCAATCGGCCGGACATCCGCACCCCACGTGCGGATGGCGCGCTCAAGCTCAGCCGGGTCGGGGCTGTTGAAAATCTTCTCACCGTGGCCGTAGTGGCCGAGCCCGGTATGCAGGTCGATCCACATGAAGCGGGCGATGTGGCCAGAAGCGGCGGCCACATGCCGCGACACCAGCCCGCGCATCTGCACGGTGCTCCAGCAGGGGGCGGTTCCGCCGTAGAACATGCCGTCCGGCACGCGGTATTGCCCGCTGGTTGCGGCGTCCTGCAGCGCTTTCTCGCCGCGCGTAACCATGTAGTGCTGCAACGCTGCCTGATCCGCCTGGCTGGGCGGCCACGTTGACGGCAGCAGTAGCGGATCGACCTCGAGATAGGCCGGATTGGCCGACACCGCCTCGGCAAAGTCGACGCTGTTGCGGTTGAGATCGACGTTGTCTTCATTCACACGGCGCAGATGGGCGAACCCATACGGGTTGACTGCGTGCACCAACAGCAGCGCCAGCCTGGACGCCGCCAGCCGTGCGAAGAGTTCATCGTCGTGCAGCAAACCGATCTGACAGCCGGAGCCGCAGAACCCCTCCACACCGTGCACGCCGGAAGTGACGACCAGCAGCGCATCGGCCTGTGTCGGCGAGAACAGCGCCGTGTCGATCGAAAGCGGCTCCCCGGACGGCCCGAGCGCATCCGGGTGGAGATGCCGTTCGACGCCCATCCCCCGGGCCTGGGCAGCCGCCAGGAACTTGGCGCGCGCTTCATCGTAGGTTTGGGAGAAGAAGGATTCGACGGTCATGTGGGGCCCAGGATGGTGGGAAGACAACGGTCGTACGCTTTGGATTATCGGGGGCGGGCCGAATGCAGGCAATTCCGGTGGTGCAACAAAAACAGGGGCCGAAGCCCCTGTCCATCCTGTCATGACACCTTTCGGGAAACTCAGCCCTTCAGCGCGGTCAGATCTGCTTGCGCACTGCGCAGGTCTTCCTGCTTCTCACGCAGTTTGTCCTGCTTCTCGGCCAGTCGTTTCTGCGCCTTGGCGATGCGCTTGACCTCGCCCTTGCTACGCGAATCCCGCAGCTTGTCTTCGGCTTCGCGCAATTCCAATTGCGCCTTCTGAACGTCCCGTTCGGCTTCGCGCACCTTGCGTTCTGCGTACTCGGCCTGACCTGCATTGGTGCAGTTGGCTTTGGTGTTCGCCAGTGCGTCTTGCAGGCCGGCAATCCGGAACGTATTGCCATACTGCTTGGCCATCTCAATCTGCGTCTCAATCGCGCGGATCTTGGTGGCGCAGTTCGTCGTGTCGGCAAACGCCGCAGACGTGCCCAGCACGGCAAACGGCATGAGGGCGACTAGGAGGGTCTTCTTCATAGGAGCGTCCTTATATTCAGTCCATCGATACAGCACGATAGGACGATCGTTGGTCACAGCCCATCAGGTTCAACAGATTCTCAACAGGCCGTGACAAATAAAAAAGGCCCGAATGGGCCTTTTCTTCAAACTTGGGAGCGGGAATCGATTATTCCCACGACAGCGCACCGCCGGTCTGGTACTCGATCACGCGCGTCTCGAAGAAGTTGCGTTCCTTCTTCAAGTCGATCATCTCGCTCATCCACGGGAACGGGTTTTCCTCGTTCGGGAACAGCGCGTCGAGGCCGATCTGCTGGCAACGACGATTGCAGATGAAGCGCAGGTAGCCCTTGAACATCGGGGCGTTCAGGCCCAGCACGCCGCGCGGCATGGTGTCTTCCGCGTAGCGGTATTCCAGGTCGACGGCCTTCTTGAACAGCTCCGTGATCTCGGCCTTGAACTCGGCCGTCCACAGGTGCGGGTTCTCCAGCTTGATCTGGTTGATCAGGTCGATGCCGAAATTGCAGTGCAGGGATTCGTCGCGCAGGATGTACTGGTACTGCTCGGCAGCGCCGGTCATCTTGTTCTGACGGCCCATCGCCAAAATTTGCGTAAAGCCCACGTAGAAGAACAGGCCTTCCATGATGCAGGCGAACACGATCAGGCTCTTGAGCAGCTTCTGGTCGTTCTCCGGCGTGCCGGTCTTGAAGGACGGATCGGTCAGCGTGTCGATGAACGGGATCAGGAACTCGTCCTTGTCACGGATCGACTGCACCTCGTGGTATGCGTTGAAGATCTCGGCCTCATTCAGGCCCAGCGACTCAACGATGTACTGGTAGGCGTGCGTGTGGATCGCCTCTTCAAACGCCTGACGCAGCAGGTACTGGCGGCATTCCGGCGCGGTGATCTGGCGGTACGTGCCCAGCACGATGTTGTTGGCGGCCAGCGAGTCGGCCGTCACAAAGAAGCCCAGGTTGCGCTTGATGATGCGGCGCTCGTCTTCGGTCAGACCGTTCGGGTCTTTCCACAGGGCGATGTCGCGCGACATGTTGATTTCTTGCGGCATCCAGTGGTTCGCGCAGCCGGCCAGATACTTTTCCCAGGCCCACTTGTACTTGAACGGCACCAGTTGGTTGACGTCGGTCGCGCCGTTGATGACGCGCTTGTCGGCAGCGTTCACGCGGCGGTTGCTTTGTGCGGCAGCAGCGTTCGGGTTGTTGCCCAGGATGCCGGTACCGACAGCCTGTGTGGCCGACGGGGGCAGCATGCCACCCTGATCCGGCGTCACGGATTGCAGTTGCGGCTGCGGTTGATACACCGGTTGCGGTGCAGCTTGCGGTTGTGCGGCAGGTTTGACGTCGTCGTCCCAGCTCAGCATTGAGTTTCTCCGTTGTATTTCTGTTGGACCGACCAGTGGAGCGCATGTTTCGATACACGCGCACCACCGGCCCGGTCGCCGATGTCAGTGAATGAGCCGCATCATTGATGCCATGCGGCCCCTGGGGCGCTTTGGTAACAGCCCGCTCAGTGCTTTATTGGCAGGCTTCGCACTCTTCGAAACCGGGGTCGCCCGGGCGCATCGTGCACACGGCGCCTTCGGCTTCCGGCATGGCCTGCGCGGTGGCAGCAGCGGCATCC
>NZ_JAELUI010000225.1 GCF_016429285.1 Ralstonia sp. ASV6
GTGTATAAGCAAGCAAGTCACTGGCGTATTTCACGCCAAACCACAAGGACATCTTCGGGAACACTATGGCGCTCACTTCCAGCGCATTCTGGTTCGCGCTCGGCTCCATCATCCTCACCAACATCGTGCTGTCCGGCGACAACGCGGTCGTGATCGCCCTGGCCGCGCGCAATCTGCCGCAACGGCAGCAGAAGCAAGCGATCTTCTGGGGTAGCGCCGGCGCCATCGCGCTGCGTATCGTATTGACCATCCTGGCGGTGAAGCTGCTGGCCTTGCCGTATCTGAAGACGACTGGCGCAGTGTTGCTGGTCTACATCGGCATCAAGCTGTTGGCTGAAGTCGATGAAGGCGACACACACGGCCGCCACCAGCGCGATGGTCTGTGGCCCGCCGTTCAGACCATCCTGGTTGCTGATCTAGTGATGTCGCTCGACAACGTGGTCGCCGTGGCCGCGGCGGCAGAAAAGGGGCCGCCGGGCACAACCTTCCTGCTGCTCGTGCTCGGCCTCGGGCTGTCGATTCCGCTCATCATCTTTGGCAGCACGCTGCTGGTGGGGGTGATGGCGAGGTTTCCGATCATCGTGACGCTGGGGGCGGCGTTGCTCGGCTACTTGGCGGGCGACATGCTCGTCACTGATCCGGTGGATGCCGCGTGGTTCGCGCACGCGGTGCCGCGTGCCGACATTGTGGTCGGCTGCGCGGGCGCGCTGCTCGTGGTTGCCGTGGGCTGGTGGTTGAGCCGCCGAACACTTCGCCAGGCCTAATCCGAAAGGTTCCCCTCGAAAGTGGGTGATGACGCGATCTGTCCAGAGTTCTGTCAAGAACGGTCAGATTTGCGGTCGAAATCCCGTCAAAGTGCGCCAGTTTCCGCCCGTTAACACAGTGTGTGCCTTGGCATAGTCCCTGCACTGCGGCTCTCCACAAGAAAATGCCTTTTGGGGAGAGGTCATGGGCTTCAAGCACTGCACGGGAAGAACCCGTCGCGCCGGCGGCTTTACGTTGATCGAACTGATGATCGTGGTGGCGATTGTCGGGATCTTGGCTGCGATTGCGATTCCGGCTTATCAGGATTACACGATTCGGTCGCGGGTGACGGAAGGGTTGATTCTGGCGGCGCAGGCCAAAGCACTGGTGGTGGAGAATGCCGCAAACGCGCAGAGCAGCTTGGCACTTGGCGCGGCCTCCATCCCGGCAACCAAGAATGTCACCGGGCTGAATATCGATGCAACAACAGGTGAGATTTCGGTGTCGTTCGCTTCAACGGTTGCGGGTGCCGGCGCCAATGTACTTGTACTGACACCGTATTCGGGTGCGTCATCGGCGAATCTCGCCAATTTGCACGCGGGTTCTGCACCCCCGGCTATGGTGGAGTGGGTTTGTGCTGCGGCAGGCAAGCAAATGCCGGCAGCAACCGTCACGCAAAACACGACGCCAACCCTCCAACCCCGATACGCGCCATCCGAATGCCGTTGACGGCTTGAGCGAAACCAAAGGCGCCTTCGGGCGCCTTCTTCTTTGTGGTGTTGGCTCAAATTTTATGTGATTTTTGGGTCACTAAATTGACCAACTCCGTCAACGCCTGTCAAAAACTGTCAACAAAGTGCGGGGTCCTCATGCGAATCGCGTCAGTTTTTGGCCGACAACCTTAGTATTTCGGCTGGCACGATCCCTGCTCTAATAGCTTTGCATCATCCTTAACCAAATTTTTCCGGGGGAAAATTCATGAAATCGATGCGTCGTCTGAACAAGCGTGTCCAGAAGGGTTTCACGCTGATCGAACTGATGATCGTGGTCGCGATCGTCGGTATTCTGGCTGCTATCGCCATTCCGGCGTATCAGGACTACACGATCCGCGCTCGCGTGACGGAAGGTCTGTCGCTGGCTGCTCAAGCCAAGGCACTGGTGGCAGAAAACGCAGCAAACGCACAAAGCGATTTGTCGGCGGGCTCTTCCACATTCGCTGCAACGAAGAACGTTTCTGCGCTGACAATCGCAGCGGCTACCGGTCAAATCACGGTTGCTTATGCTGCGCCGGTTGCCTCCGGTAGTCCGACGCTGGTGCTCGTGCCCAGCTCGCAGGGTAGTGCTCTGACCGTCAACTCCGCGCCGGGTGGTCCGATCCAGTGGACCTGCTTCTCGGCAACCAAGGCGACGAGCGGTGTGGTTGCGCCGACTACTGCTGCGACTCTTCCGGCCAAGTACGCTCCGGCAGAGTGCCGCTAAGTTAAGCTAGCGATCAAGAGAAGAGCGCCTTCGGGCGCTCTTTTTGTTTTGCCGCGCTCCTTGGTGATATCTGACGATGCACAGACCTTCTATCTTATTGCTTCTGCTTTGGCTTGCTCTTATCGCATGTTGGTCCATCCCGTTTCTGGTTGCGCCGCACAGCTATCCAATTGCGACGTTCTACAGTGAGTTTGCAACGGCCATCTGCTGGGCTGCTTTCGCGGTTCTGGCGCTGCCCTTGACGTGGCAAAGCAAGACGAAATTACCGGTTGTCACCCTTGCGCCTGCTGCATTGATTGGCGTACTGCTGTTGCAGTTGCTGGTTGCCACACCACTCAATCCTTTCTTCTCCTTTGCGGCCATCGTGTTTCTGCTGGCGGCAGCGGCGGCATGCGGGCTGGGGGCGCGCTGTCGAGATGTACCCGGTGCGATCGAGGCCATTGCCATTGGCGCTGTTCTAGGTGGTCTTCTAACCGTTGTCGTAGAGTTTCTGCATTTGTTTCGTGTGCCGGATCTGCCCGCGGCGTTTGTTTCCATTGCGCCACCAGGGGCGGCGCGTCGTATGTGGGGCAACCTAAATCAGCCTAACCACGTTGCGTCTTATCTGGCATTCGGATTGGCGGCAAGTTTTTTCCTCGCACAGAAAAAGCCCCGTTGGAGGATTCCGCTTGGGGGTATCGGTGTTGCACTGTTGTTGGGAATGGCGCTGACCTTTTCCCGCATTACTTGGTTACATGTTGTGCTGGTCGGCGGCTTGGTGGGCTTGGCGTCGACTGCGAACGAGCGCGGCGTGCGGCGATGGCTGAAAGCCTGCGTGCCGGTGCTGGGGCTCGCGATTGTTTACCAAGCATGCAACTGGCTGGTCGCCTACGCCAACGTTCAGTGGCAGCTTGGCTTGCAGTCCTCGCTGGGGGATCGCATGGAGCAGGGTGCTGGTTTGCGGCCGCTGCTCTGGAACCACGCATGGCACATCTTCTTGTCGCACCCTTGGCTGGGTGGCGGCTGGGGCGACTACGCCTGGAACCAGTACGTGCAGACCGACGTGCTGGGGCATGTCGAGATGGCGACGAATGCGCACAACATTGTGTTGGACATGCTTGCGAAGGTTGGCATCGTTGGTCTGCTGGCTGTGGCGCTGCCTTGCTTTGGGCTGCTACAGGCAGTATGGAGGCGGCGGCTGACCCATGAGCGTGGCTTCCTGTGCGCTGTCATCTTTGTGATGGTTACGCACTCGATGCTGGAGTACCCCCTGCACTACTTGTACTTTTTGTTGCCATTCGCATTCGCGCTTGGTTATATGGATCAACGGCAACTTCGTGTGCCCTCTCCAAGTATGGCGTGGGTGTTGACCGGAGCGGTTGCCATCTGCGGAGCGGTGCTGACAGGGCGCATGTGGGTTGACTATCAATCTGTCGAGCGGCTTTTCTACTCCCCAGAAGGAGCGGCCGTAGAGCTAAAACGCTACCAGGCAAGCGGACAGTTGTTGCTTGTCCCATACGGCAACTTGTCGATCGCCAATAGCGCAGCAATGACGGCTGAGGTAGCGCCGATCATGGCGGCAATCGAGCACCAGGCTGTTCAGTTTTTTCCGACGGCAGGCCCGGTACAGCGGTGGGCGATTGCACTGGCTTTCCAGGGCAAGACCGACGAGGCAGTCACCCAGGTTCGTAGGCTGCACAACCAGTATTGGACTGACTATGCAGATCAATCGACCTTGTTGACGCTCGTGTGCAAGAAAAAGATGGATGGGCTCAATGCGTTTTGTGATCGATTGAAGGCGGAGGGGTTGTTGGCCGGCGTTGATTGATAGCCATCATTGCTCCGTAATTTGGAAAAAGCGCCTCGTTGAGGCGCTTTTTTGTTGTCGCGCTTCATTAAGAATGTGCTTATGTTTATGTGAAAATGAATTGTAGGTAGTAGAAATGCGATCGTCGTTCGTTAATCTTCTCTCGCTTCATTGGATTAGGTGAAGCCATATGCCATTTTGGAGGAGAAGATGCAGTTAAATCAAAGAATCAGCGCACGACGTCAGCGAGGTTTCACACTTATTGAACTGATGATCGTTGTTGCGATCGTCGGCATTCTTGCCGCGATTGCGGTGCCGGCCTATCAGGATTACACCGTTCGGGCGCGCGTGACTGAAGGCTTATCGTTTGCAGCCGCAGCCAAAACCGCAGTGGCAGAGAATGCAGCCTCTGGCGCCCCATTCGGGCAAGGGTTCACTGGTAGCACGGCGGCTACACAAAATCTGCTTGCCAACGGCATCACGATTGACCCCACCAAGGGCGAGATTCAGATCCAGTACAGCACAAAGATTGCGCCTTCGGGCGCCAATGTACTGGTGCTGAAGCCGACCACTGCGGCTGACGGAGCATCGCTGCAGGGTAGCACTACCGCCAGTACACTACCTAGTGGCCCCATTCGCTGGGACTGTTACGCCACGGGTGTGACACAGCGCGGCAAAGTGGAAGAGCCAACGGTTTATAGTCCAACGCTGGCAGCAAAATTCACTCCGGCAGAGTGCCGCTAAAAAGCAAAAGAGCGCAAAGGATGCGCTCTTTTGCGTTGAGGCAAGGGCTTGTTATGTCGCCACCCAATCCCCAGACTTCCCCCCGTGCTTCTCCATCAACCGCACATCCCCAATCACCATCCCCCGATCCACGGCCTTGCACATGTCGTAGATCGTCAGTAGCCCCACCTGCACGGCGGTCAATGCTTCCATTTCCACGCCTGTCTGCCCACGCGTCTCAGCGCGAACAGTGCAGCGGACACTGTGAGCCGCTTCATCCAGATCAAACTCAACCGCCACCTTGGTCAACGCCAACGGATGACACAGCGGAATCAAATCCGACGTCCGCTTCGACCCCTGAATCGCCGCAATACGCGCGATCCCCAGTACATCGCCTTTCTTGGCCGTGCCATCACGCACCAGCGCAAACGTATCGGGCAGCATGCGGATCGTGCCGGTAGCCACCGCCACGCGGTGCGTGACGGCCTTGTCGCCGACGTCGACCATATGGGCTTGTCCGGCGGAATCAAAGTGGGTGAGTTGCGACATAAGTGACCGCAGGATTGCGGAGCAGAAGACGAAGCGTTTTATGATAGCAAGCGCCCGGCGGTTCCCGATGCCGCCGGGCTGATCCTGCACACTGCGCTTTCCGTATGACGCATTCCCTCTTCCGGCCGCGCGCCCGCAAGCTGACGGCTGTTGTGTTGTTGTCGACGTGGCTGGTGCCATTGCCGCTGCCTGTGCTGGCGCAAGTGCCGGCTTCTGCGCCGGCGGCCTCGGCCAATCTGGGTTTAGGCTCTGCTGCGCAGGCAGACCAGGTGCAGAGCAACCTGAACCGCAGCGTGCAGATCGGCCGGCAGTCGCCGTATCTGCAGAAAGACCCGACCG
>NZ_JAELUI010000226.1 GCF_016429285.1 Ralstonia sp. ASV6
GCATCACGATGGTCAGCGTCGGCAGCTTTTGCTTCGTGTTGGCAAACACGCTTACCACCTGCGGCACCACGTACGACAGCAGGAAGATCACGATCGCAAACGCCACCACCGTGACGATGGCCGGGTAGGTAAACGCCAGCTTGATCTTCGAGGTGAGCGCGTTGCGGCTCTCGATGTAGTCGGCCAGGCGCGTGAGCACGAGGCCCAGGTTGCCCGAGTGCTCCCCCGCTGAGACGAGTGCGCGGTAGATGTCCGGAAAATCCTTCGGGTGCTGCGCCAGCGCCACCGACAGGGAGCTGCCGCCCACCACTTCTGCGCGGATGGCTGCGAGCAGTTCGCCCACGTAGGCGCGTTCAGCCTGATC
Source organism: Ralstonia sp. ASV6 (assembly GCF_016429285.1). Classification (GTDB taxonomy): domain Bacteria; phylum Pseudomonadota; class Gammaproteobacteria; order Burkholderiales; family Burkholderiaceae; genus Ralstonia; species Ralstonia flaminis. Next base: position 365 of record NZ_JAELUI010000226.1, read on the forward strand.
GGCCAGCGCCGCCAGTGCTTCGTCCAGCGGCAGACCGGCAACCAGCAGACTGGCGAGCTGGCGCGTGACCAGCGCGTTTTCCTGCGCGGAGAGTCGCTTGCCGAAGCTGGATCCGCTGCGCTTGGTGGCTTGCGCGCCCAGCGCGTCAACCAGCAGCGGCGTCAGGCCGCGGGCGCGCAGCAGCGTACGCGCCTGACGTGCGCTGTCGGCTTCGATGACACCCTTGTCGGTTTTGCCGGCGGCGTCGGCGGCTTCGTAGCGGAAGGCTGGCATGGCAAATCGTGTTCGGTCAGGGCTTCTTGTTGGTGTCGCAATCGGCGGCGCGGTCGGGAATGACCATCCAGCGCTCTTGGCCGATGAGCAAGTCGTTCCAGAGCGGCTTGGCCGCCGTGGCGGTTGCGGCGTCCGCGTCGGTGGTGTCGTGGCAGCCGCGCAAGGAGATCTCCAGGTAGCCGATCGTCTGCCAGCCGGCAGCGGTGCGCGCGTAGATCTGCGGACGGTACTGCGGCACGGCGGGCAGGATCTCGGGCTGGCCGTCACCGTCAAGGTCGAGCACGATCAAGCCGCAGGTGGCGGCGTCGTTCGTCTTGCACGCAAGCGAGATGAAGTTGTCGCGGTGCGCTCGGGCGTAGTCGATGAAGTCTGCGGGCAGGGTGGCGCCTGTCGGATAGAGCTTGGTGCTGGCGAGCACGGTGTCGAAGTCGGCGCCCTTGGCGTTGTCGCCATAGCGTTGCGTCTTGGCCAGCGCCAGTGTGGCGCGCCGGTTGATCTCGGCGTGGTTGGCGAGCGTGGTATCAGCAGCGAGCTTGGCCAGTGCAGCGCGGCCCGGCCGGCCCATGTCGAAGCGCAGGGCGTCGTAGTCGAACTTCTCGGCAGAGACTTTGCCGGCGGCCAGGCGCGCGAGTTGGCTGTTCAGCGCCAGGCGATGCTGCTCCAGCACCGGGCTGGCAAGCAGTGCAATGGCGACCAGCAGGCCAATCGCCACCGCCACGTTCACGCGGCCGATGCCGCCCAGCCATGCGCCACCGCGCAAGGCAGCCAGCGCATAGCCCAGCGCGTAGACGCAGCCGGTGAGCGCGACCAGCACGCCCCAGATGCGCTCGATGGTCAGGCCGTGCTGCTGGATGCGCAACCACATCGCGGTGAGCGCCAGCCCGGCAAGCACCGGCAGCGCCAGCGTGAACAAGCGCAGCAAGGCGGCCAGCCAGCGCGGGTAGCCTGGCGCTTCGCTGCCATCACCATATGCGGCGTTGATGAAGAGTACCGATACCGCCAGCAGCCACAGCAGCAGCGTGGCTGCATAGCGGGTTGCCCACAGCGCCTTCAGACCCGTGAACGGTAGCGCCAGCACGAAGCCTGCGCCAATCAGCAGTGTCAGCGGCAGCAACCACTTGCACGCCGACAGCGCATGCCGCTGGATTGATTCGACCATCACGGCATGGCGCCGGCAAAGTTGCACGGCATAGGCAAAGCACACCGTGGTAGCCGGCCAAGCAAAGGCGGACTTCCGGATCAGATCACGGAAGAAACTCAGCCCGATGACGCCGAACAACTGCGCCCCCAGGAATAGCACGGCCCAGAAGATGCCGGTGAAGACGGCGGCATCGATCACCAGGATGGCGTCGCGCCAGCTGGTGCGGAACAGGGCAGGGTAGTCGGTCAGCGCACGACGATCGGCGTGCAACTGGATCAGTGGCAGCGCCAATACCCATAGCGCGAGCGACACCAACTGCACGCGGCCGAGGCTGTTGAAGCGCTCGGATGTCGACCCCGCCTGCCCCATCCAGTGGCTGTAGCCGGCCAGGGCGGCAATCAATGCGGCAGCGAGAAGCAGCAGCGCAACCTGGCGGCGCGGCGCGGCAGAGTGTTCGCACAGGTAGTACGCGGTGGGGCCAAACGCGAAGAGGGTGAAAGTGCTGGCCAGCATGGCCTGCTGTGCGTCGGTCATGGGAGCGCTGGACAGCTGCCCGCACACATACAGAACCACGCCTTGCACCAAGGCAATCAGCATCAACCGCAACGACGGCATCTAAGAGGGCTCCAGGGGCCAACAGGCCCAAACAGCGCAGCCGGGCCGGACTATGAATGGCGCGCCGGGCCGTGACGCGCCAGCCGCGCGCGTCGCGCCCTAATTGCGCATTAATCGCGTGTCACGCGCAGCACTTCTTCCAGCGAGGTCGCGCCCGTGTCGATCCAGCGTTGTGCATCCATGCGCATGGTCTGCATGCCCTGGCCGATGGCGAGGGCCTTGATCTCGGATTCGGCTGCCTGGCGGTGGATCATGGTCTGGATTTCGGGCGTGACGGTCAGCAGTTCGTACACACCGGTCCGGCCCTGGTAACCCGAGTTGCTGCAGCGCTCGCAGCCCACGTGGTGCCACACCGATTTGTGCGCCGGTGTGGCCGGCACCACGCCATCCGCAACCGGTGTGCCAGCCACGGCTTCCAATTCAGCGGGCGTGAGTTCGAGCACTTCTTCGCGGCGGCACTGTACACACAGGCGGCGCACCAGCCGCTGCGCCAGCACCCCGAGCAGCGACGACGACAGCAGGAACGGCTCGATCCCCATGTCGATCAGGCGTGTGACCGCCGACGCCGAATCGTTGGTGTGCAACGTCGCCAGCACCAAGTGGCCGGTCAGCGAGGCCTGCACGGCAATCTGGGCGGTTTCCAGGTCGCGGATTTCCCCGATCATGACCACGTCCGGATCCTGGCGCAGGATGGCGCGCAGGGCCTTGGCGAAGGTCATGTCGATCTTCGGGTTGACCTGCGTCTGGCCGATGCCGTCCAGGTCGTACTCGATCGGGTCTTCCACCGTCATGATGTTGGTGGACGCCGCGTCGAGCCGCGACAACGCCGCGTACAGCGTGGTTGTCTTACCCGAACCCGTCGGGCCGGTGACAAGCACGATGCCGTGCGGCTGGTTGATCAGGTGGTCAAAGCGTGCCAGCGTGCCGGCGCCCATGCCGAGCTTGCTGAGGTCCAGCCGGCCGGCTTCCTTGTCGAGCAGACGCAGCACCGCGCGCTCGCCGTGGCCGGTGGGCAGGGTGCTCACACGCACGTCCACCGGGCGGCCACCCACGCGCAGCGTGATGCGGCCGTCCTGCGGCAGGCGTTTTTCGGCAATGTCGAGCTGCGCCATGATCTTGATGCGCGAGATCAGTGCGCCGTGTAGCGCCTTCTTCGGACGCACCACGTCGCGCAGCGTGCCGTCCACACGGAAGCGCACCACCGACGAATTCTCGAACGGCTCGATGTGTATATCCGATGCGCCTTCGCGCGCGGCCTGCGTGAGCAGCGCGTTGATCATGCGGATGATTGGGGCGTCGTCTTCGGATTCGAGCAGGTCTTCCACGGCGGGAATGTCCTGCATCAGGCGCGAGAGATCGACCTCGCCTTCCACCTCGCCGACCACCTGGGCGGCACTGCCGTCCTGGGCGTTGTAGGCCGTCTGTGTGGCAGTGGAGAGTGCAGCAGTGTCGAGCGTCACCAGGTGCAGTGCGCCGAACACGCGGGCCAGTTCGGCCAGCGCGGTGCGCGAGGTTTCCGGGCAGACCCAGACTTCCAGCGTGTCGACGTCCTGCCGGGCGACAAGCAGGCGGGCGTCGCGCGCGAACGCGTACGGCACCAGTCGCACCGCCGATTGCGAGGGCGGCTCCAGCGTCTGGACGTCGGTGGTCAGGGCTTGCGTCGTTGCCATGGTGTGTTGTCCTCGGCGCCTTTAGCCGCCGTTCCTCGGCGCGTTGCCGTCATAGCCGCCCGAGGTGGGTGCCGCGAAGTTCTGCAGGCGCGGCTCACTGCGCGTGGTGCCTTGCGGCATCGGCAGCGGTGCGCCCGGCGGCACCTGCGTGCCGGTGGGGCCCTTCGGCACGATCGATACATCACCGTAGTTGGGTGCGGGGCGCATGGTGTCGGGCGTGGGCAGCACCGGCGTGTCCTTGTCGGACGTGGTCGGCAGCATGTTGGGCGAGACAAAGAGCTGCTGCTGGGTGCGCATGTAGTCGTAGCGGTTGTCCGACAGCGCGCCGGTGGCTTCAGCCGTGCGCAGGATGATCGGGCGCAGGAACACCAGCAGGTTGGTCTTCACGCGCTGTTTGCTCTCAGAGCGGAACAGTGCACCCAGGATGGGGATGTCGCCCAGGCCCGGCACCTTTTGCTCGCCGTCTTGATAGTTGTCTTCCAGCAGGCCGCCGAGCACGACCACTTGGCCGTCGTTGGCCAGCACGTTGGTTTCGATGGAGCGCACGTTGGTGGTCGGGCCCTGCTGCGCGTTTTGCGTGCCGTTCACCACCGACGACGACTCCTGGAAGATCTGCATCTTCACCAGCCCACCGTCGGTGATCTGCGGCTTGACGCGCAGCGTGATACCCACGTCCTTGCGGTCGTAGGTCTGGAACGGCTGCGATGCCGTGCCCGATTGCTGCGTGTACGAACCGGTCGTGATCGGCACGTTCTGGCCGATCAGGATCTTGGCTTCTTCGTTGTCCAGCGTGATCAGGTTTGGCGTGGACAGCACGTTGACCGAGCCGTCCGAACCCAATGCGCTGAGCAGCGCGCCCAGCCCGCTGCCGCGGTTGAACACCCCGACGTTGCCGCCGTTGAGTTGACCGACGTTCAGGCTACTCAGCGCGGCTTGCGCGGCGGTGCCGCCAATGCCACCCGAGCTGATGGCGGCAATCGTGCCGGCCAGATTGAGCACGTTATTCGAGCCGGTGCCGAAGTTGGTGCCGCCCCCGATAAACGTGCCGGGCCCACCCCCGCCGGCCAGCCACTGGATACCGAGCTGCGATGCCTTGGTCGCCGTCACTTCCACGATCATCGATTCGATGTAGACCTGAGCGCGGCGCGCATCCAGATCGTCGATCACAGCGCGCAAGTTGCGGTAGACCGGTTCGCTGGCGGTGATGATGAGCGCGTTGGTGGCCGCATCTGCCTGGATGATGCCGCCGGTGGTCGGGGTGTTGTTCTGCCCGAACGAGGCACGGAACGACGAATTGCCGCTGCCACCGCTGCCGGAGCCGGAACCGCTGCCGTAGTTGGTGTTCTGCGTGTTCTGGTTGAACTGCGAACCCGAGGCGCCGCCGGTCGGTTGCGAGGTCGCGCCCTGCGCCGCGCTCTGCCCACCCGGGCCAGTGGATGCGGAGGCTGACAGCGTGGCGTCGGCCGCCACGATGGCACGCAGCGTGGTGGCCAGTTGCACCGCGTTGGCGTTCTTGAGCGGTACTACCCAGATG
>NZ_JAELUI010000227.1 GCF_016429285.1 Ralstonia sp. ASV6
GTTCAGACCACGGAGTGCGTCGATCTTGTCGTACTCGATTTCGGGGAAAATGATCTGCTCTTTCACACCGATGTTGTAGTTGCCACGACCGTCGAACGCCTTACCCGACACACCGCGGAAGTCACGCACGCGCGGCAGCGACACCGTAATGAAGCGGTCCAGGAATTCGTACATGCGTTGGCCACGCAGCGTGACCATCGTGCCGATCGGGTAACCCTGGCGAATCTTGAAGCCGGCGATAGCCTTACGGGCCTTCGTCACGATGGGCTTCTGGCCAGCGATCTTGATCAGGTCGCCCGTGGCGTGCTCGATGACTTTCTTGTCATTGATGGCCTCGCCAAGACCCATGTTCAGGGTGATCTTGGTGATGCGCGGCACTTCCATCACGGACTTGTAACCGAACTGCTTGATCAGCTCGGGCACAACCTTCTCTTTGTAAAACTCTTGCAGACGTGCAGTCATGCTCAACTCCTCTCTATCGCCCAGAATCAAGCACCGACGGCAGCACCGGTGGTCTTCAGAACACGCGTTTTCACGCCGCCTTCAACCTTGATGCCGACGCGCGACGGCTTGCCATTGGCATCCACGAGCGCAACGTTCGAAATATGGATGGGCATGATCTTGTCGACCACACCACCCGTGGTACCCAGCATCGGGTTCGGACGCACGTGCTTCTTGGCGACGTTCACGCCTTCCACCGTCACGTGCTCAGCGAGCACCGACAGCACGGTACCCTGCTTACCCTTGTCCTTACCGGTGCGAACGATGACGCGATCGCCCTTGCGAATCTTGTTCATGCGGCCTCCGATTACAGCACTTCCGGCGCGAGCGACACGATCTTCATGAAGCGCTCGGTACGGAGTTCGCGAGTGACCGGCCCGAAGATACGGGTGCCGATCGGCTCAAGCTTGGTGTTCAGCAGCACGGCGGCATTGCCGTCGAACTTGATGAGCGAGCCGTCAGGACGGCGCACGCCCTTGGCGGTACGCACCACCACGGCATTGTAGATATCGCCCTTCTTCACGCGACCACGCGGAGCAGCATCCTTGACGCTGACCTTGATGATGTCGCCGACGCTGGCGTAGCGGCGCTTCGAACCGCCCAGCACCTTGATGCACATGACTTCACGCGCACCCGTGTTATCGGCCACTTCGAGCCGGCTTTCTGTCTGAATCATGGTGTTCTCGTCCCAACTTAATTCGCCCTTACGCACAATGCACAGAGGCGATCAGTCTTGGTCCCGCCGGCTGCTGGCATTGCGCCAACCGCGATTGGGTTGATCAACTTGAAGTCGGTAGCTGCCTGGCAGCGAGTGCCACCAGACCCATTCATTCTTCTCTTTGCCCGAGCCACCAACCGAACCGGCAGCAACCCTCTCAAAGGGAAAGACCGAGACTATATCACATAATCTCGGTCTTGCAACAGCAAACTACTCAGCTGTTGTTTTAGATCACGCGTGCAGCTTCAAGCAGGCGCGACACCACCCACGACTTGGTGCGCGAGATCGGACGCGATTCCGTGATCTCAACCTTGTCGCCTTCGTTGTACTGGTTGGCTTCGTCATGCGCATGGTACTTCTTCGAGCGCACTACGTACTTGCCGTACAGCGGATGCTTGACGCGGTTTTCGACCAGGACCGTCACGGTCTTGTCCATCTTGTTGCTGACAACGCGACCGACGAGCGTGCGCTTCAGGGACGTTGCTGCTTCAGTCATTTCTGGTTCCCCTTCTGGCCCAGCACGGTGCGGACACGCGCGATGTCACGACGCACCTTCTTCAGCTGGCTGGTGTTCTGCAGCTGTTGCGTCGCCTTTTGCATGCGCAGGCCAAATTGAGCCTTCAGCAGCTCGGAGAGCTCCTGGTTCAGCCCTGCGACATCTTTGTCGCGCAGTTCGGATGCTTTCATGGTGTGTGCTCCTTACGTTCCGACCTGACGCACCACGAAGCTGGTCGCGATCGGCAGCTTGGCAGCAGCCAGGCGGAAAGCCTCGCGTGCCAGTTCTTCGCCGACGCCGTCCATTTCGTACAGCATCTTGCCCGGCTGAATTTCAGCCACGTAGTATTCCGGGTTGCCCTTACCGTTACCCATACGGACTTCGGCAGGCTTCTTCGAGATCGGCTTGTCCGGGAAAATCCGGATCCAGATACGGCCGCCACGCTTGATGTGACGGGTCATCGCACGACGGGCGGACTCGATCTGACGGGCGGTCAGACGGCCACGGCCCATCGCCTTCAGGCCGAATTCGCCGAACGAAACCGCGTTACCGCGCGTGGCGATACCGGTGTTACGGCCCTTCTGCTCCTTGCGGTACTTCCTGCGCTTAGGTTGCAGCATGTTTATTCTCCAGTCTTGGCGTCGGCGCCACCGCTACGGCGGGGAGCACCTGCACCAGCACCGCGGCGCTGACCGGACGGGCGACCTTCGCCCTCACGGCGGCGACCTTCCGGGCGACCCGGACGGCGGCGGCGCTCGTCTTCCTTCGGCTCTTCCACGACGGGCGCATCGTTGCGACCCAGGTGGTCGCCCTTGTACACCCACACCTTGACACCGATGATGCCGTAGGTGGTTTCCGCTTCGGAGAAGCCGTAATCGATATCAGCGCGCAGCGTGTGCAGGGGCACACGGCCTTCGCGGTACCACTCGGTACGGGCGATTTCGATGCCATTCAGACGGCCCGAGCTCATGATCTTGATGCCCTGGGCACCCAGACGCATTGCGTTCTGCATCGCACGCTTCATGGCGCGGCGGAACATGATGCGGCGCTCGAGCTGCTGCGTGATCGAATCGGCGATCAGCTGTGCATCGACTTCCGGCTTGCGGATTTCTTCGATGTTCACGTGCACGGGCACGCCCATGCGACGCTGCAGTTCAGCCTTCAGCAGTTCGATGTCCTCGCCCTTCTTGCCGATCACCACGCCCGGACGCGAGCTGTAAATGGTGATACGTGCATTCTTGGCCGGACGCTCGATGACCACTCGGCCCACCGAAGCGTTCTTCAGCTTCTTCTTCAGAAACTCGCGAACTTCGATGTCTTCCTTGAGCATGCCCGCAAACTGGGTGTTGTTCGCGTACCAACGCGAAGCCCAGTTACGGCTGACAGCCAGACGGAAGCCAGTCGGATGAATCTTCTGTCCCATCGTGACCCCTTAGTTGCCCAGCGTCACAGTGATGTGACAGGTTTGTTTCTCGATGCGGTTGCCACGGCCCTTCGCACGCGCGGTGAAGCGCTTGAGCGACGTTGCCTTGTCGATGTAGATCGACTTGACCTTCAGCTCGTCGATATCGGCGCCTTCGTTGTGCTCCGCGTTCGCGATGGCGGATTCAACCACCTTCTTCACAATGCCAGCCGCCTTCTTCGGGCTGAACGTCAGAACGTTGAGCGCGCGCTCGATCGGCAGACCACGGATCTGGTCAGCAACCAGACGCGTCTTCTGTGCGGAGATACGGGCGCCGCGATGAATCGCTTTAACTTCCATGATTGCCCCTTATCGCTTCGCTTTCTTGTCGGCAGCGTGGCCCTTGAACGTACGCGTGAGCGCAAATTCACCGAGCTTGTGGCCAACCATGTTTTCCGTGACATACACGGGCACGTGCTGACGGCCGTTGTGAACGGCGATCGTCAAGCCGATGAAGTCCGGCAGAATGGTCGAACGACGCGACCAGGTCTTAATGGGCTTCTTGTCCTTCGTTTGCACTGCCGCCTCAACCTTTTTCAGCAGGTGGGCGTCAATGAAAGGACCCTTTTTTACGGAACGAGTCATATCTAAGCTCCTACCTACCGATTAACGCTTGTGACGGCGCTGAACGATCATGCTGTCCGTGCGCTTGTTACGACGGGTGCGGTAGCCCTTGGTCGGCGTACCCCACGGGGACACCGGATCACGGCCAGCAGCAGTCTTACCTTCACCACCACCATGCGGGTGATCGACCGGGTTCATCACCACACCGCGAACGGTCGGGCGAATACCGCGCCAACGTGTTGCACCGGCCTTGCCGATCTGGCGCAGGCTGTGCTCTTCGTTGCCGACTTCACCGATGGTCGCGCGGCACTCGATGTGCACGCGGCGCACTTCACCCGAGCGCAGACGCACTTGAGCGTAGATGCCTTCGCGAGCCAGCAGCACGGCGGACGTACCAGCCGAACGGGCAACTTGAGCACCCTTGCCCGGCAGGATTTCCACGCAGTGGATCGTCGTACCGACCGGAATGTTGCGGATCGGCAGGTTGTTACCGGCCTTGATCGGCGCTTCCGAGCCGTTGGCGATAGCTTGGCCAACCACAGCGCCCTTCGGGGCGATGATGTAGCGGCGCTCGCCATCAGCGAACAGCACGAGCGCGATGTTGGCGCTACGGTTCGGGTCGTATTCCAGGCGTTCGATCTTGGCCGGGATACCGTCCTTATCGTTACGCTTGAAGTCGACGACGCGATAGTGATGCTTGTGACCACCGCCCTTATGGCGCGTGGTGATGTGGCCGTTGTTGTTACGACCCGACTTCTGGAATTGCTTTTCCAGCAGCGGAGCGTGCGGCGCACCCTTGTGAAGGTCGGGGTTGACGACCTTCACCATCGAGCGGCGGCCCGGCGATGTCGGCTTGGTCTTAACGAGTGCCATGATTACTTGGCCTCCGCTTCAAAATTGATTTCCTGGCCCGGCTTGAGCGAGACATAGGCCATCTTCACGTGGTTACGACGACCCATGAAGCGACCGAAGCGCTTTTGCTTGCCCTTGCGGTTCAGGATCTGGACGGCAGCGACTTCCACCTTGAACAGCAGTTCAACGGCAGCCTTCACCTCGATCTTGTTGGCGTCGGGAGCCACTTCGAACACGACCTGTTCGTTCTTCTCGGCCACCAGCGTTGCCTTTTCAGACACCACGGGCGCCAGCAGCACCTGCATCAGGCGATGGTCGTTCTTGGCAACTTGCGTCATTTCAGCAACTCCTCGATCTGCGCGACGGCACCCTTCGTCACGAGCACCTTCTTGTAGTGCACGAGCGACAGGGGGTCAGCGTGACGCGGCTCAACCACGAGCACGTGCGCCAGGTTGCGCGATGCCAGGAAGAGGTTTTCGTCCAGGTTATCGGTAATCACGAGCACCGAATCCAGGCCCATGGCGCCGAGCTTGTCGGCCAGCAGCTTGGTCTTGGGCGCTTCGACGGACAGGCTGTCAACGACGTTGATGCGACCTTCACGGGCAAGCTGCGAATAAATCGAGCGCATGCCGGCGCGGTACATCTTCTTGTTGACCTTCTGCGAGAAGTTTTCTTCCGGGCTATTCGGGAAGATACGACCACCCCCACGCCACAGCGGGGAGGAGCTCATACCTGCACGAGCGCGGCCCGTACCCTTTTGGCGCCACGGCTTCTTGGTCGTGTGCTTGACCTCTTCACGATCCTTCTGCTTACGGTTACCGCTGCGAGCGTTGGCCTGGTAAGCGACGACGATCTGGTGAACGAGGGCTTCGTTATAGTCACGACCGAACACTTCCGGCGAGGCAGCAACGCCAGCGCCGAGTTGACCGTTGTCCTGGAGCAGCTTCAGTTCCATGCGTTTGCTCCT
>NZ_JAELUI010000228.1 GCF_016429285.1 Ralstonia sp. ASV6
GCTCATCTGCACGATCTGCTCGTTGCCGTCCTGCACGAGGATGTCGTTGTCGATGTTCTCTTCACCGAACTCGTTTTCGATCACGGCGATCTTCATGCCGTGCTGCTCGGTCAGGATGCGCTTGAGCAGCGTGGTCTTACCGCTGCCGAGAAAGCCCGTCAGGATGGTGACCGGGATCATTTTGGACATGGTGCGTTTCCTTGTTGCGAGCCGGCGCGGCAATCGGCGCAGCAGCCCTTGATGGTGAGTTCAGCGTGATCGGCCGCAAAGCCGGCGGGTAGGGCGGCCTTCGGCATGGCCGGTGGCTCCGCCGTTTCCAGACAGAAGTCGCGTCCGCACTGTGTGCAGTGAAAGTGGCTGTGCGAGCGGTGCGCCGCTTCGCGCGCGGCGTCGTGCTCGGCCAGGCTGAAGCGGAAGACGCGATCGGCGCCTGCCGTCTTGTGGACGATGCCGCCAGCCGCCAGCCAGTCGAGCACGCGATAGACCGTCACACGGTCGATGCCCGAGTCGTCTGGCAGTGCATCACACACAGCCTGGTGCGAGAGCGGTTCGTCGCCCTGCATCAGCACGGCCAGCACGCGCACGCGCGGCTCGGTCACGCGGCTGCCCAGGCTGCGCAGGCGTGTGCGGGCAGCCGCATCGGGCGAGTCGAATGAAGCGGGTTGCTGAGTGGCGAGATCGTCTCGCGAGGCCGGAGTGCTCATGCGTGGGATTGTCCCACGGCCGAAGGGGTGCTGCAATTGAGTTGCAACTAGGCGGCCTTGCACCGCCCAGGGTTTTTCAACGTGCTTGGCGGCAAACGCTAGGCGGCAAACACCAAACACACCGGTGTCGGCACCTTGGCCACCACCACGGGCTGATCCAGCTTGCCGGTCTGCGGGTCAATGCGCAGCCGCAGGATCGTGTCGCCCTTCTGGCTGAGCGCGTAGAGATGGTTGCCGTCGGCTGCCATCGTCATCGCACGCGGGAAACGCAAACCCTCGCTCCAGTATTGGATAGAGGTGAGTTTGCCCGAGGCGTCGATACTGAAGGCGGCCACGCTGTCGGCCAACGGGTGATCCGACTTCAGCTTGCGATTGCTAGCGTACAGGAAGCGCCCGGACGGGTGCACCAGCACCTCGGCGCCACTCTTCTGGCCGATGTAGTCGGCCGGGGTGGTGGAGATGCGCTGGCGCTCGTCCAGCACGCGGCCGGTGTCGGCGTCATAACCATGGCACGCCACGGTGCCATCCAGTTCGTTGATGACATAGAGCAGCTTGCCCTGCGGATGCAGCGCCAGATGGCGCGGGCCGCTGCCGGGCTTGAGCTGCGCGCGGTCGCGCGGGGCCAGCTTGCCTTGCTCGATGGCAAACACGTTGATGCGGTCGGTGCCGAGGTCGGTACCGAGCACATGCTTGCCCGCCGGATCGAACAGCATCATGTGCGCGTGCGGCGCCTCCTGTTCGGGGCGCGGGCCGGCGCCGGTGTCCTTGAAGATGCCCGACACCTCGCCAAGCTTGCCGTCCGGACTGATCGGCAGCACGTTGTAGGCACCGCCGCCGTACAGCGAAACCGCCAGATACCGCCCGTTCGGCGACACCGCCACATGCGCGGGAATCGTCCCCGACAACGACAGCGGCTGGCGGTTGATCAGCTTGAGCTTGCCGTCGCGCGGGTCAATCGAATAGGCTTCGGCGGTGCCGGTCGGGCGACCTTCGTAGACATCGATCTCGTTGATGGCGTACAGAAAGCGCTGATTCGGGTGCACCGCCAGGAACGACGGATTGGCACTCTCGACCACCTGCACCTGCGTCCACGCATCGCCGCGCAGCTCGAGCACGTAGATGCCGCGCGCGGCTGGGCCACCGGCGGTGCCGCCTGGCGCGTTGAACGTATAGGTGCCGACGTAGGCAAAGCGCGGCGAGCGCGCAGCGCCTGCAGGTTGTGCACCGGAGGCAGCGGGCTGCTCGCCCGCCTGGGCCATTACGGTCTTGGGGAGAGCGCCCAGCAAGGGCAGGCTACCGGTCCACTGCATGAAGGTTCGACGATTTGGGGTGCGGCGATTGGTCATGGATAGGCTCCTCCTCACGCACGCACGGACATCGCGTGGTGGAAGATGTTGTTCGGATCATAACGGCGCTTGACGCGTTGCAGGAACGCATAGAGATCGCCATCGCCGTAATAGAGCTGCGGCCAGAACGGGTAGGCCAGCATGTCGACGTCGGGGTAGTTGATGTAGCAGCCCTCGTAACGGTCGCCGGGGTAGGGTGTACCGCTGTGCGGGGCGGGCACGTCGGGGGCGCCGTAGACGTCACGGTAGAAATCGCTGATCCAGCGCAGGTGGCCGGCGTCGTCGGTGGCGGAGGTCCAGTAGGTCTGGTACTGCAGCTTCATGATGGACGCACGCTGCGGCACGGCCGTGTCGGCAATGCGCTCGGCCTTGTTGACTGCGCCGCCGTAGGAATCCACCTGCAGCAGCGACTGGCTCAGGTCCACGCCGGGGATGGTCCGCGTGAGGTGCGTGTAGATGCGCTGCGCCTCGCTCGCGGTAAAGCCGCGCTTCATGTAGGCAGACTTGTACTTGCCGCGCTGGTTGGCACCCGAGCCGTTCAGGTATTGCGTGGCGGTCAGCCAGTCGTACTGCACGACGGTGTGGGGCTTCGAGCAGAGCAGTTGCCCCATGCCCTGCTTGTGCGCCGGGCCATAGCCGGGGGGATGGCCCTTCACGGGCGTGGGCGCACAGGCCTGGAAGCGATCGAGAAAATCGTTGAGCACGGAAAGATCGCGGCACGTGCCATCGGGGTTGCAGAACTGCGTGAGCAGCACGATCTGCCCGGCCGATTTGTGCGTGAGCTTGAGCAGCGAGAACATGCCCCAGGTGTCCGGGTCCTTGCCCCGCGTCTCCCAGTATTCGCCGTAGATGCGCAGCAGTTCAGCAAAGCGCTGGGGCGTCATACTGGCCCAGTCGAAGGCGACGGTGGCGAGCGCCACTTCCTGCGGTGCCTGAGGCAGCTTGGCGAAGGTGTAGCCAGTGATGACGCCGAAGGTGCCGCCGCCCGCGCCGCGGCATGCGCGAAAGAGCTCCGGATCGCGCGTGGCATCGACCGTGCGCGCGGCCGCCTTGCCATCCTTGTCCACAGTCACGATGTCCACGGCAGACAACCAATCCACCGTCAGCCCCTGCAGCCGCGACAGCAGCCCGTAGCCGCCCCCGCAGATGTGCCCGCCCGCGCCCACCGAATAGCACGAACCACCGGGCAGCGTCACGTTGTGGCGCTTGTAGAGTTCAAGGTAGCCGTTCCAGTTCTGCGTACCGGCGGGAATGTGCACCGAGCCATCGGCGCGCACCTCGGGCGAATCGAGCAGGCTCAGGTCGACGATCGTGCCATCGGGGTTGTTGGAGACGAAATCTTCGTAGCAATGCCCGCCGCTGCGCACCGTCGGGCGCTGGCCCGCGTTGACGATGCGCTGGATGGCGGGCGCCACATCGTCGGGCCTTTCAACGAGGACGATACGGCCGGCGGCCTGAGCCTCCGTCGCCGGCCAGCGCAGGTTGAAGCCGTGCTTGAGCGTGTTGTAGCGAGGGTCCTGGCGGGTCACATCCAGTGTCATCGATGACTCCGGTGAAGGCGTTTGCGCAAGCGTTGCGCAAACGGAGTTGGATTCGGACATGTGTCGTCCGGCGGTTCCAACTTAGTCGTTTGCGCGTCCGGCTTCCATCAGACATTGCCGGCATCACGTGCACGCCATGTCGGCCGGGGCGGCCTCAGCGCACCTGGTGGGCAAACCAGGCGAGCACCCGTGATGCCGTCGTCGCCCACAGCGGCCGCACCAGCCAGCACGCCGCCGCCCATGCCAGGATCACCACGATCAGGTCGCAGCGCCCGCTCTTCCATAGGTTCAGAGAATGACGCCCCCAGATCCAGGGCACGCCCAGCGGGTTCGGCCAATCCGCCAGCAGGTGCATCAGCCCGCCGCACGCAAAGCCGAACAGCAGCGGCGCCCACAGGTGATCATGGCTCAGCGCCTGGTAAGACAGAACCAGCGCCGCAATCCAGCCGACGCCCCAATGCGTAACGGTACGGTGTGTGATCCAGAGCCGTCGCTTGCGACGCCACCACGCGACTTCCATCCAGTCAGGCGCGGTGCCGCCGGCAATGGCGGCGCAAAACGCCAGGATGCAACCGAGGTGCTCGGGCGAGGAATGGGGGGACTGCGCGACGATGGCAGCGGCAATCAGACCCGCCGCCCAACCCGTCGCATGGTGGGCAGCATGGGATGCCATCAACGTGATGCGAACAACAAGAGGGGCGCGCATCTTCGCAATTGAGGCCCGCGGGGACAAGCCAAAATTTGCGACAAATTGCTAGCCGATCTGCAGCAGCACCCCCTTGAGGTATTCGCTTTCCGGAAAGCTCGTTAGCAGCGGATGATCCACACCGCCCGCCAGACGACGCTGAATGCGTGCCGTCACCTTGGCATCGGGCGCAGCAACTGCACGCCGACCAGGTTGATCTCCTTGTACGCGCGCTGCGCGATCCACCTGTTGTGCAGACGCCGCAAACTTGGGCGGATCCAGCACGATCAGGTCGAACTGGCGCCCCTCTGCGCGAAAGTTGCGCAGCGACTTGAAGACATCCGCATCCAGCCATTCGGCACGCGCCGCATCGAAACCATTACGCGTAACGTTGCGCTCCCTCACCGCCAGCGCTTCGCCCGACGAGTCGATCGACACCACCGAACGCGGCCCGGCTTTCATGGAGCGCGGACCGCGACTGATGGCGCGTTGCGGCATGCCGCGCGCGCCAGAATGCCGCCTGCGCTCACTGCGTAGACAGCTCGTAGCTACCCGTGTAGTCCAGGTACTGGTCGGCGCCGGCCGCGAGCGGATTGAGGCGCTTACCGACGAAGGTGCCACCGCCATGGATGCCCGCATAGGTGCCACTGCCGCCCACGAACGTGAACTTGCCACTCAGGGTGGCCACGCCGCTGCGCGCGTCGACCGTGGTCGAGCCGGTGCGCTGAACTGAGAGCGTGGAACCATTGGCAAAGCGGTAGGTTTCGTAGGCCGTGAACGGGCCCTCGGATTTCACGAAATCGACAAAGTAGCTCAGCTTCATGGTGGCCACTTGATCGCCAGGAAACAGCCCAAGGCCGGTGCCTTCGCCGGCCCCCACCACGTGACCGGGGTGGTCGGCAACCTCAAACGCCGCGGACTGCGTGAGGTGGAAGGTGTGGCGCCATTGAATGTCGTGGGCGTGGGCAAATGGCGCGACGGCAAACAGCACTGCGATGGCGATCTTTTTCATGATGGGAGTGTCCTGGTCGGTCAATGAGGCTTGGCGGATTTGCCAAGTGGACACATTGTTCCGAAGCGACACGCCCAGAAAAACACGGCCGCGCCGGGAAGACTTTTGCGCGCCACACAAAAATGCACGCCCGCTGTGGCGCGGTTACCGGCTT
>NZ_JAELUI010000229.1 GCF_016429285.1 Ralstonia sp. ASV6
GGCCACAGCCATACCGGCGGTGGTATGCGTGTGCATGACGCAATGCGCGCCCGGAATGCCGGCATGGATGGCCGCGTGCACCGTAAAGCCGGCCGGATTGACTGGCCAGTCCGGTTGGCCGGCCATGCGCTGCACGTTGCCTTGCAGATCGATCTTCACGAGGTTTGACGCGCAGACCTCGGCATACGTCAGACCAAACGGATTGATGAGGAAGTGGGGGCCACCATCCTCGCTGGTGCTGTCCTCAGGCAGCAGGCGTAGCGTGATGTGGTTGTAGATCAGCTCGGTCCAGCCGAGGTGCGCAAAGATGCGGTAGCACGCCGCCAACTTCACGCGTGCAGCCCATTCGCGTTGACCGCACCAGGCGGGGCGATTGGCCTGAATATCCGATCCGGCATCGGGAAAAAGCGAAAGCACCGTCATGACCTGTCTCCTGGTCGTGGCGCTGGTCGGATTGCCGGCGCCTGGTTGCTTCACATGTTAATTAATTTGCGGCAAACGTCAAATGGTCTACCGCGCACTGCTAAGGCAGTTGATTGCGCAAGATCACCATCCACTGCATGACCGAGTTTGTGTAGGGGTCCACCTGATTGGCGTCGTTCAACTCGGTAATGCTCATCGAGGCGGATTGCTGCACATTGCCACCGATTGACTTGACCTCGTGGCGCACCGGATCCACCTCGACCACAAGGTCACAGTGCATGGGGGTCATACCCGAGCGAATCTCGGCTGGATCCGTCATGAAGCGGTCAGCGCCACGCGCGGTACAGATCAGGTCACCAGGGCGCGGTACCGCGGGTGTGCGTTCAAGCACGAACGCTGGATGGCGAAGCAGGTGGTCACGCGCGTCGGTCACGTACTCGGCGTGCGTTGCGCCTGTCAGGAACTGGTCGTTCTGCAGACCCGCCTTGCGCATGATCCACGAGATGAACACCGCAGACCAAGCCCAACCGCCTGTGGTCAGCTGCTGGCAGGTCGGTGTCTTGCCGACGATGGCCCAGTAGCGCTTGGCTAGCACGCAGCCGCGCGCAGTCGCCTCACCACCGGTGCCGTCGGGATAGCGCAGGCACGGTATGGGCGACTGGACGACAGCGGTGGTCGCTTGCGGCTTCGGCAGCGGCGGCCTATCCGTGCCGGCCTCTTCATCGGACGGTACGGGTGTTGGATCGTCCTGAGTCAGCCACCGACCTTGCGGCTGGTCGGGGAAACCGCCTCCCGTCACGCAATACGTATCGTCACGCCCCACACGCACCACCTGGCGCCCCCAACGATCCCATTCGGTCAGCGCAATCTCGATCATCTTCTGGCGCGGTGTGGCGCCGGGCGTGGTCTGCACGACCTCGTTGTCAGGTAGCGGCTCGGCCTGCGGACGCGCTGGCGGTGTCGTACAGCCGGCAATCCAGACGACGGGGACAACGAAAAGAATCGGAAGCGTGATGCGCAGAACGCGCTGGAAGGGGCGGAGCATGTGTGGGAGGGTCAGATCAGGCCTGACTGGGAGACAGGCCCTTCGACGTGGTACGCCAGCGCTGCGGGCTGGTCACACATGCATTGGCATGCCACGTCGTTGGCGAGAAACCAGACAGGCTGATTACACGCCAAGGTTGTCATCAACTTAAACGTTGACGGCGTCCTTGAACTTCTGGCCGGCCTTGAACTTGACGGTCTTGGCAGCTTCCACCTTGATTTCTTCGCCGGTGCGCGGGTTGCGAGCCATACGCTCGGCACGCTCGCCCTGGCTGAAGGTACCAAAGCCGATCAGGCTGACCGCATCACCCTTGCCAACGGATTCCATGATGGCCGCGAGGGTCACGTTCAGTGCCTGCTCGGCCTTGGCCTTGGTCAGACCGTCTACGCCGCTGGCGATGGCGTCGATCAGTTCGGTTTTCGTCATTGCTTGACTCCCTTCAAGAGTAGATAAAACACACATCAGAGCCTCCGGGGGGCGGCTCCAAGGGCGACATGATACCGGCATGCGGTTGCCGACGGCATCTGAGCTTTGTAACGGCCCATGGCACGCGGGTTCCGCAAACCCGCATGGTGCCAGCCTTGCGAGGCGGGGTCATCACATCAGGATCGACACATTGCGTTTTGCTTTGGGACTGGTTTGCTCGTCGTTGATAGGAGCGACGCAAGTCGATCGATGGGTTTACCTTTTTCTTTATGTATACAGATAGTAGTAGTAGATAACGGTGGATATCTTCTGTGGATAACCACAAAAAGCGCTTTGGGTTCAATGACTTGCTGCAAGCAAAACCACTTGCACAGTGTGTGCCCTGGCGTGGATGACTTGCGGGTTTCGCCAGACCCCCTGCCGGCAACCCCATCACTTGTGCCCACACCATCGACAGGGCAGCCACAGACAGCCCACATCCTTTGCTGGTAGTTATCCACAGCGGCAGGCGGGGTTATCCACACAACTTGTCCACATTGGTTATCCACATGTGGTGGATTGCACGGGGTGGCAGCACGTGTCGAGTTGCCATGCTTTTGGTGTAGGCTCACGGCTTCGCTGATCGACGTTTTCTGTTTTCGCCTCAACGCCTTATGACACGCTCGTCCCCTGATGCCACGCCGGTCCTGGTTGAGTCCTCGCCCGCGCCGCAAGCCCCGGCCAAACTGCGGCGCCGTGATCGCATCGAAGTGCGTGAATCGGGCGTGCATGGGCGCGGCGTATATGCCGTCGCACCTATCGCCAAGAACAAGAAGATCATCGAATACAAGGGCGAGCACATCTCATGGAAGGAGGCGCTGCGCCGCCATCCGCACGATCCGTCCGACCCGAATCACACGTTCTACTTCAGCCTGGAAGACGGCAGCGTGATTGACGCCAAATTTGGCGGCAACCGTGCGCGCTGGATCAACCATTCGTGCAAGCCGAACTGCGAGGCACGTGAAAAGGACGGCCGCGTCTTCATTCACGCGCTGCGCGACATCGAACCCGGTGAAGAGCTGTTCTATGACTACGGCCTCGTCATTGAAGGCCGCCAGACCAAGGCGTTGCGGGAACAGTTCGCGTGCCGTTGCGGCGCAAAGAAGTGCCGCGGCACGATGCTGGCCCGGCCCGAGAAGACCAAGAAGAAGTAAGCAGCGGGTCCGTCGCTCAGACGGATTCGTTCACCAACGGCAAGCGCAAGACAAAGCGCATCACGCGGCAACCGTCGCGCGCGATGGCGTCATCAATGGCGACCGTGCCGCCGTGCAGGCGCACGATGTCGTGCACGATGGCCAGGCCCAGGCCGCTGCCTTGGGGCTGACCGGGCAGGTGATCCGCATCGCCGCGGAAGAAGCGCTGGAACACCTCGCCGCGGCGCTCGTGCGGAATGCCCGGGCCGTTGTCCTCCACGCTGACCACACCCCACCAGCGCGAAGCGGCGTCGGCTTCCATGCCGGCGCGCAAGGTGATGCGTCCTCCGGTGGGCACGTACTTGATGGCGTTGTCGAGCAGGTTGTTGATGGCTTCACGCAGCAACACTGCGTTGGCCAGTACTGGCGCCTGCAATGAACCTGGCGAGGCGGCTTCCTGCGGCCAGGCTTCGAAACCAAGATCCAACCCGCGCGCCAGTGCACGCGGTACCCACTGCGCGCCGGTATCAAACGCAAGGGATACCAGGTCGACCCGCGTTGGTGGCCCCAACTGATCGAGCGTCATGCCTGGCTCCGCGCGCGCCAGTGTCAGCAGCTGGTTGGATAGACGGACTGCACGGTTGGCGCCCGACTGCAGCTCCAGCAACGCGGGCCGCGCGTCTTCCAATGTCTTGGCATCGACAGCGCGATCGGCGTGCAGCTTCAATGCCGTAAGCGGTGTGCGCAACTGGTGCGCAGCATCGGCGATGAAGGTGCGCTGCGCTTCCAGGGCATCGCGCAGGCGAGCGAGCAGCGCATTCATTGCGTTGATGAGCGGCTGCAGTTCAGCGGGTACGCGTTGCGCGGAGTCCGGCGGCAGGGGTGTCACCGATTGCGCGCTCTGCTCGTTGAGCGTGTCGGCCAGCGTTTGCAGCGGCTGCAGCTCTTCCTTGAGCACCAGCGAAAGAATCAAGCCACCAACGGCCAGCAGCACGATCAGCGGAATCGACACCGATAGCAGCACTTCTTTCGCCGCAGTGTCGCGGTGGTCGAGCAGTTCTGCCACCTCTACGACGATGCCGTCTTCGGGTTGCCCGGCATAAGGTGGTGTGCCTGGGTTCAGCGCGGGGGCCGTCTGCGCCTGCGTGGGGGCGAGGGCGGGGCGTGTGACGTCGTCTGCCGGGTCGGGTGGCGTGGGCTGGCGTGGCGAGCGCGGCTTGGGTGTCTCGGCGCTGACGCCTGGCACCAGCAGGTGCACGGCGCGCACCTGTTTGCCGTCGACCCAGCTGTAGAACACACGCGCGTCGCCAATACGGACTTGGCCCGAGCCGTAGCCGAGCAGCGTGTCGCGTCCAGCCAACGTGCCGCTGGGCCCGGCGATACGCCAGAAGATGCGGTCTTCGCCACCGTTCTGCACGAGCGTCTGTGCGGTCAACTCAATGTCGTACAGCTTGGCCTCAGGCACGTGCGGACCCGCAATGCGGATCTGCTCGGCCAACGTATTGGCCACACCCACCAGCGCGCGGTCGAACACCTGCGTGGTGTAGTGTGCCGCCAGCCAATATGACAGTGCACCGGTACCGACCACTAGGCCGAACAGCGGGGTCGCCAGCGCGCGCAGCAGATGCAGGCGCAGGCTGACGGTGGCGTTGGTGGACGTTCCCGTTGCTGGCGCGGCTGAGTCGCGCAGGGCAGCGGGACGGTGGCGCTTGAACATGAGAGGAGGGTTAGGCTGCCGCGCCGCGTGCCTGCAGCAAATAGCCGAAACCGCGCACGGTGACGATCTCGGCGTCGGAATGTTCGATCTTGCGGCGCACCCGGTGTACGTAGACCTCGATGGCGGTATCCCCCACCACGTCATGACTGGCTTCACCAATGGCATGGCCGAAGCTGGCAAGGTGGTCCTGCAATTGCACTTTGCTGACCACGCGACCCTGCCGCAGCATCAACAACTCCAGCACGGCAAACTCACGCGGCGACAGTTCCAGCGGTGCCGCTTCGACAAAGATGCGCCGCTCGACACCGCTCATGCGCAGCCGGCCGACCAGAACGTCAGGGCGTGCGACCGGTTCGGTCGGATCAGCACGCCGGCGTAACAAGGCCTGCACGCGGGCCACCAGTTCAAGCATCTCAAACGGTTTGAGCAGGTAGTCGTCCGCACCGGCATTCAGGCCGTTCACCTTGTCGAGCAGGCCATCGCGCGCGGTCAGGATCAGCACCGGCGTAGCACGGTCGCGTGTCCGAAACTGCGACAGCAACGTCATGCCGTCGATGCCCGGCAGGCCGAGATCGAGAATCACCAGATCGTGCGTCTGCTTGGCAAGCTGTTCGGCGGCAAACACACCGTCATGCACC
>NZ_JAELUI010000022.1 GCF_016429285.1 Ralstonia sp. ASV6
CCGACTGCCAACCCACCTGAACAGCCGCATTGACGAGCTGCTTCCTCACAATTGGCGCCTGGCGCGCTGAAGATACTCTCACTCACAACGCAGTTCGACTGGCAAGGTGGTATCGCCGGACGCTTACGGGACATCACCGGGGCGACATCAAGCTACGACAGCTTGCCGAGAAAACTGGAATGTCACCGCTTTACGAGTTCGCCTACAGACGACTGTCGGGGGAAGCCGCTCACCCAACGCTGACATCCTTGGAGCGGCATATTGGTAGAGGGAGCGCAGGGCAGATCAAGACGCTCACTTTCCGCCCGCAAAGGGAAGGTTTGGAATCCATCTTGTCGGCGAGCATCTTTGCCATCCTCGCGGCCATGGACACACTCGGAGAGGTATTCACTCACCTGGATATGCGAGACACCATAGCAGCGCACAACGCACGTCATCACGCGTTATCGCCGAGTGCCCCCGATTCTCCGGTCATGGGATCGGATCAGACTGACTCCTGACTCCCGATTGAGCCATGCATGCTATTCAGCTGCAGCGAACGACCCGAGCAGCGCGCAGCTCTGCCATGGCTTGCAAGATGCGCTCGTCTTTGCGCTTAATCCCCTTGAGACGAAGATACTCGACGTCCTCCCAAAAGCCGACAATCCCGTTTGCAAACTGCACGAGCAGTTCGCGTGGGAGAACTGCCTGCTCAAACGAAGGCGGGGATGGGGGGGCTGTTGGTGAGCCCTGAGCGAACCATCGATCGGGGGCTGACGACCAGGTTGGCCATAGCTCCGGGTTGCTACGAAAGAGTTCGGCGGCTGACCGCCCGTCTCCGTGCCGGCAGGCATTCCCTACCCGCTGGAGCAGATCCAGATCACCCCAGCTGGGGAATGCAGAGAGAGGAATACCCCTCAGCTCCGCGAGTAAGGCGCTTAGGCCAATGAGGCCATCATGCCGAGCTGTGCTGAGCTGCTGGCTTCTGCGCGGACCAACGGCAATACACGCGCACAACCAATTGCGCAGCTGGCGCTCCCAAAGAGACTGAATCGACAAGCAAAACGCCTGGACGGTGGCATGCAACAACGCCTCGGCGTCCGCTCTTGCAAACATCCAGCCGCCCTCCTGGTTGTCGGACCAACGAGCAATATCGGCATCCAGCGCTGTGAGGGCCGGATCCACCACGTCACGCATAAACGCGCGGATTCGCGGGCGATAGAGAATGGCCTGAATATCGGAAGAGTGCTCACGCCAATGGTATGTGTCGAAGGTAGCGTCGAACGTGTCTCCGCATTGCTCGCCCCTTTCAATCACGAATGCCTCGCCGTGGCTTCTTGATAGCTTTTGCAGTTGGCTGTTTTATTGTGGTCGATCACAACCACATGCTTTGTGTCGTCATAACAGGCGACAAGGTATGGCGTGACACCATACTGTGCTCCCTCTACCAACGCTCTGGTGACCGGGTCGGGATACCCTTCCCGCCACATGAATTTCGCCCTCCATAACGCCTCGGTGTCCACGGTCGGGTTCGCATTGGCGCGCCAATCGACCGTCCAGCCTTTCGGAGCTACGCGCTCAACCAATGTGCTGAACTTGGAGCTGCCGTGCAAGTGCCAATCTTCATCGACGGCATCACGCCACGTGCCCGCCAGGCACACCAACGGCGTACCGTCGATTGCCTTGTCCACGCCTGCGTCAGGAGTACAGGGGCGACCAATCATGGGTTGGTTGTAGAGGAACACCGCTGCGCCCGCCGCGAGCATCACCGCGACAAGCACTACGGCGAGACGCGTCCTGGTGATCTTCATGTTGCTACCCTCCATATTTTTCTTCGTCACAAGTATGGCCTCAGTGCGGCCCTCAGATCGTTTTCACAAAGATCCCCGGCATCATGCCCTCACGCCTTCCACAGCGCTAGCTTCGAAGCTGCCAACACCCCGATTCCAATTCCAGCTGACACAGCACCGAACAGCCTCCAATGAACGCCTTGACAGTAGGCAAGCAACGCGACGCCTACGATGGTCAGCACGGCGACTCCGATTGCAATGTGTCTAGCCAAGCGCGTTTCGTCTCCGAGGTCTTTGGTCTTTTCAAGAATCATTGTGTTTACCCCAAACATACGGCCGTCAGTAGCAAATCATCATGTTGCTGCCACCACACCGAACCGGCACACAGCCCGAGAGTCCTGCAGTCAGCAGCACTGCAACGCAAGCGCCCAAAACAAACTTCATCATCATGATCTTCCTTGAGCCGGCACGCCCGGCGTTTTCCCGCTGCGTTCCGTTACGCAACCAGTCGCAGCACTACATTCTCCGGCGCCCCTTCGGGTATCGGTACCTTCGCCCCACCGTGTGCCTCGGCCTCGAATTGGCGCCAATTCAATATGACCACCGACTGGACTTGCTGTGTGGTTTCGATGTGCCGGCTGATAGCAAGCAGGTCGTTGATAGATCGGATGGCGCGACCACGCGCGATCTCGCAGTTGCCAAATCCCCCCGCCCCGTATGCGTACGAAATGAAGTAGCTAACGTAGCCGTGGGGAATTGATGGCTGCTTGTCGTGTCGATCACTTGCCGACGTTGTGTCCCGATTCGATGCGCTTACCTCTTCTACACTTCGCACATTCGCGCCCACGTCGTGAGGAGCTTGGCTACCACATCGTTGCGCAACCCACTCACGCAATTTCTGAAACATGCTCTCTTCCTTGCTGTTACAGGCGCAGACTCTAGAAGAATCGCGCCCAAATGCTTCGTCACAAGTATGACCGCAGTGCATCCCTCAGTTCGTTTTCAGAAAGGTCCCCGGCATCCTTCCCGTCGGGCAAAAACACAGCCTCGTCCGCGAACTTCGCCAACTTCCTACCTGCGGCATCTCCATCGCAGACGGCGACTTTAAGCTGGGGCAAGCAGTTCAGCCATTGCCGGAGTGGCTTCGGGTCACTCCCCAGCGTGGCCACGCAAGATAGCCCTAGGGCATGCAGTCTGCATGCATCAAAAACGCCCTCACAAAGGAACAGTGGGCGGCCTGGATCGACCGTTTCCAGCCCCCACACCGCCAGCTCCGGTGTTCGTCCACCGTAGCGGGAAACGAACGTGAAATACCGCCCTTCGCGAGGATCGCCATCGTGATTCTTCGGACGATCTGGCCGATAAGTCTGGTAGCCGACCATCTGCCCTGAGAAATTCCACAGGGCGAATGTTGCACTGTCTTCGGCCACGAATACGCCGCGATACCGTGAAGGGTTGAGCCATCGCTCTGCCAGATGTGCGTTCATTGCTTCCATGATGCTGTCCCGTATATCCCTTGCCTCGCGTGTCACGCGGTTTATCTTCTCCCGAGCGAGAACAGCACATCCATTGCGTCGACGGCATCTACGGTCACGGAATCGCCAGAGACCGCCCGTAGAGCTCGCGTCTTTGTCCGCGACACAATGGACGGAAGCTCACTGTAGCAGGCCTTGCACACGCTTCTCAGGCCCTTCGGCCCATTCTTGTCCCGATGGAAGAATTCCGTGGTCGCCGGCAGAACCTCGCCGCAACGCCCGCGGCAGCGCCACATCCCCTCATGAGACTGGAGCCTCGGCGTGCTGTCTACAGGACCCACCTGACCGGTCGCCCAGTCTGCGAAGGTTCTGATTCCACACCGGCCACGTGTGCGTAGGGTCCGGTCTTGCACCTCAAAGCCATCGGTGTTCCAAACGACGACTTTTCCGCCTGGTCTGGTGATGGACTCCTCGATGTGCTCCACCCGCCGGAAGTAGTTGGGGAGCGCTGCATTCTCGTAGCATTGCCCCACAACGATGTCCTCTTGCTTCACGTTCCACTCTCTTAGGTGTCTCGGCCTTCATTGACATGCGGACTGCTGCTTCGCCCGATTCGAACGGGAGCCAGAGCCCAAGTCGCACCACCCAACTGGTGCCCGGGAATTGAACCCGGTGCCGCAACTCTCGTCGCCACTATCCACAGGTACGCGAGATGTTTCCCATCTGCGCACCCCGAAAGCAGCAGTCCGCATGTCAAAGATTCTTTCCGACCATCCACCCGCCGCTAGGCGATCGGGTCCGGCCCTGTGTGGTAGTAGCCTTCACGCAGGGTTTCGGCCGGCATCACTACGCTGAAAGGCTTGCTGTTCGCCTCGCGGATCCACTCGTCCATGATTGCGTTCTGCTCGTCCTCGGACATCTGGTCAAACGGTTTCCGATCCATGGTTTCACCTTTCATTCGCTCACCTTGCGCATCGCGCCACTGTTCAAACGTCGGCGGTCCGAACCGGCCCATCCTTGCTTCGTGACGGGCGTAAAAGGCCCGGGCTGCTGGTGACAATTCTTGCGCTTTGTTGTCCATCTTAGATGCGCTTTGCGCGAAAGTTCGCCTTGATGCCATGGCGCCCTTCCTGCTCATTGCGCTCTTGACGGACCTTTGTAATGGCGTCTGAGTGCGTGCGGGCAGAAACTCGAACCGTGTATTCACCGAAGGTTTGTGAGGCGCCGCTCCAGCCTCCACCCGAATGGGCGACGACCTTCGGCTTTACCGTCACCTCGAAGTCGCGCAGCGATCTCAATTTCACCGGCTGCGCCTCTTCCGCGCACGACTCCGGCAAGCCAAGGCGTGCCTCAACTTCTTCCAATGTGCCGATAAACTCGGGCTTGTGGGGGCCGTTGGGGAAGGTGTAGAACTTGCCGCTACTCAGCAGACCGATGCGAGGGTCGAGATTCATTCCAAGAACACAGAGCGTTGTTGAAGGCATGATAGGTGCACATGTGCACCATGTCAAGCCAGTCATCAACCCCATCCCATTCATCGCCAAGCAGCGTCGTCATGCGGCGACCGGCCAGTACTTCGTCAGCAGAACCGAAAGGGCAGCTTCAGGCGTTGGGCATGCCACTACCTCATTGGGCCCGCCTAGCGCCACGCTGAACGTCCATGTCTGCGACACGTCGCGAACGGTTTGAATGAAGAAGCTCTCACCACTTTCCGTTTGATACCAATGACGTCGATACTCGCCGGGCTTCTCACCCCCGCCAGCGAAACGAAAGTCGATTGTGCCGGCTCCGCGCTGAATGCGAAGCTGACGCTCGACTTCGGTGCAATACGCTTTGAATTCGTCACCGGTGACACGTTTGAACCACAAGAGCGAGTCCGGGCCGATCGTCGCTTCCCTGCCAGAGTCGTCCAAGACAACGACTGCGGCAGGGCATTGATGGGGGGCAACGGAAGAAATGGGGTAGAGCCTCCCCGCCGTGAATCGGTGTTCGCCCACTCGCTGTGAGCAGGCGGCCTGGGTAGCCTCCAGGCGATCTTCGGGTTCTAGCAACCATGCAAAGCGATTCACGGTCGCCAGATTCATTTCGGGATTCATCTCGATCAGATCGGCGGCCCACAACTCGTACCTGGATTTTGCTCCGTCTTCGCTCCATCCCGCGTTGACGTGCTGACGAACAAAATCCGCTGCCACACGCGGATCCGTCTTCGGCGCCTGTTCAACGCCACCGATTGTTGTTGCTTCCGTTGTAAAGCGCATGATGGTTTTCGTGAAATGCCTTCGTCGATAAGTGCAGCCAGACGTCGTAGTCGCCGCCGGGGATTTCTTTATGAGGACGCCAAGGGGCGCAGCGAGTTTGCGGGCCTCATGATGGTGTGAGTCGCAGAATGCCCCGGCCATGACAGCCGCACGCGCTCGACGGATTGGGAAGCAGTGGGCCCGCGTGCCACGATGGCCTCACCCGCCTGCAGGGCGCGTAGGTCGTGGGTGTCGCCCAGCAAGCGATGAAATGTCGCGTTTCCAGGTTCGCTAATTGAGTACATGAATACACGGCACGTTGCGTGTGCCGCCACTTGATCGTCGTGCAAGTGAGCAAACTCATCGCGATCGCTCACAACGAGTGTTAAGTTCAGGTCGACCACGTTCTCGACGAGCGGTTTCAACATTGCGGGCAGCCCTTGCAAGCCGCCAATCAGTCCGTCAAGGATCAACACGATTGAGCGCGTTCGATCTTGGCGCGCAGTGATGGCGCGACTCAGATCCAGAATGGCTTCCGTGCTCCAGACATCTGCCTCAAGCGCAGAGACCTCCAGCGCGCTCGGACCACACCAAAGGATCGCACCCGAGTTGACAATGGCATCCATGGAAACGGGCGCCAACTCCTTATTTCCCGCTACATCCGCGAAGCATTCAGCCTGACGATTGCTAGCCTCGGCGGCTGTGTAAATCGATGCCCATATCCCCGGCTCGCTATGCCAGCCAACATAGATCAAACCAGCGCCACCTTGAATTGCCTGGCGGGCGATTTCGACAAGGAACTGGTTCCGCCCCGAGCCGAGTGCGCCGACGTTCTGTACGACTGATGGCCCGTCAAGATCGACCGCTTTTGCGAAAGGAATCGAGCTCGTTTTGTTGCCAAGATGAAGTTTCATAGAGTTTCCCAAAAAATTGGTTGTTGCCTATCGCTCGTTGCTTGAAGCGATGTTTAGTCGACTAGGCCAAGGTCACGACATTCGTCGTAGATGTCAGCCCACATTTCACACTCAATTTGGTCGTATGTTTCTGCAATCGAGCGCTTGTACTCCTCTTCCGCTTCATCGAGGAGGAGACCCACATCGATGGATTCATCCGCGGCGATCGCCCATACCTCAAACAGGCGACGAAACCGGGGTATCGCAATCAGAAAACGATGTGAGCGTGCCGACACGTCCCCAAAGCATTCTTTTTTGTCGTCTTCGTATGGGGTGTTGCCAAAGACTGCGTAATGCACGAATGCGTCCATCCCGCCTTCAGCGCAGTACCGCTTGCGCATCCGGTCAGGTAAATGGAATAGGGCGAAGCCGATCAAGCCCTCTTCAGCCTTACGGTATCGCTCATTTGCGAGTTCCGCACGCGCTCCCAGGCTCAATTCTTCCATTGATTCTTCTGTGCAAAATTGGCTGCGTTCTGGACAGCCTGGGCAATCGTATGCAGGGTGACCACAAGAATCGAGTGCGCGTTCCGCACTTAAAAAAAGTCGGTGGAGGGATGCATCGAGGCGCCCTTGATGAGCTTCTTGACTTGATTTGCGAGAGTCGACATACCTGTCCCTCTAACGTGTCTCAGTTTGTATTGACGGTGCTTCAATCAGAAGAAATGCTTGCGATTTCCGGCACCATGATTTGCGCAACCTGTGCCGCAGCTTCGCTGACGGGATGAAGACCCAAAGCTCTTGGCGAAATGGTTTCAGGATTGTCGAATAGCCTTCAGCGCCGCGTATGTCTTGTGCGCGTCGCCGCGCCCCGCTCTCCACTCTGGCGTTTCACTGTCCATCAGCGCGCAAAGCTCTTCCCAGCGATCAACGAGAACCGCCCATTCGCCGGAGACGTCCCGCATTGCCGGCAGCAGCGATGCGAATTCCGGGACCCGCTCGATCAGCAGGCGGCAGCGCCGAAAATCCGATGGATCGACAGGACAAGCCGTTGTTCTCGTCCCAATGCCGGTGAACCGAGCAAACATGGCATCGCTGCTCGCGCCCCTATCCCCAGTCGCAAGCCATTCGCGTGCTGCAGGAGACAGGTTCGAGTAGTCCTCACCATTGAACCGCGCCCGCGCTGACGCTAGGACATGCGGGTCTTCTCTCAAACGTGCGAGTGCTTCCGGTTCGCCAACCACGAATGACGCACCAAGCATGCGGGCGAGATCGTGGTCGAGGACGGCCTTCTTGCTGAATCCTCGCGACAGGAGGTCCATAGCGGAAATGGGTAGTTGCCCGGTGATGATTCGGCAACCGCATTGTTCAGATACCGTGCACTTAGCCATGGCGAATCACGCTCCGAGGATTACGTGAGGTGCCATCGCTTCGCGCAAGCCCTCACGATAGAAGGCTCCGTCCTGCATGAGCGTCCTGTATTCCTCGCCGGAGCACCTTTCAGTATCGGCATATAGATCCACCGGCGTACTGTTGTAAGCACGGGCGCAATGCTGAAACCCGTAGAAGGCCACCATCAACGACGCGACCCCCAGGTTCGAAACCATGGCTGCGTCACCGAACCAATCCGTGGCCTTGAACCAGCAATAGAGCGCGACCCGCCGGCCATCGATTTCTCCGGTCGGGTGCTCCACATACACGTCCTGATCGCCGATGTCGTAGTAATGGGTGATGCGGTATCGCCTCCGACCATCGGCCTCGAATTCGGCAATTTCCGCTTCGCTCAGGTCGTGATCTGGCGAAGGCTGTCCCATCAGCGCACCTGCGCGTGAGAGGTCGGCGGATCGTTGCTGCACGTTGTTTTCCATAGATCGGTCCGGTTAGTGACTTCCGTTGAAGGAATAGCGGCTACGCCACTTAGACGTTATCGGCGACCTCGCCGACGGTCTTTCCTGTAGCGATGTCGGTCAGCAGCCAGAGCCCAGAGGACAACAGCGTTGCGCGCGTGCCCGGATGCCTCGATTCCATCATCGCTTGGCGCGCGAGGTACGCCTTGCGTTCCCTCTTCATTTTTGTGGCGTCAATCCGACTGCGGATTTCGCCAGCGATACCGAGCACAACAAAGAACACCAAAACTGCAAGCCCGAACCATTTGAATGACTCCCAACCGCTCATCGCGTACTTGCCCTGGGTATACCGAGCAAAGACGGTGTAGAAGATGAGAAGGACGACCGCGAGCGATGGCAGCATTTCGGTGAGCATCGGAGACTCCGTTTAGTTAGATAAGGGTGGCCAATACTTCGGCCGGAGAGAATGGCCAGGTCAGGAGGGCAACCATCCCCGCCGCAGAGATAAATGGCCCGAAAGCGAGAATCTGACCTGCTGCGGTCGCCCGCAACCGTGTTTGAACGGCACCGACGACACATGCAGCGATCGATGCGGCGATCAGGATTTCGAGAACAGGGCCCCAGCCTAGCCACGCTCCCAGTGCTGCAAGCAGCTTTGCATCGCCGAGACCGATACCTTCGGCTCGCCGCCACGTCCGCATGGAGAGTTGGCGCGCCGCCCATAGCGCGGCGTATCCGAGAGCTGCACCGAGCAAGGCACTTGGGAGCGTCACCAGGGCATCCGTTGAATTGATGACGAGCCCGGCAACCAACATGGGAACGGTGAGGAAATCCGGCAACAGCCTCGCGTGCAAATCGATGAGCGACAGGATCAGCAGCACATAGCAGGCAGCGGCAACGAAGCCGATCAACGGGCTGGTGCCGAGCCTCTGCAGCAGAACGAGCGCCAACGCCCCACAGGCGATCGCACATAGAACGCTTGGCACCCAATCTCTCGCTATGTCCGGACGGAGCCACAGTGCCGAAGGCTCAAGGCCGTAAGACACCGCCAGCGCATGCAGGATATGGCGTGCAGCCAACGGCGCCACGGCGCCCGCACCCAACCCCAGTGCCAGACAACTGACCTCAAGGAGCAGGCCAGTCATGCGTCGGCACCATTCGATTTCGCTGCGACCACCTCGAAGACTTCGTCGACATAGGCACACATGATCTCGCCCACGATCTTCCCCACCCGAGCGCGATAAAAGACGAAGCCATGCGAGACATCGGTAACCACAAACTCGCGCCCGGTGTCCCGTTCTCTGAGTCCCGTATAGGACTGGATGGATGGTGTTTGCACGACAACCCCCTCGGGTATGTTGCAAAAAAAAATATGTTTTCGTATTATACAGCACACACAACGCCACAAAGCGAGCAGAATTCGCCGTTGTGGTTTGAGAATTTTTCCGAATTGTGAGGGCTGGGGGATGCTGCGTCGGGTGCTGGGAGCGATCTTGTTTGTAGTGGCGGCGCCTTTCGCGTGCTTCCCCTTCGTGCACCTGTACGTGCTCTGGGGGATGTGGGGCAGCAGCCAAGTCCCTGAACACTGGGTGCAGAACCTCGTCATCGCCTTCTGCTTTGGCGCGCTGGGCGGCTTTGGCAGTTACGAGGGTTGGCGGATATTCAGCCGCCGTCAGCCACAAGCAGGCTTGGTAACCCAAGAAACGTCACGCTAAACCTGAAGCGCTGTTCGACATCAACAACATGATCAACAGAGTGGAGTGCGTATGACCGGCACCAAGAACTTTGACATCGGCAACGGGAACCTGGAGCAGATCCAGTTGGGGGGCACCATTGCACTAGCACTCGCTGCATTCGCAAGCGTACTCGTTGCCATCGTGATGACTTTGGGTGCGCTGCAAAACGTCTCTTCGTTCACTACCCCGATGGGTGTAACGCTCTTGGCCATCATTGCTTTGTTGACGCTCATTACGAGGCAGCAGCATGCACGCCGGAGAGCTCAGATCCTCGCCGGTGAGCACGTCAAACGAGCCGTCGAGCAAATACTCGCTCGCTCGACAACGTAGCAAGAATTGCAGGAGGGTGGGATGCACCGTTACCTCATCTACACGGCACCAGGCCAATCGCATCCACGCTTTGCTACCCGCTGGCTCTTTGTGGCGTCGCTGATTGCCACCTATCGCTGCGCCTTCCTTCCCTACTGCCGCATCGATGATGCGGTGCTCGGCAAAACACTGTTTCTCGACGACGGCGCCGTAGCCGGCAGCCGGTAGCCAGCAATCCCTCCAGGACCATCCATGCACGAATTCTTCCTTGCGCTTGCCCGCCTTGATCTCTTTCACGGCTGGCAAAGCTACGCAGGCCTCCTCGCTACTGCTATCGGGCTTCCTCTGCTGTATCTCATCGCGCGTTTCTCCCTCGTACGACGAGACGCCGCCTACAAGCGCCGCATGAACCTCTGGGGTGGCGCGGCCATCCTCATGGGTTGCATGGGTCTCTCGCTCATCGTCCTCAATTCAGCCGTCCAAGCCGCTCTCTGGCCGTCCATGATGGGCTCCATCACGCAGAACTACGCGCTCGGCAGCGCACTGGCGACCGTATGCAAGGCTGATCCTGCAAAGCTCCGAGAAGGCGAGATGGCCGACGCTGCTACCAAGTTGCGCGATCGCGACGTCCTTTGGAAGTCCGTGGGGTCCGGAGCCGCCTCACCACTGGCTGCAGCTGCCGATATCCCCTGTGATCGCATCCCGGTGTCCAACCGAGCACTAATGTTGCTGGCCACCGCGCGCGACGCTGGACTCGTCGGCGCGCACCTGGCCGCTGGCTGGATCGTCACGCTGTCGCTCGCCCCATTGCTGATGCTCATCGCACTCCTGCGCGCTGCAGAAGCACCTTTGCGCTGGCCGACGCTGCGCAAGGGTTCTGGCTTGTTCGGTGGCGGAAACGCGACGAACACCAGCAGCCGAGAAACTGAAGAGTCTGCCCGTTGGTAACACCAACCTGATCGAGAGGAGCTGACCATGCCCGACGAAATCGATATTGCAAACGACTACGCCCAGCGCACGCTGGAGCAGGCGATCGCCGCCGCTCGCGTAAATCCGAAATCCCATCAGCGGGTTGACCAGTGCCTCAACGAATGTGGCGAACCACCTGCCGAAGGGTCGTCGTACTGCTGCCATGAATGCAAGGTCGATGCGGAGCGCCGGCAAGCCATCCGGCGCTGCCAAGGCGTGGCCTGAGCACCAAGCGTCAAACCACCAACCGCACTCATGACCAAATCAACCGCTGCCCGTCAGATTGATCTCTTCGAACATGTGGCTGGGGCGTATGCCCAACCACAGTCCGGGCGCCTGACCAATGCTGAGCTCTATCGCATGGCAGTCGGCCGTGCCGGCGTGGATCCCAAGCTCTTGAACGAGACCGCTCCAGTCGGCCGTGCCGGCGATCAACGCAGCCTCCTGAAGCGTGCCATCCGCTGGCATCAGCAAACGCTTCGCAGCCTTGGCTTGATCGAGCGCGTCGAAGGTGAGCGCGCGGTATGGGAGCTGACGGAAGCGGGAAAGAAAAAGATGCGAACGGTGAAGGACAACATCGCCGCCATCGCCTTCAGCACGGATCTTGGCCTCGCGATCTGGGGCAACTGCCATCACGTTTTCTCAAAATGGGACGAGCCCATTTTTCTCGCGCTGACCTCGACGCCGTACCCGCTGCAGAAGCCACGCGCATACGGCAATCCCCCCGTCGAGGATTTCATCGACTTCATCTCGCGTGTGGTGGAGCCCATCGCGAACAAGCTGGTGCCAGGCGGCAACATCCTGCTCTCGCTGAGCAACGACGTGCACTTGCCTAAATCCCCTGCGCGCTCGCTCTACTTCGAAAAGCTGACCATCGCACTCTGCGAGCGCTTCGGCCTCTACAAGATGGACACCCTGATTTGGGAGTCCAACAAGGCGCCGGGTCCGATCCAGTGGGCCAGCCTGCAGCGGATGCAATTCAACACGGCCTACGAGCCGATTCTGTGGCTGTGCAACGACCCGGTCCGGTGCATCGCCAACAACCAACGCGTCCTGGAACCGCATACCGAGCAGCACCAGAAGCTGATCGACCAGGGCGGCGTCAAGCATGTCGCTGTCAATGGTGACGGAGTGTATCGCCTACGCCCAGGATCCTATGGGAACCCCACCGCTGGGCGCATCCCTCGCAACGTGCTCCACGTCCCAAACAATTGCGCAAGCCAACGTGCCTACAAGAAGCGTGCACGCGAGATCGGCCTACAACCTCACGGCGCGCCGATGCCACTCGCACTGGCACGCAAGCTCATCCGGTTCATGACGGACGTCGATCAGCTGGTGGTCGACCCGTGCGCGGGATCGATGACGACGGCTCTGGCCAGCGAGCTTGAGGGACGACGCTGGGCAGCGACGGACGTTGTGTACGACTACGTCCGGGGCGCCGCAGAACGATTTCGCCAGTTTGAAGGATTCGACCTAGCGCTTGATGCCGCGTGAATGCGGGCGGCGGTCCGGCGTTATTTGTCAAAAAAATCCACAACTTTAGGCATCTCGCTGCGCATTTGATGATCTCGTGCACCAGGAGCAAACCGATGGAAGCACTTGCCGTTGTTGAGCACAACACAATCGCGGTGGAGATCGTTCAGTTGCTGCAACGGTGCCGCTTTGACCTGTCGACTGAAAAGCACCTCCAAGCTGGTGTAGAGCAAGCGTTACGGGGTGCCGGATTCGACTTTGCTCGCGAGAAGCGCCTGTCTTCTCAGGACATCCCCGATTTCTTGGTGTCCGGCGGCGTGGTCATCGAATGCAAAATGCGCAACAAATCCAGCAAGATGGAGGTGTTCCGCCAGATCTCCCGCTACGCCGAGCACGCCGAGGTGACGGCCATCATCCTGGCCTCGAATATGTCGATGGGGCTGCCGCCGGAACTGAACGGCAAGCCGCTCTATTCGGCATCGCTCAGCCGAGGTTGGCTATGACGCGTACCTACGGCTGTCTGCAGCTCGTCGACGGCGGGACAAAGTGGGAGATGTCCAAGATCGAGCCGCATGTCGCCATCCGGCTCAAGCACCTTTTCCCGCGCGTCCCGAAAAATTCCACAGGGCCCTACTACTTCCCGCGCGACTTGGCTCACGCTGCGGATCTCGATTGGTTCATCTCACGCTATCCGCTCTTCATGAGCGAGGGCGACAGGCAGGCACTACGCGGCGGCCGCCTGGCGTTTGAGCACGAGCAGGCCGAGCTCGAAAGAATCCTGTTGCCAGACTACTCGCCGCCGCCCATGCTGGGCTTGCGAGATGGCCAGAAGATTCGCCTGTACCAATCGCAAGCAGTAACGCTCGTGCAGATGCGAAAGAGCTTACTGCTAGGCGATGAGGGCGGACTCGGGAAGACTTACGTCGCCGGAGCGTTCCTTGCTTCGACACCTGGCGCACTCCCCGCCGCAGTCGTTTGTGATCCGCACATGCAGAAGCAGTGGCGTGACAAACTGACCACGTTCACGACGTTGCGGGTCCATGTCATTAAAAAGGCATCGCCCTACAATCTACCGCCCGCGGACGTCTATATTTTCCGGATCAGCCAGATCGGCGGATGGATCGATTTCTTCAACGAAGGGTTCTTCAAGGCCGTCGTTTACGACGAGCCGCAGAGTCTTCGCACCGGCGATCAGACGGCTAAGGGCGCCGCCGCGCGCGTGCTCTCGAACCACACCGAATATCACCTAGGACTGTCCGCGACTCCCGTGTACGGCTATGGCCGGGAGATCTGGCAAATCCTGAGCTTTATCGATGCCGATGTCCTCGGGACCCGGGAAGATTTCGAGCGCGAATGGCTCGACGATGACGGCAGGATCAATGACCCCGAGGCACTCGGTACGTTCCTGCGTGAACAACACGTGTTTCTGCGGCGCCTCAAGGCTGATGTTGGCCTGGAGCTTCCGAAGGTGTCGCGCATCGTTGAGCACGTCGATTTTGACGCTAAGGCCGTGCAGAGCATTGAGGAGCTCGCAAAGAAGCTGGCCATTCGCGCGACGACAGGCTCATTTGTCGAACGTGGCGCCGCAGTGCGCGAGCTCGACATGATGGTCCGCCAAGCGACCGGGGTCTCCAAAGCGAAATCGGTCGCGCAGTTTGTGCGACTCATGGTCGAAGCTGGCGAGCCCGTTCTGTTGGCAGGTTGGCATCGCGAGGTCTACAGTATTTGGCAGCAGGAGTTGGGGGACCTGCGCCCGGCCATGTATACCGGTTCAGAATCGCCCACGCAAAAGGAACGCGAGAAGGAGCGATTCCTAAACGGCGATACCGATGTGATGATTATCTCTCTGAGATCTGGCGCTGGATTGGACGGCCTGCAGGAGCGCTGCTCAGTGTTGGTCATTGGAGAATTGGATTATAGCCCTGGAGTCCACCAGCAATTACTGTGGCGCATCGATCGTGAAGGACAGAAAAATCCGGTGATTGCCTTCTTCCTCGTCAGCGAAGAAGGAAGCGATCCGCCCATCATGGACGTACTCGGTATCAAGGCCAGCGAGGCTCATCACGTCGTCGATCCAAACCTTGGTGTCCAACAAACAGACAACGACACATCGCATCTCAAGCGCTTGGTCCAACACTACCTTGACAAGGTGAATCGCCGCGCCAAGGAAGATATCGCCGCAGATGGTGGCTCCAAGATCATGGAGCCACAAACCGATCGCTCCGAACAACAGCTGCTACCCATCTAACCCTATAGCAGCCGAGAGGCTGCAACAATCAGTCGGACCAATACCGGTAGAACATGATGAAGAAAGCCTTCCTAGCACTCGCATTCATTTCCGCAGCAATGGCCACCGGCCACACTGCCGCGGCGGCGTCCGAGCAACCCGCGTCTTCGCCGACAACTCAACTCCGCCAAATCGCCTATCGCATCGACGTCGACAAGGATGACAAGCACATCAGCACCGGCTACGCTCTCACCCTCCAAGGGCAGACCGTCAGGTATAGCGTCAAGACTTGCCTGGGTGCGGACGAATGCGAGAAAGGGATGGGAACCAACGGCATCACCGTGTCCATTACTCCGACCGTCCTGCCCGACGGCACGCTCGCTACCGACACGAAATTCGACAGCCTCGTCCCCGGTTTGGAGGTGACTGTTACGCCGACTATGGTCCAATAGTCATCCTCGCCGGATAGTGTCTTCCCTGCTCCACTGAACGCATTGAGCGCGCTCCCTCCACACACGATGTCCGAAAGCGTTGCCATCTTCGTGCAGAACAACTACGTGGAGCGCCTGACCGCGCCTGTCGCGATCTTTGCCCGCGCCGCGGGCATCACGCTATACGACCGCTCATCAACCACCAACTTCGATCCTGACGACTGCGGCATTGATTGGACTGGATTCCGTTTCGTGTTGACCTATGGATCCGTCCAATTTCTTCGGTAACTCAAGACCAGCTCCCTGGCGCGCTTCGTTCAGCATGACGAAGCGCGGTTTGCCACTCAGGCCTCGGCCAGGTCTTTCGGTCCTGACGCCCTGAACGGAACAGGACGCATAGTCAAGGCGCGCGACGTTGCCTCAGTCCTTGCCCACGAAGGTCCAGCTCACATTCGCCCCGACTCTCTGGACAAAGCCTTCACAGGGGCAGTCGTCGACGCCGAAGGGTGGAGAAAGATCGAAATTGAACGGGACCTATCGAACGAACTGGACTGCTGGATGAGTCCACTGCGGAAAATCGATGCGGAATGGCGGTGCTGGTTTGTCGGCGGCCGCCTGATCGAGATCAGCAAGTATCGGGAGAACGGCGAACGCGCTCTTGAGCGCGATGTGGACCCGCAGCTCTGGCAGGCAGCGCAAAGTCTTGCTGACCGGTACCTGCCCGCCCCCTGCGTGGCTCTTGACATTGCCAGGGCAGATGGCGGTGTTGGTTCCGACGCTATTTGCAAACGGCGGGGCAATTTCCATCGCTATTCGCGAACAGAGTCCCGCCCTCGAAATGAGATTTCGAGATCCTTAAAGCCCGAAAACGGGCCGTCGTGGGCGATACGCCAACCTAGCTCCCAGGCTTCACGCAACTTCGGTTCCAACCCTTGCGGACATGCGGTGATGGGCTGTCCATCACGCGCCGCGCGCTCACCACTCTGGATATATGGTCGGGCCCGGACGTTCTCGAATGTGAACAGCCAATGGTTAGCCTCATCGCTGCCCGCAGCATGAGGGCAGGCGAGGTCCGTCATGCCCCGCTCGACCGCAAGCGCTGCTTCGCCTTCGATGCGATCCCAGTATTCCCCATCGTCCATCGTTGCCTCTTCGTCTAGTTTGTGCGCTCTCGCCCGCAGTTCTCGTTCGCGCACAGCGCTTGGAAGGGAGCGTTTCCCTTGCCGCATACCGAGCACTTCCAGCCGGCTTGCAACGCGTGTCGCCCGCATTGCGCAAGGCACTGCCCCTCGTGAAAGCAATCGCCGCTTGCAACCGTGCATTCCGGTGCAGGGACGAACACAGGGTTGCCAAAATTGCCGTCCTGTTGCTGCAAGTGCTTGATCTTGCTGTGGATCATCTTCTGCGCCATGCGTTTTGCCATGCAAATTGCGGTGGACATTCGCAAATAACCCTGTGCAATCTCATTTAGTGCTGGAACTTACAGGCGGCTACAAGGTCATCGAGTTCAATCCCATCCACTCGTCTGGCTGGTATGCGGCTGATGTCGAAGTAGTGCTTCGGTCTTGGGTCGAGTGGGCGAACGCCAGCACGGGGCTCCACAGTCAGGCCAGAACCGCTGGCGGTTGACCCACTCCAACGCCGCCCCGTTTCTGCGACCTTCATCTGACATCGCTCTCTTCCCTTTGCTTACGCAGCACCGTTCCGGTGTCGCTGTTCTGCCCGCCGGAAAGCCCTAACTCAAGGTTGACTTGTCCATCGCATTTCCTTCACTCGGCTGCCGGCCGGTGGCGGAGCGCTCACGCGCCGGCTTGTTCTTCCTTGGTATCAGTTGCCAGTCGAATCGCGACTGTTTTGCTCGCTCGCGAAATGGCGACTGGTCAAGATCAGACCACACCAGATGACCAATGCAATCCCGAGGCCGAACGCCAACACGAAGCCGTGACGCAACAACGACAGGTTTGCGCTCGTAAGCGATTCGAGTAGCGGAATGATGTGACTGTATCCATATCCAGCGAACAACAGCAGCGCGAGAGCGCAAGCCAGCAACTCCCACGCTCCCCGGCGCACGTCACGATTCACGGCTCTGAGCAACGCTGTCATTTCTTCGTGTAGGTTCATCATTTTCCTTGTTGCTAGCGGCGTGAGTAAATTGGGAGCTTCGGCTCCACATCCCAAGGCTTCACACGCAACTCGTCACCGAACGCTTCCCCGCCTTCGTCAATGAACCGGATGACAACGTAAGGTGCCTCGTTCGTGTACTCGCGTCCTAACACGCGGCACTTCCGGCCATTGAATGTATGCAGCGGTGCGTGCAGGTCGGCCACCGAGTCTTTCCTATTAGTCTGAACTGAAGGCCGAACGCTGGGCGCTCTCAAGCACTTTGTTGCCGCTTGCTTCCTTCGCTTGCCTTGCCATGCGTGCTCGAAAGCGATCTGCGCACAAGCCCCGACCCAGCAAGCTGTAAAGCTCTTTCACCGCCAACCACGGCTGTTTGTTTTGGTCTGAGTGTTTCACAAAAACTTCGTAAGCGACTTCCAACTCGTTGAGCACGTCCTTGGATGCGTTTGCCTTCAGGTAGGAGACCGCGGCGACAGAGATAGGCCGACGCTCTCTTTCAAAGCTTCCCTGACACATCCAATGGTCGCCATCCCGACTGAGGCGACAAATGAGCGAGCAGACCCGCGCCTTAATGGCCTCCCACGAGAGTGGCGGCATCGACAACGCGATTGCCCGGCAAACCACTGCCGCATCGTGGCGCGACAGATACCAATCCGCATCACCCAGGCTAGCGAGATGCTGCCGGTCCATTTCTTCATCTGTCATCGTTCGTTCCCTCCTGCCAGCACTGCCGGCGTTTTTCTGTTCAGTCCGCGATCATTTCGGCCAGCCGAGCGAGGACGCGTCGGGCGAATTCTGGAGCTGCCTGCTTCGCAGCTTCAATAGTAGGGAATCCACCTGTCTTGAAATGCAGGAAGTGCAGATCGAATGCACCGCCGTCATCGGTTATCGCCATCATCTCTTGCCCACCAAAGCGAGCCATCTGAATCACGCGCCCATCACCACCATTCGGGTCCACCCAACGCTGCTGAGGTGCGTTGAACGCGACCCGACCACCACCATCTATCTCGATGTTCATTTGACGATTCTCCTAGGCCCCTAGCGTTTCACTGAGTCAACCAATGCCTTGCAGGCTGTCGCCCGTTGAGCTGGGTCGACCAAAGAGCCGACGATTGGTGTCTGAAAGATCAAGTCCACGAAACGATTTCCCTATTTTCCGATTTGTGGGACTCAACGCGCTTGGGGCTGAAGGGGCGTCATGTTGCCTACGCTGTCGCCTGGCGCGTAACCGGGGCGGATCTTGCCGTCCACATCCAGATAGGTGTGAGTCTTGCTCAGTGGCACGATCGCTTGGATCGGTGACAGCATGCGATCGCATTGCATGCGCGTCAGCTCGATCGACCAGTCCGACAAACGCTGATCGCCGCCAGACAGAACCTTTTCGATCCACGACGATGCGGTACGCGTCGTATCATGGAACGCTCCGAGGTATGTGCAGCCATCTGGCCCAGTCTTCCGCAGTTGCACCACACTTCCATCAGCCGTGGTTGGAGCAATGCCGGTCAGCAGCACTAGCTCAGCAGCGGTTGCTGCCGAAGAAATCAGCGTGAGTGCACAGGCGGCAAAGGCAACACGCCAAGTCATTCGTTGTTGTTGTTTCATGATGTTTTTTCGATCCGTTCTAACGCGAAAACCCGCTCATACCGCGATAACTTTGGGGAGGCGAATAGGTAATGTTCGTGCATGCCTTGGCGTCTGCCTCACTTCGCGCAAGCATTGAGCAGCCGTACGTCATTCCGTCACGATAGATGATGTCCTGATCGCCTTTCCGAATATGTCTGCCGAACGCAAACGAAGCGCCTGAGACGACGACTATCAGCGGGACTACAGTGGCCGCTGCTCTATTCAAGACCCCTGTCCTTTTTCTTATGCTTTGCCGATGTACCCAACAGTTGGAACGACCTCGAAATCCAGGGGCTGCATGTCGTCGGGATGGAGCTCTGAAAACTCGACGGTGCATTCTGAAATGCCATGTCGCGCGACGGCCTTGATAATCGGCTCAAGGTCCTTGAAAACGATCGCATAACCCTTGTCATCGGACAGAACGCCGTCCTTGCACTGCAAAACCCAGCCGCCACCGAAGCGCTCCACCGTGACCCCGCTGGCCTTCCCAAAGTGCACCAACTCGGGCATCTGCATCGGGCGCAAGGCTGACCACTTCTTGATTCGTTCGTCCATCATTTTTCCGATGGTTACAGCACCTTGCCGATCAACACGGCCGCGAGGACAGGGCCGAAGATCGACGGCGATTCCTTCGTTTGATGTGCGATCTGGCCAGTGCGCCGTGCAAGGTTCGCTAATGCCTCGTTCTGTTCTTGCAGAAGGCCAATTTGCAGCGCCAGAAGCCTGTCTGTACCGGTTGGCTGATCGATCCCGACCGACGCGCAGATGCGCAGAATGTTGGCCTCCATCTCCGCTTTCAGGCCACCCTCTTTCAACTCGCTCATGAACTCAACCATACTCCCGCGAGTAGGGTTCTCGTTTAGGAACGCGTCCAGCTTGGCGTGTAGTACCTCGGATTCCCCGCAAATCTCGCGGGCGCGCTTGATCTGGTCGTCGCCCGCAGGCTTTGCAGCCAATTCATTCAGGTTGGGAGTACCCATCATCTTGTTCCGAGCCTTCAGTGGATGTACCGGCCGACCGCTTCCAACGCGAGGGCCAGGGCCGCGACATACGCCATGAGCCCAAGCACCGCGAACCCGATCCATCGATCCGGGCCAGGCTGGATTTGGAACAGATGCGCGATTACCGTTCCCGTCTTGTGCCAGCTATCCGCGTATGCCTGCTTCATCGACTTCGTGGGCGAGCAGATGAACAGCACGAGCTGGAGCGTGACCACCAACATGACTGCCGCACCGATAACTTGATTTGCCATTTGTTTTCCCCTGTATCAGCGCGAAAACTCGCGCTCGCCGTCTGCCTTGATGCGCTCGGCCAACTTCGCATCGAGCTTTGCGCGCAACCACGCGACATGCACCACCATCAGCGTATGAACTACAGCAATGGCACCCAGCAGGACGGACAAAATGACGGCTGCGCGGTCATTCATCTCAATCATGTTGACACCTTCGACGGTTGAAGCAAGAGGATCATCGACGCCAGCCCCATGCCGACTCCAACCAGGCGTGGCCAGTCCATCGATTCACGAAACACGACAACACCAACGGCGGCCACCAGCGATAGGCTCGTCACGTTGTACACAATCATGGCATCCGGCAGCGGCATGGCCTGGCGTGCACCGAAGACAAAAAACAGCTCCAGCATTGCCAGCAAGACACCGATGGCGGCCACGCCCACCATACCGGCGATTGTTGGCCACTTGATCGCAGCAGCTCCGGCCGTGCGTTGAAGGCCGAGTGCCGCAAAAAAAAGCAGTGTGACCCCGCCCAGCAACATGTAGATGGATACCACCAGCGCTGGCGGCATGCCACCCGCAAATTTCGGCACATCCCGGATCAGCAGGATTGCGCCAGCGCTACATGCTCCAGCAGCAAACATTGATACGGCCCATGAAGTCATCGTCGGTTTTCCTATCAAAGTCGAATCCAACTGCTTGGAGACCGGTACGCGAGGCGCTGTGCGCCGGAATGTTTGTCAGGACAACGCCAAGTAGGCACCGTATGCCACAATCAAGACCAACCCTGCCAGCGCCGGCCAAATAATTCGATCCATAATCTAAATTTGCTCTGCTGGTGATCCGGAGTTAGGGGGAAGCTTTCGCATTGTTTCGCACTGCTACACCGTGAATGACGATCCCGGCCACAGCTACAGCAGCAGCGACGCACGCCAGCGTCGTGTTGCCGATCGCCAGCCAGATACCGCCCGTGCCGGCACCAAAGCCCGTAAGGAAGCCTGATAAATAGGTCGCGTTCATCGTTGTGGTCTCTTTAGTTTCGCGGCAGCCGGCCGGACGCGGGGCGCTTTCGCGCCTGGTGGTTTTTCCCCTTCGCCTATTCAGCGAAAACTTCCTGCAATGTCTGCAGGGTGCTCAACAAGGTTTTATCGGCAACTACGCCCTCTTTCTTGACCAGGCGCACCTTGTCGACCGCACGAATCTGGTCCAGCAAAATCAGCCCACTCCTCTTCATGAAGGTGATCGGCACCCGGAACGGAGCCGGCCGGCCCTTCGTCGTCATCGGAGCAACAATGACCGTTCGCAGATGGTCGTGCATCTCCGGTGGGGAGACGATCACGCACGGCCGCGTCTTCTCAATCTCGCCGCCCTTCGTCGGGTCTAGGGCTACGAGCCAAATCTCTCCGCGCGCTACCACACCAGCTCCGTGTCGTCAGCATTGGGGAATTCGCCCATCACCAGCGCATCATCACCGGCAGCCGCGACGGCCTGGCTGGCTTCAGCCCAGCCCTCGCGCGCCTTCTTCTGTGGCTTGCGGATCACCAGCGCATTGTCCTCCACTGCCATATCCACCTCATTCTCCAAACCTAGCTGGGCAAGAATGGGCTTGGGGATCAACACCCCCTGCGAATTGCCCATCTTGCGTATCGTTGCCTTCATAGCCTCACCGTAAGCACAATGTTATACCGTTGCCAGATGCATGGCAACACAATGTTATTACATTGTTGCCGGCAAGTCTGCACCTCACTTGGGGACCAACAGTGGCGTCGCGCCCTGCCAAAGCGGCACGCAGATCCTGCCGCGGCACCTTGGCGCAAATGGTCCAGTTCGGCGTGCCCACGCAAAAGCTGAGCGGTTTCGATGTTGTATCCCCGTCCTGCCCTAAAATGGCGGATTCGACCCCAATCTGCTGTTTTTTTGCGCTCCGCCATTTGAGAAAGACCATGGAAACCATCCTGCAACACGTTCCCGTCGGCCAGAAGGTCGGCATTGCCTTCTCCGGCGGCCTGGACACCAGCGCGGCCCTGCGCTGGATGAAGAACAAGGGTGCGCTGCCCTATGCCTACACCGCCAATCTCGGCCAGCCCGACGAGGAAGACTACGATGCCATCCCGCGCAAGGCGATGGAGTACGGCGCAGAAAAGGCCCGCCTGATCGATTGCCGCCCGCAGTTGGCCAACGAAGGCATCGCCGCCATCCAGGCCGGCGCCTTCCACATCAGCACCGGCGGCATCACCTACTTCAACACCACGCCGCTGGGCCGCGCCGTCACGGGCACCATGCTGGTCGCCGCCATGAAGGAAGACGACGTCCACATCTGGGGCGACGGCTCGACCTTCAAGGGCAACGACATCGAGCGCTTCTACCGCTACGGCCTGCTGACCAACCCGGCGCTGAAGATCTACAAGCCGTGGCTGGACCAGACCTTCATCGACGAACTCGGCGGCCGTGCCGAAATGTCAGCCTTCATGACGAAGGAAGGTTTCGGCTACAAGATGAGCGCCGAGAAGGCCTATTCGACGGACAGCAACATGTTGGGCGCCACCCACGAGGCGAAGGATCTGGAGTTCCTGAACGCCGGCATCCGCATCGTCAACCCGATCATGGGCGTGGCGTTCTGGAAGCCGGAAGTTGAGGTGAAGGCCGAAGAAGTGTCGGTCACCTTCGACGAAGGCCGTCCGGTCGCCGTCAACGGCAAGGAAATCGCCGACCCGGTCGAGATGTTCCTGGAGCTGAACCGCATCGGCGGCCGCCACGGCCTGGGCATGAGCGACCAGATCGAAAACCGCATCATCGAAGCCAAGAGCCGCGGCA
The DNA here is from genome assembly GCF_016429285.1 of Ralstonia sp. ASV6. Lineage (GTDB taxonomy): Bacteria > Pseudomonadota > Gammaproteobacteria > Burkholderiales > Burkholderiaceae > Ralstonia > Ralstonia flaminis. The sequence continues at coordinate 23,155 of NZ_JAELUI010000022.1, forward strand.
TCTACGAAGCCCCGGGCATGGCGCTGCTGCACATCGCCTACGAGCGCCTGGTCACCGGCATCCACAACGAAGACACCATCGAGCAGTACCGCATCAACGGCCTCAAGCTCGGCCGCCTGCTGTACCAAGGCCGCTGGTTCGACCCGCAAGCCATCATGCTGCGCGAAACCGCCCAGCGTTGGGTGGCCCGCGCCGTCACCGGCACCGTGACGCTGGAACTGCGCCGCGGCAACGACTACTCGATCCTGAACACCGAGTCGCCGAACCTGACGTACGCGCCCGAGCGCCTGTCGATGGAAAAGGTGGAAGACGCACCGTTCAGCCCGGCCGACCGTATCGGCCAACTGACCATGCGCAATCTGGACCTGATGGACACGCGCGACAAGCTGGCCATCTATTCCAAAGCCGGTCTGCTGTCGCTGGGCACCAGCAATGCACTGCCCCAGCTCGACGGCGGCAAGAAGTAGCTGCCTGCTGCCAAAAGCAAAAGGCCGCTCCGATTGACGTCGGAGCGGCCTTTTTTATGGCTGCTGAATAAGCCCTGGAACTGACCAGCGCCTGTACGCCTTCCTACGGCATCATCAGGTGAACCTGGGCGTCGAATGTCTCAATCATCTTGCGCTGGGACTCCACCAGTCCCGCAGCCTGTCCCGGATACCAGTCCGCGATCGAGTGCTGCAGGTCGAACCAGGGGAAGCGGTTCAACGCGAAGCGTGCGCGAGTAGGCAGCGGTTTGGCTGCCCAGGGGTTTTCGAGCAGCACCGCCCCTTCGTGGAAGACGAACAAAATGCCAGACAGGCGGCTTTTCTCCTTCCCTGTGAGGCGGAAACGCCCATCGTGCCCCATGCGCTTCGGGCTCCCATACCGATGCTCAAAAATCGGGGCACCCTTCCAGCCATAGACCCCATACCACATGCCGCCGCTGCATAGGCCATGGTGCCCACTGATGAGCGGGGCCGTCTGGTCCGCTTCAACAAATCTGGATGCAACCGGGCCGCCGAAGTGAGCAAAGTCTGCAATCAGCAAACACGGGCGATCGACATCGACCTGCGTCTCGTCGCTTTTCATCGAGCAGACTCTGCTGATGAGATTTGCCTGCACACTATCACCAGGCTTGTTGGGATCCGGCCTTCCTGCCGGCGTGAGTTCTATCTCTGTCATTGTCACTACACGACTGCCGACAGTTGACGTCGTCCTTTCGATGCCAAGAGGGTGACATCCACCAGGTGTGTTCGCCGCGGCCATCAGCTCGTCTTGCTCGACATCCTGGTGCTTCGAAAAGACCTCGACAGTCACGGGGCCGTCGCCCGCATCCACCGTGAAGTCCGGCGTGGCCGAACTCATACGTGGAATTGGCGTGACTTCAAATCCAGCTTCGAGAAGGCCGCCGTACGCGCGGATCTCCGCCAACGCTGAAGAGGCGTTGCGATCATCCACAAAGTCATTCAAGCGCGGAGCGAGATCTCTCAACCAAGATTCGCCGCCGACTTCGCAGGCAATCATCGGGACTACTTGGCGCACCAAGGCGTCTACAGGGCGCGAATCGACACTGTGTAGCGGATACCAACTTGGGTGTTGCACACCGCTGGGACGCAGCGGAGCGTCTTTGAGGCGATCGATCTCTTCTTTATTGAACAGGTCGGTCAGATTACGGATGGGGTGGAGGTTGCTGCTCATTTGAGTTGTGAAGATAGCGAAGGAACCTAAAAAAATAGCGAAGTTGCCTACAAAAATAGGGCACGCTGCTGCTATGGGTCGTTCCGTGACTCTGTCAGATCTGAGAGGCGCTGCTCGACCTCGAAGAGCTTTGGCTTCGGTCTCAGTCCGGCCATCAAATCGCCAAATCGCTGAGGCTTCTCCCGCGGCACGGGCTCACCTACGTAGAGGTAGGCCCCTTCCTCCCGAATACGAGCTTGCTTGGCTTGTTGTGCCCTCCAGATCTCTACAGTACCGAAAAACTCCAGGTGCTGTGCCATCCTTTGGCCAAGCCTCGAAAGGTCTTCGCAAATGCCGGGAATTGAGATCCGCGCAGCTTCTCCGTCGAGTACTCGCCTCACCGCCACACGAAGGATGTCAAGCTTCCGCGTCACCGGCTCTTCTGGCATATCCGCCTCGCAGTAGGCCGCCACGTAGATCATGTCAACAAGCAGCTGCGTGATTCGTTCCTCCTGATGAGGCTCTAGCGCTTGCACCAGGGCAGCATGGCGACCTCCCGGCACCTGCCCTTCCGCATGAAGCAACACGTACCCAAGCGCAGCGTCGTCGAATGCAAAAACTTCCGGGATCGAACGCTTGACACTTTCGCCAAGCCAAACGAGGTTGCCCAGGGCATCCTCCCTCTCCTCTACGAGGACTGGGTTGTCTACCGAATCACCGTCATACCGCACCGGAAGACTCTCGTTGATCCAGGTTCCACAATAGGCGTTGAAGGCTTGTGGCGGGACGATCTCCAACAAAAGCCCAACCATGTCGGCGCGTGCCACCTGGCCAGTGAGACGATCTGCAGCCGACTTGATCAGCTCATCGACTTGCCGCTTTACGGCCCGGTACAGGGCCGCAGCCGCATCGGGAACGGCCGTCGCTGCGCTTGCATAACCACGCCTGCATTCCTCCATCATCTCGGAAGTCTCAGGTTCTGCAGGCATCGCTACATTGGGCACATCCTCAAGCATTAACCAATCGGGCTGATACCGAAGATAACTTTGACCGGCTTCCTCGAATACATGGCCGCACAGCAAAAACGATTCCCCTTCGGGACGGAGGCGTACCGAGGCAGGAAGTGGCATCAGATCGCGAGCATCGGCGTAAATGGGGCCCTCTGAAACGGTCGCCCGCTCGCGGTACTTCCGATCGCCATACGTATAACGAGAAGTCAACAGCGACATGTCGTCCTCACGTGGCTCATAGTCCGCCACGCCGGCAGCCTCCCACTTCTTTGAGCGGACTGGATCTCCGCAATAGAGGGACACCGCGGCCCGCGCCAAATCGCGCCCGGCAACGCTGAAGAGCTCCGGGATGAGACCGCCAATTGATACGTTATGAAGGACACGACCCATACATGCGTTGTGCTCATCGAACACCCAAAGCTCGCGAAATCCAGCGGGCAAAGCATTTGAGCGCACGACATAGTCTTCCAGCGGCTCACATGCCAAAGGGAACAGCTCGTCACGAATGAACTGGCGGTCGACTTCATCATCCCTACAATCTCGGTACCGTGACTCAGCTCTCAATTGGTCCTGGTAGTACGGAGGCAGCAAGTCGATCAGGTGCTCAAGCGCTGACCATGTGAACACGCGACGATCCGGCAACACCGCAATTTTGTGCGCAGGTACGCCGCCGGCAAGCGCAGCCGGCGTCTTCTCACACCATCGTGGATTCAAAAGGTAGTGGGCTTCATCCAATACCAGATGCCGTCCCCGAGCTTGCTCACGCGCGATCAACCGGCCAGTGATTGCATCTGTTGTGCTGGAGTCGACTGATAGCTCGTTGAGGTGCAACGCGCCCGCGAGGCGAGTTGCTTCAGCCAAACTCAACCGGTGCTTCCGAAACAACTGCCAAGCCACAGCGCTCACCATCATGGCTCTGCTGAATCCCTCCGGCAAAAGACCAGCAGGAGGCTGAGGGATGTCGGCCAAAGCATTGGCCTGAAGCTCGTGCAGGTTGCGGTACCCAAGCAATCCAGCGAGTAGATTCTGGGCTTGCATCAAGCTCAAGGAATCGGCTTTCCAGAGCTTCTGCAGGGCACGCGAGATTTTGGTAAGGCGACCTTGCTTCAGGTCTGCCTGAGAGATAGGAATACGCACAATCACTCCAAGCGGCGCACGAGACGGACACGGGAGCTGGCTTGCCGTTGGTGCGCACCGTTGAGGAGGTGTTATGCGTCCAGGCGACAGAATCGATGCGATCTCATGGCACAGCCTTTACCAATGCCAGCGGTACGAACGAGATCAGTCCGTCGTACCGCAAGCGTAATGTGGACATGTACACCAGTCAAGCCAATCCCGCCAGCTCCACGAGGTATGCAACAAAATCGACCGCACCCGCTTTGCTCAAGATATCAGCCACCTTCATCGATCGGCCTTCCGACTTGGGCAGGAGGATCAACCTTGCATGTTCCTGATAAGGCCGCGGGAGATGATGCCAAAGCCAGGTGGCTTTGAAGTGACGCATCGCCTCACCAAAGGCCACGCTGAACTCTGGCTCATCAGAGAGAACGAACATCTCGAATTGGGAGATCAGCGACAGAACTGAACCAGCTTCGAGCGAGTACTCGCGCAGGGTCGCTTTCAAAGGGACGGAAACGCCGAGGCGCGCCGCAATGTATTTGCCGGCGGCCAGGTGATGCGAGCCTCCACTATTCATCAGGAATAGGCGCCCATCCCACGCAAACCGCGCGAAGTGGTCCGATGTCGTCTCTCGATGGAGTATTCGGATCTCGCTATGCGCAAGGTTCTTCGTCAGCTTCGCGTGCGTAATCTCGTCGATCATTTCGCGCGAATTTCGCTCCACCAGCGCATCCATGGTAGCGAAATCAGTGAGCCTGGACTTCGACGACGAAAGACCGTCGATGTCCTGGATATCGCACATCCAGTCGTCAGTCGTCTCGATGCTGGCCAGGTGGTCGAACGCCGGGCAATGAAATTCGAAACTCTCGTAGTAGTGCTTGCCGGCGACCCGCCAGCCGCGCAACGTACTACGGGACCGGCGCGGCCAGTCGGTCAATGGTGGCAATCCGAGCTCATCCCACCGGACAACGCTGCTGGCAGCGATGGATTGCACCGGCTTGACGAGCTGATAGCAAGCATCGGACCGTTGTTCAATCAGCCGCCCCAACCGCGACGGATGGATTCCCAGATCTTCGCGAATCGCGTCATACAGCGCAGTCAGGACTTGCCGCATTCCGTCTACTCGGCAGAGGCGCCGGTGCGCGCCATTCGCGTTGCGCGCCAGTCCTGAAGATAGCCCAGATAGGGTGCGCGGCGCGGCGGAACCACGGAGATGCTCGGCCGCTCTGCTACCAACGCCGCGATCGTACTCTCAAGCTGCTGCGCTTGCGCCTTCACCCATGCACTGCGTCTTGATTGGGCCCACTCCCACCAGATCCACGGCTTTAGTACATCGGTACCGCTGGGGAGATTCGGTCGATGGACCAAATCGGCAAACGTTTGACCGTACAGCAATTCGATGCCAACCAGCTTCAGATGCTGTGTGGTATCCACGGGGACGAAACCACGGTGCGGTCGCTGGTCATACAGCGTATCGGGGTCGCCAAACATCCAGTAGCCATCGGAGCTTATTGGCCCAGTCCACTCGAACGTGATCAGCGCCCCTTTCTTCTCTGCTTGGCTGTACACGGAAAGGTTTGGCAGGCTGCCCTCGATGTAGCAATTCAAGCCAGCATCACCTGCAATCTCGCCGCAAATGAACTGCTTCGTTCTCGCGATGTGGATGGCAATCGCTGGCAAGGTCTCGTGATAAATGCGCATAGTCGTTGTTATTCTCAAGACGTCAAGCGGCAGAAGCCGCTCCAGTCATAGGGGCTGCGGTCTTCCCGCGTTTCTGCATCTGCGCAACGCGATACAGGTTCATCAACTTCTCACCTGCCTCGCTTGCTGTAGCGCTTACCGGGTCATTAAACATTCCTCGGTGCTGCTCCACCTCCCAATGCCCTCTGTCGTTTCGCCACAGCCCGAGGGTCGATCGGGTACCGTCAGGCTCAACCACTCTGTAGACACGATATTCGCCGTCGATACAGTCATCAGCATAGTCGGCAACGCAGTGGCGTTGCACCCGCCCCTCTTCCATGAGGTCACGCACCGAGTTTAATGGCGTGAAGCGAATCCCTTCAATCTCGATTTCCGGCACGAGCGAGGTCCAGGTATGGTTCCTTCCTGTCTGGCTTACGCGAACTTCGGCGGTACGCATATGCCAGTCTCGGCTACGCCTCACCAGAGACGACCAAGTGGCGTGTCGATCCGGAAAACCCTGATCGATACCCTCAACTCGGAGCCAGTCGGCGATATCGCCAAGATTCGCCTGCCCCGACTGCAACCAATTCTTGAGATGGGCGAAGCCCTGCTCCTTCCACATGGCCGCACAGTGGATCGCGAAAGCGCGATAGAGCCGCTGAACTGGATCGCTCACCCCCAGTTGCCGGACGCTGTAACTGCGCGTGACCAGATGCCACCATGCGATCGCTGGAATATCGACTGTTATGTTGGCCCTCGCAAGGTTCTCCACCACGACGGGATCCTTACCGCCCCCATTGACCGAGGCCCATTTCCTGATGACAGTGAGCTTCGATTTAAACAGCCAGCGCATAGCGGCTCTCGACTCAAGCGGCACAAACCGGTTCCCACTCGCGTTGAACCTCGGATACTCCACCAAAGTCCGTTTGCGACCATCCCGAACCCAAAGCTTCCGAGAAAACAAATCGTCTCTGCTCCATTGATCCACGCGGATATCACGCAGCAGCGGTAGCAGGTTTCGCCTCTCCTTTGAAACCTTCAAAAGAGCGTCGCGGTTTTTGGCATGGCGCAAGTAGTCGTGAAACCAAACGACGTCGTACTCGATAGCGAGCATTGCCGACAACACTTCAGCGTCGAGCACATGATCGAAGATGGCAGCACGCAACGCCCGGGCGCCTGCCAACATCGATTCGGTCGTGAGCAGACCGTCCTTCCAGTTCTCCTTGCCATCATTGCGAATTCCGGTGCCCTTACCAAGGTACTTTCCGAGCAAAATGCTGGCCATCGTTCCTGGCGACATGTCAGGCTTCGGGGCGTCCGCCTTGGGTGTGTTCGTCCCTGACAAGGGGTCCCAATCCGCATCCCAATTCGATAGATGCCATGGGAGATCCTTGTACCCAGCGGCTACCAGCGCTGCCCAAATGGCTTTTCGCGTGATGTCGCGCCACCAATCGAGTTTCTGTGTTTTCTGAATTGGGAAAAATGGCACCCTTGGCCAGTATCCAAGGTCATCAACCTCCTTCCACAGCTTCTCTTTGAGATCGAACTCAAGCGTCTGCACAGCCCCTTCCGGGCTACGGTCGACCCGCCACAGATTGCAAATGATGACGCTCTTCCCACCATCTACGGCTTCTGACACCTGCACAAGGCGGAACACCTTGTGGTCGACGATCATCTGCTTCGCGCGGCGATACACATCCGCCAAATCCTCCCTGCCGAAAAGATTCTTGCGCCCGCGAAGAACAGGGGCCAACGCCATGGCGGGGGAAACGCTAGCCTCGACACCAGGCGAAAGAAAGCCCTCTTCACCGCGTTCCATGTACAAAGCGATCTCCTTGCGCTCTCAACCGCAGTTCCGACTCGCAATCAAAAATTGATAACACCACCGAGGTGATGACGAAGCGCGAATACCGCGGCCAGTGCGCCTCGCACCTCAGCGACTTCGAGTTGCATCAAAGGAAGCTTCGCTGGATGCGACGTGTTATCCAGAGGGGAGAGCCGAATCCCACAATGCATGAGCGCCGCGATCATGTCGCCGAGACGGACCGTCGCGTGACCACGGTCGTACAACGCCATTGCGGCACTCCACTGCTCGGCGAAGGGCGCTTTCGAGAGTTTTCGATCGTTCGCAACATCGTCAAAACACAGCGCGATCTCCAGCGCAGAACGTAATTGCTCTGGAATCTGGCTGGATAGCAGTGGCTTCTTCTCTCGTACAAACTGCAGCCCGATCAACTCGGCAATTCGGCTCATTGCCGTCATGTATTCAGAGAACCGGCTCTTCAAGCTGGCTTCTCGCAGAACGACGCCAAGCCTCGCCGCGAGTTTGGAAGCGCTACGCTTACGCGCTTCCCACTCCCTCCGATCGACTGCGCCTTGCTCCGTGCGATAGGGCTCATAGCCAAGCCGAGATAGCGATTTCCATAGAACATCGAAAGACTCTTTTCGTCGAAGTTCCTTCTGGAAATACTGGCCAAGTTCTGGCGTCCAGCGAGGGCCATAGTGCCCGCCCCTGGCATGTTTGTACGCGGTCTCGACGTCGTCGCGAAGCGCGCTTGGGATTGACATGGCCGCAACGCCACGGCCCAACCAAACGCCATGTTCAATGAGCTTGCGAATCGCACCTCTCGCGCCCGCAGAATACTGCGCCCAAAACACGTATCGCTCCACCGACAACGCGTGCGGCCTGAGGTCTACAGCATCCGATTCGTGATCGGATCGCTCAAGAGAAATCCCCCGACGGCGCAGCGCTTCAAGCAGCGTATCGAGGTATGCAATGTGAAACCCCATAGCCACAGCGGCATCCACCATGTCATCGATCTCATCGCTGGGAAGCCCAGGGTGTTTCGACTGCATTTCTGCGCGTGTCAGCACTCGTCCGATTTCCTCTACCTGGCTTCTGGTGAGCCGAAGGGACGATTCACCCTTTACGAACTTGAGATTGTGGAGGCCGACTTCGTTGGCCAGCGTGTCAAGATGACGTTGACCGTGTTCGCGCGCGAAATAGGTAGCAAGCGCCCCGGCATACGCTTGGGTATCAAACAGCGAGCTTCCAAAGCTGGAGTCATAGACTTCGAAAAACTCTTCAACCACACTCAAATTGCTATCGACATCCGTCATGTCAGCTCCAATTGATCTACTCAACCGATCACGCGGCCAGCAGTGTGCTGACAGCCTTCGACGCAAAAGCGATCGGAAATGCCTGCTCATTCAACGAGGACATTCGGATGCGCTGCTCGATGTCGCTCCACTGCACCAGACATGCGTCCATGATGGATACGAGAAGGGGCAGGTAGACACGGTGCGCAAGCGAAAGCGCCGCAAGCAGTTCAACTTGCGAAACTGCGCTCATCTCTGAAAACGTGTAGGGCTTGAAATCAAAAAACACCTGCGGCGGGTCCGTCAGACCGATAGCGATCGCTTCGGCCGCCTCCCGTACATTCCCCTTCGCCAGGGTCAGATGACGTGACATGACACAGCGCCAAATATTGGTGAGTGCGGCTACCGCCGACTCCGATTCACGATACTGCTTCCACGCCCACCCAGTTGGCGTTACCGCCGCCGAACATTGAATGGCGATGGCTCGATCAAACGGATAGCCGGCGTCCATCCAGCAGCCGTTGATCGCGTTGTTGGTGCTCAACTGAGCGGCCAACATGTCTTGCAGTTGGGTGTGCGTGATCATTGCGGAAATCCGATCTCTGTGACTTGCTCAAAATCGGCTTCGCGCGGACAGCGGCCCCCGCCGCCGCGCTAGGCCGGCATTACGGAAGTGATCACGCGGGGATGTCGTCCAGACGCTCCGCTTCGCCACCGGTTGCTTGGTCCGGGCGATCGATCTTCGTCAGGTTTTCCCACTTGGTCACGCGGATGCGGACACCGTAGCGGGTCACGCCGTCGAGTTCGTACTTTTCGTTGCGCGGTTCGCCCTTCACGTAGACGCGATAGCCCTTCTTCATCATGTCGGCGAAGATCTCCGCGCTCTCACCCCACAGCTCATAGGGGAAGCCTTCAGCACGACTGACTTCTTCTTGAGTGTTCTTGTCTTTCCACGTGACGTTGGTAATCACGCGGAAATTCGCGACCTTGCTGCCGTCCGGGTTCTTGCGGAACTGCGGGTTATCGGCCAAAAAGCCGATTTGCGTCATTTCCAATTCGCCACGAATAGTCATCACAACCTCCAAAGTAGGGCCTCAGCCCGTTGATAACGAATGACCGCCCTATGCGGCCTTTCGATCGAAACCTTCTGCAAACTCCATCATCGCGAGACGTTCTGCCTCTTCCGGGTCGAGGATCTCGGTCGCGATTGCCATCTTTGATTTGTGCATCTCGACCACGTCTATATCGATGGTCCCGTCGACCAACACGATGAGTACAAAGACGAGGCGCTCCTGACCGTTGCGGTACGCACGGTCTTCGGCTTGCTTGGCCAGGAACGGCGTCCACGGCAGCGACACCAGGATCACGTAGTTCGCCGCGGTGATGTTGTGGCCCACGCCGCCCACCGAGCGCGTGGCCACCAGCACGCGCTTGAGCGGGTTCGTCTGAAATTCATCGATAACAGCCTGCCGGCGCTTCTTCGATTTGATTGCGCCGGTGAGCACGCAGGGGTCATGTCCAGCGTCTCGCAATGCCGCCTCGAAGTGCGCCACCGACTCGCTGAATTCGCAGAAGACCAGGACTTTGTCGTCGCCGTTGAGCTGCGACACCATGTCAACGACGGCGCGGACCTTGCTGATCTCCAGCTCCTGGCGCAGCTTCGTGATCTTGGCGAGCGTGATGATTCCGCTGTCCGCATTGATCGCGTCATAGCGCTCGCGCTGGCTCTGGTCGAGCTCGATGTACCGAGCCTGCCGACGTTTGCCTTTGAGATGCTTGAGCACCTGGTCCTTGGTGCGATACAGCATCCACTCACGAATCAGCTTGCCGAGATCGCGCCGGAAAGCAGCATCGCCGGCAAACTTCTCCTGGAATGTCTTGAGCGGAATCTTGCCAAGCGGATGCCCAGACAACCGCAGCAGCGTGTGAATCTCGCTTTCGCGGTTCAGGATCGGTGTACCGGTCAGAATCACCCGATACGGCACGCTGGCTGCGATGTCGAACGCGTAGCGCGTGCGCAGCGCCGTCGGGTCCTTGATCGAATGCGCCTCGTCGACCACCATCACCACGAACCGGTCTGCTAGATGGGCGACCGTATGCAGCATCTCGTAGTTGATGACGATCCACCGCTTGTCTGCGCGGTAGCCCAGGGAAATGCTCGTTTCTCCTGGGAGCACCTGGGCGATTTCCCGCGCCCAGTTGATCATCAGGTCGGACAGCGTAATGACGAGGATCTGCTTACCCGGGGCCTGGCTCGACAGGATGTCGGCTGCGCAGATGCCCTGACGCGTCTTGCCCAGGCCCATATCGTCGGCCAGCAGCGCGCTTGAGTTGCGCACCAGGTGCCGGACGCCGACCTTCTGGTAGTCGTAGAGCGAGTACCCCGCGATCGCGGCTTCGATCAAAGACGATGTCAACGGCGTCGGCGCCAGTGGCGCCGTCACCGCGAGATACACCTCCTTGTCGTGATCCTCGGATGCCTGCGCAAACTCCGGGATCGCGCTCGGCAGAACCTGAATCGTTGCGCCCTTGTTGCCCTGCGGCACGAAGGCATCGTCGACGATGTCGAAGATGCCCTGCGCAATCGTCACCTGGTCCTCGCGCAGCTTGAGCTGCTCGATCAGGTTCTCACGCACCATGTGCGGACTGGACTGCGCCAGCTTCCAAGCACGCATTGGGGCCAGATAGCGGCCCTTCATCGACTGTGCGAGAGAGACAACTGCCGGGTGATAAGCGCTGCTCACCAGCACGGCGCCGCCCGCCTCGATCTGGTAGATCGTCGCCGTCAGATCATCTGTGAACGCCGAAGGCTGTGCATCGGCCCGGGCGTCCGCCAGCATCTTGAAAAACTCGGGCGATGCGCCCTTGACCCGGCCATTGCCGGCATCAATCAGCGCATTGAACAACGCTTCCCCATGTTCGTAGAGGACATGGGCCGGAAAGCGCCAGAACCGGTGGTACGGATGCTGTTCCTTCGGAATGTAGCGACCGTTGTACGGTTCCTGTTTCAGGATCAGGTTCGCACCTTCGAAGTGCGAGAACAGAATGCCAAACTGGAAGCCGTCATATACAACGCGCTGCACGAGCGGCTTCGGATCCGCGCTATACGCAGATTTGAAACCGAGCGATTGCAGGCGTAGACCCATCTTGACGCGCCCCTAGACTAACGACGCATGCCACGCGCCGGGATCAGGCGCGCGATGAGAGTTGCGACAGCGCTTCGTGGCGCTGGCTCGACTGCCGGCAGCTCAAGATTCAGTTCGCGTGCAAAGGCCGCCAAAAGGCGCTCTTGCGTCTGACAGCGTCGCTCCAACTTCCGAACGCCCAGGAACATGCGCAGGACGAATCGAACTGTCAGGATGATGATTGCAAGCCAGATGAGGCTGAAGACGACCTGTGAGAATGTCGGGGGGGCCATGGGGTTCTCCGGGGGGATGAGAGATCAGTTACCGGGCTTTGCCTTGCCCGCTTCGCTCTGCGCTTGTGCACGCATCTCGGCCTCGCGGTACTTCAGCCAGATGGCACGTACAAGCGTTGCGATGGCCTTGGCGTCGCGCAGCTCCGGCGGCTGCTTCATCACACCTTCCACGACCGACGTGGACGGAAGATCCAGCGGCTCGTCCGGGTCTTCCAGCACGCGCACCGATGCCGCCGAACGCTCAAGGCCTGGAATCAACGCCACATCGTTCGCATAGAACACAATGACGTCGTGGCCATTGACGAGCTCCAGCAGCTTTCGGCGCGCTTCCATCGACGTCGGCGCCTGGACGATACGAGCGAGCTGCTCATCGGTCGTGCCGTGCTGAGCGGTGATCTCCTCCACGGAAACCTGTGGCTTGCACAGCTGGCTGTGAACAATATCGCCGCGCTCGTTCATGAGCGCCGCCTCGATAAAGTCGGTCTGGGTGTCCGAGCGCACGGTCAGGAGGCCCAGAGCCAGCGTCTGCCGCTTGACCGCAACCGCTGCAGGATCGACGGCTGAGAGTTGCTCCTGTTCCTTGAGCTGCGCCTCGATCTTCTCCAGCTCTTCTTCGGTGAACTTGTAGCTCTCAACACCCTCGATGAGCCCAGTCACGGCTGAATCGATAGCCGGTTTCTCTAGCGCGCGCTTGCGCTTGCTTTCGTGGAGGAAGTGGGAATAGATGCCGGCAACTTCGGTGAAGGCCGTGATCCGCCCTACGTTATCGACGACGAGCCACAGCCGGCGGTCTGCGACGCGCAGCCAGCGGAATTCCGACGGCGGCAAGACACCAAGGCGCCGCGCATCCGTGAGCATTGCGTAGATCAGCGTGTACACGTATGCGTGACGCTTAAAGTAGCCGCGCACTGTGGGTGCATTCCAGTACTTACGCAGCACGACCACAGCTTCGCTCATGTCCAGATCAATGCGGTCGGTCTCTTTGTTGTAGCTATCGCCCGCACACTTCCAGAAGGTGGCCAACATCCGCTCGGTATCGGCCATGGCCGCCTTGTAGTCGCGCTCAGACATCTTCGAATCGAGCGCAGCGATACGCGGCAAGACGATTGCAAGTACGGCCGCTTCCCACTTGGTCAGATGCTTCGGCGTTCGCCAGAGCGGCCCCATCTGAGCGCGGAAAAGAGCAGCTGCACGGTCACGGTTGATTCTGTACTCGCCGGGTTTCGCTCCACGGTCCAGCAGCTTGTGCTTGATAGCGAATGCCTTCTCGGTATCCGCCATGCGGTACTTCCCGACATTGATGGACTGGCTCGTCAGGTCGACCTTGCGGAACAACTTCAAATGCGGGTAGTGCTTGGACTGCTCATCCGTGAACGTGTGCAGGGTGTAGTCCCGCGGCTTGCCGAAGTGCTTATGGTTCGTCGGATTCGAATCAAGCGACTTGCGCATGATCCAGATCGCGACAGGCACGTTAATGGCGACCAGCAAAAAGATGTTTGCCGCAATGCTCGATTGCGCCATATGCGAGAGCTCGATGAAAGCCGGATTCGAGCCCACGAAAAAGCGGAACCAGCTCGTGAAGATGCCACCAACCAGCCTGCCCACGACAACTAGGCCCCCGACATACAAGACACCACGGCCAAGCTCTTTGCGTATCCGCAGAGCCATCATGACGGCACCGGCAAGGATCAACGGCACGCCAGCGATCGCGCCAAGCGGACCTTTCGTCAAAAGCGACAGCAACCCGTCAACGAGAAGGTAGCCACCTGCGACGGCGATCCAGCGAACTGACGTCGCTTCCGGCTTGAGCGCCCGCAAGGCCGCCGCCGCACCCAGAAGAACCGCTCCTGCGAGCGCTCCCCAGAGGGTTCGGCTGACGACGAACACACCGAACTCAACGATGCGGATCCAGGAATATCCCGTCGCAATCTGTGTATGCGCTGCTGTCCAGAATGCGTAGAAGCCCAGGGCCACCAGGAGGCCTAGGATGAGGATCCAATACGGCTCGATCGTCTCATCCGGCCGGCTGCCGTTGTGCGGAGTGCTCATGTTCTCAGCTGAATAGCGCCGCGGCGGCCTGGGCGCGATTTCGCTGCTCCAGGTCGCTGGCAATGGTGGAAAGGATGGCGTTCGCCTCGTGCACGAGCCCAGCGCTCGCGACAATGCGTTCGCGATCGGCGTGGCTTGCCAACGCCTCTGTGACAGCCATGCGCAGCGCTACATCGGGGATGCGCTCTGCTGCGACGAATCGTTGCTCGGGTGCATTGACACCGAACCAACCAACAATCAGCTCCGAGAACTCGTCTCGAAGCTCCTGCGGCACTTCGCACGTGCGATTGACGTCAATCGCACTCAGCAGGGCCAAGCGCCTGTAGAAGAGCTGGCGCTCATTCGTCACAGGCGCGCGCTGGGCGTCTACCTGCCCCCCTTGCATCCGCGCAGAACCTTTTGTTGCCCGTGGCGCAACCGACACCTCCACCCCAATCGCCGCTTCGATTTCGCCGCGCAGAGCATCGCGGAACAAAGGCGCGTGCTCGATGGTGGCCAGGAGCATCGAAGCCTCCTTCGCCATCGCTGCACGGTCTTCGGCGTGAACCTTCCTGATTCCGCCGTGCAAAATCGCTATGACGCGCTCAGAAAGCGGGACCGAGGCGTTGATCAATGCCTCACGCCACGCATCAATGCCGTGCTCCCGCACGTAGCTGTCGGGATCATGATCGTTGGGTAGCGTCAGGAAATACGCACGCTTGCCGTCCGTCATGACACTGAGGACGATGTTCGCAGCGCGGTCGGCCGCATGCTGGCCAGCCTTGTCACCATCGAAACAGAAGTAGATCGACTGGCACTGGCGCAACAGCCTGGTGACCTGCTCCGCCGTGATGCTGGTCCCGAGTGCAGCAACCGCCCTGGTTTCGCCGTGCTGGTGCAGCATGGCCACATCCATGTACCCCTCAACCACCACGGCACTGCGTGTCTGCCGCACTGCCGCGCGCGCAAAGTTCAGCCCGTAAAGCTCCTCGCCCTTGTGGAACACGGGCGTCTCGGGCGAATTCAAGTATTTCGGCTCCGCGTCGGTCATGGTGCGGCCACCGAATCCGATCACCTGTCCGGCCGCGTTCCAGATCGGGAACATCAACCGCTCACGGAACTTGTCTCGCACATGGCCTGTTTCTTCGCTTCGCGACACCAGCCCGGCTTCGACCAACACAGACTCAGGTACGTCGGCCAAAGCTGCGCGCAAGCCATTGCTGGCGTGACCGAGGCTAAATTTGACGACCGTCTCTTTCGTGAGACCGCGCCGCTTCATGTAGTCGATCGTTTCCGGCTCCTGACGCAGGTTCAGATGAAAATGGCGGGCCGCGCGCGAGAGCACCTCATAAAGCGATGACTCGTGCGCTTCTCGCGCCTGCACCTCAGGAGTAGGCTTTGCCCGCTCCGGCAAAGGCATGCCCGCTGCCTGCGCGAGCTCCTCTACCGCTTCCACGAACGTCATGCCGGTGTGTGCCATCAGGAACCCGAACACGTCCCCATGGGCCCCACAGCCGAAGCAGTGATAGAACTGCTTGGTCGGGCTGACAGAAAACGACGGCGACTTCTCGCTATGGAACGGGCACAGGCCGGAGTAATTGGCACCGGCCTTCTTGAGCTGCACATAGCGCCCGACGAGATCCACCACGTCGTGGCGGTCCCTGACGTCGCTCAGAAAGGCGTCTGGAAACCGGCTCACACACCACCTTTGAGCGCTGGCCCGGCCTCAGCCGCACGAAGTTGAATCACGGCTTCTCCGCCACATCCGGATGACGGAAACAACGCAGCGTGTGCCCATCTTCCTCGATGACGAACCAACGGCCGTTGGCTGCGTACTGCGTCCCCAGGCGTGCGCCCACCCCACCGCCGAACCGTTTGTCGAATTCGCGCACCGCCTCGGCAGCCGGCTGCTTGAATCGCAAGGCGATGGAAACGGTAGCGGGTGTCTCCTCGTAGTAAGCCGCCTCCCCGACCTGAATGATCTGCACAGGCGATGTGAGCAACTGCAGAGGCGAGCGCAGCTTGTAATCGGCGACCACGCTCAAATAGCCCTTGCCATCGCCAGTACGTTGGCTTTGTTGCGCTTGCGGCGCCAGCACCATCTCCGCGGTAGTGTTCACCGATGGGTGCGCATACCGCTTGCCGATGGGCCCGAACTTCACGCCCAGCGGCGAGAGCTCAGTGCGCGAAAGCGCCACACTCGGGTTGCACTGAACGAAGCCGGAAGCGAGCTGGAGCTGCGCGTCTGAGGCTTCAGCTCCCGCTGGCGCCATGAGAACGTTGACTGGTGGCATTTGGGCCAGCGCCATTCCAGGCACCAATACCGAGACAAGAAAGATCTTCCGCATGATTCGTTCGCACCTCAACCGGCTATGTTGGGCACATTGTACGAGAAAGATACAGAAAAAAATATCTTTTCGTAACGAAAATCAGCGCAAGCGCTTGGCGGGAAGTCGAATCAGTTTGTGCGCCCGAAGGATCTCTGTCCGCCCACGCCCCCTCTATGTGCTTGCTTGCGCCTCGCGCGTCCAGTTGCCCATATTGTCGGAAGCCGCCCCTGGGAAACCCTCTGGCCAGCCGGACAAGTCAGCGGTGATGTAGCAGTCGGACGCTGATGCGTCCATGCCAGACTCCAAGCTGTCGACTTCGCCGTACCCCAACTGCGCGATGACGTAGGCCACGAGTTCACCGCGATAGTGTTCGCGCATGCGGTAAAACTCCGCTGGCGGTATCGAATACCTGGGGCCACGCCGAACCCTGACAGCAATGCGAGCGCCCGACTCCGACAGCTCAACCACCCGGGCGCTGTACCCGGATAGGGACGCAGTGATCGTGATCCGGAATTTGCGCCGCGGCTCATCCGCTTGCTGGAAACCAATGATCTTAAATACCATCTTCTCGACTCCCAGGTGGCTCACCGAGCGCGATCTATGTATGCCTGCGTGAGGCCGCCGTAGACGGCGGTCTCACGACCCGGCTTAGCTCTCGAATTCGAAACCGACCTGGTGGTCCGGCAACAGCACAAGATAGGCTGAGAACTTCTTCCCGCTGCTCTTGCCCTTGAATCCGTCGATCAAATTGCTTCGCCCACCACTCAACAGTTGCTTAACGACCGAAGCTCCGATCGTCTTCCCCGATCGCTCACCGTAGATGCGGAAGTCGCACGTCCGGCTCTCAGCTGCAGCGCCGTTCTTCTCACAGTAGTAATGGTCGCCACGCTGGTGGACGGCACCACCACATTTCGGGCAGTTGCCAAGCGTCTCCCCCGCAGGCTCTGACGCCGCCTCACGCGGCGGGAACACAAAGTCCATCTTGCTGAAGTCTTCGGCAAACTTCAGTGACGCAGAGAACGACTTGCCGGTTTTGCCTGACACGAAGCCATCAAGCACAGGCGTTTGGCGCTCGCGCAGCAACGCCTCGACTTCAGACACCTCCAGGTTGCGATCCAGCAAACGGCGCGGGACGCGCAAGCCGCAGCCACTGCAGCTGTAGTGCAAGCCTGCTGACGCAACCGCCCCGCCGCACTTCGGACAGGGAGCACCCAGTGGCTGCGCTGCGGGTGCCTCCTTCGCCTCTGAACGAAGGCAATCCACAATAGTCCGCGTCTGCTCCTGGATCTCTTTCATGAAGTCTGCGCGAGACACCTTGCCGGATTCCATCTGCTTGAGTTGGTACTCCCATTCTCCCGTCATCTCCGGGGACGTCAGCGATGCCGCCCCTACGCGGCGCAGCAGAGCCACAGTGGACATTGCCTTCTGCTGCGGCACGAGTTCCTTTCCGGAACGCACGAGATAGGGGCTGCAACCCGCCCCGGAGTAGAGCAGTTTCTCAATCGTAGCGGCTCGGGTTGCGGGGGTACCGAGCCCCCGCTCACTCATGGCATCACGCAAATCATCGTCGGTGACGAGTCGCCCTGCGTGTTCCATCGCACCTAGGAGTGTCGCCTCGGTAAACCGCTCGGGTGGTTTCGTCTTCAAACCGACCGCCTTGACCTCAGTCGCATTTGGCAGCTCACCGGCTGCGACCTGGCACATCGCAACATCGTTGTCTGCCACCTCTCTGCCGTAGACCGCCATCCAGCCGGCCTCCTGCAGCACACTCCCAGTGGAACGAAAATGGTCGGAGCCGATACTCGTGATGCGCACGGTCTTCAAGAACACAGCGGCCGGGAAGAAAACCGCAATGAAGCGTCTCGTTACCAAGTCGTAAATTTTGCTCTCGTCCGCCGAGAGCCCTTGCACGACTGTACCCGTGGGGATAATTGCAAAGTGGTCGGAGACTTTTGAGCTATCGAAGATGCGCGGGTTCGGCTTCACATAGCCTTTCTCCACAGCCTCTTGCGCATACTTACCCACCGTCAGGCCCGTAAGGTTGAGAAGGGTGCCTTTTGCGGTATCCACGTAGTCATCGGGCAGAACCTTCGCATCCGTCCGTGGATATGTCAGCACCTTGTGGGTCTCGTACAAAGCTTGCGCCAGCTTGAGCGTCTGCGCCGCGCTAAAGCCAAACTTCTTGTTCGCTTCCCGCTGCAACGACGTCAGGTCGAAAAGATGAGGCGGCGCCTTCGAGTCAGGCTTCGACTCCTCTTTAACTTCGGTCGCCTGTTGCCCGTGGCAGCGCTGGGCAATAGCTTTCGCATCGTCCTCGTTCCAAATCCGATCCGCCTGTTTTTCTTCTTCTCCGGCCTCGGGCTTCTTGAAGTTAGGATCAAACCACTTACCGTCATAGGTGCCAGCTTGAGCACCAAACTTTGCACGCACTTCCCAGTAGTCCTTCGGAACGAAGGTGCGAATCTTTTCTTCCAGATCCACCGTAATTGCAAGCGTCGGGCCCTGCACTCGCCCCGTCGTATGCGTATCACGCTGCCCACTCAGCATCTGTGCAACGATAGTGAGTGCTCGTGTGCCATTGATGCCGATCAGAAAATCCGATTCCGATCTGCACCGCGCCGCGTCATAGAGTCCCTGCATCTCTTGCGAGCTGCGTTGCTTTTTATAGGCGGCCCTAATGGACTCTGGGGTCATTGACTGCAACCACATCCGTGTAAAGGGCTTCTTGCAGCGAATCGCCGCCACGATGTATCGAAAAATCAACTCGCCCTCACGCCCTGCATCGCAGGCGTTCACCAGGCTCGTTACGTCGCTTCGTTCCGCAAGAGACTTGATCAACAACAACTTCGATTTCGTCTTGTCAACCGGCTTCAATCCGAACGGCTCCGGGATCACCGGTAATCGGTTGAGGTCGTAGCCAACGTCTTGGCCATCCGGGCAAACCAACTCAACCAGGTGCCCGACGGCCGACGCGATGAGCGCATCGCCGCGCTCATACCATTGTTTCTCACCATCCCGTTGCAGCTGAAATCCACCCAGCGCCTTCGCAATATCAGCGGCAACGCTCGGCTTCTCCGGCACAATCAGTGTCTTACTCATGTTCCGCTCCTTGTGCGGTAGATGTTTGGGCCGCCTTTGCCTTGCGCGCTTCCACGATGCGCGCAATCAGTGGGATCCGACAAAGGGCTGTGCGCAACGCCAATGCCAAATGCGCGAGGAAGATCCTCGTTTTCTTGATGGGGTAGGCACGCCGATCCGTCACGGTGTCGCTCACACCTTGAATCTCGCCGCCCTTCATCTCGAAGTGCGCATTCGTGAGCGAGTACATGACCATTACCGAATCCATCCAGCCTTGGCAGGTGAGGCCGACCGCGATGCCACCCGTGTTCGTGAAGATCGAGCGCACGAAGTGCAAGCGATAGGCCTTGATGCTCCCACCGTCGTCCGTCGCACCAGCCACGATGTAGACATGGCCATCGCGCACGGACACGTAGCGTGCGCCGATGAACGGGTAGTCGCTCATCTCGAAGCCGTCGATGATCTCGGACGGGGCAAACGTGCCGATCGCGAGCTCCATCGAAGAGCCCGCACGCACCTTCAAATTCGGGCGCTGCAGGGCTTTCCCGATCTCCACCCGGATCTCATCAAAGATCCGCGTCTTCTGGCCCTCAGGGGACCGACGAAATTCGCGATTGCGCGCCTTCATTGACATGCTTCATCCTCGCACTTCTGTGCAGCTTCCCATGCGTTCCATCCCTCATTGAACGCGAAGCAAAACCCTGCACCGAGGATCAACATCACGCCCAGCAGCATTGGCGGATTGAAAGGCGCCTTGAACAGGTAAACACCGGCGAGAAATGCGCAACCGCAAGCAATTGCCAGATAGATCAACGCCCGGCGTCGCGCCGCGACCCAGGTTTTAGGCGTAGAGTTTTTCATAGGAAAATTCGCCGCGAGGCATGCTCACGAAGCGCTGATATTGAAGCTGAGACTGAGCCCGCGCAACACCAATCCCGGTGTCACGGCCCTTCGCAACAATAATTTCGACTGTTCCACGCTGGTCCGAATCTGGGTTGTAGACTTCGTCGCGATAGAGAAAGAGAATCGTGTCGGCATCTTGCTCGATAGCCCC
This sequence comes from Ralstonia sp. ASV6, assembly GCF_016429285.1. GTDB lineage: Bacteria > Pseudomonadota > Gammaproteobacteria > Burkholderiales > Burkholderiaceae > Ralstonia > Ralstonia flaminis. The sequence goes on from NZ_JAELUI010000022.1 coordinate 43,630, forward strand.
TGACTCTCGCAGATCGCCCATCGTCGGTCGCTTGTCCGTCCGGGATTCCAGAGAACGATTAAGCTGGGAGAGCGCGACCACTGGGCACTCGAATTCCCCCGCCATTTGTTTGAGAGCTCGGGTGATCTCCGAGACTTCCGTTGCCCGGTTCTGACTACTCGAAGCCTTGTCCGAGTTCATCAGTTGCAGATAGTCGACGACGATGTATGCGAGCTTCTTCCCGGTCGCGCGCGTCAGTTCGCGGCACCGAGCCCGCATCATAGATGGGGTGAAGTGCGTCTCGTAGCTGATGCGGATATTGGAGGCGCTGTACCGCATCATCGCGATCGTCAATCGTGCCCAGTCATCCGTTTCAAACTGGGCGGTGCGGATTCGGCCATATTCGACGCTCGACAGCGCAGAGATTGCGCGCATCCCTAAGGACACGTCAGGCATCTCAAGCGAGAAGTAGGCCCCAAATGGGCTTGCGTCGGGAGACGGCTCTGGGTTCCGTTGCAACGCGTCGGGGGAGAGCTCGGGTACGGCCTCAATTGAATTGTGGATAGCGATACGCAAGCCAAAAACCGACTTACCCATACTCGGCCGGCCCGCTACGACAATGAGGTGCCCGGGTTCCATCGAGCCAAGCTTTAGATCGAGCTCTTCAATGCCGGTACGTGCGCCCGGCAAGCCGCCCGCCTCGACCTTTTGCATACGGCTGACGACGTCCTCTACCACCTGCAGGGGCGTCTTCAACAAACCGGCCGTCTTCTGTCTCGTAGACAGACTCGGTGCTATTGATTCCAGGTCGCGCAGCACGTCATCCGACGTCAGCTCACCGCCGATCCTGGCAATCCGCGATTCTGCGTTTTTCAGGGCCTCGGCAATCTGGCGAGCACGCCACTTCTCGATGACCGCCGCGGCGTAGTTTGGGAGGTTGTCCTGCGACGCCTTGATACTGATCGCATGGGAAAGGAGCTCTTTTGCTCTGGCGCCGAACACAGGCAGAGACTTCAGATAGCTCGCCAGCGTGACGCTGTCGGGCGACTGGCCTTTTGCCAGGAGTTGGCCGTAAGCCTCGTAGACCATGCGATACACGGGCTCCGAAAAATGCTTACCCTCCAGCTCCTGCGACAGTGTCGTGTAGGCACTGTCGGCGTGATCGCTGAACAGCGCGGAGACGATACTTTCCTCCGCCTCTATGGCGGCCAACTGCTGGCCTTCGCTCCTTTCTACGCTCATACCTCATCCCGTGCACGTTTGGCGGGCATTGTAGCAGGACGATACGAAAACATGTTTTTTTTAGTATCGCGTGCGATTTCTAACTGTAATCGTATGGCGAAATCACGGCCTACTCGGCGAATTTTTTATTTGCAGCTCACTCTGGTGCGTCGTCAAGCGCACATGGCATCGCCCGGCCCTTCCACGCGGACCTGCCCCAGAACGGGCATCGGGCGTCGGCCGTCCGCCGATTCCAGCAGCGCATCCACAACGGGATCGCTGTGGGATTGAAAGGTGTATGCGACAAGCTCTCTGGCGATGTCAGATTGCCAGTCCGAGAATCCTGTTTCCAGCAGGTAGTGCGCACACAGGGCAGCCACTACCCCCTCTCGATCGCTGAATCCCAGTTCCTTTGCAACACCGCTGACTCCCTGCCGGGGGTAAATCATCATTGCGAGTTTGAGCGCGCCCAAAGCGCCGTCTCTGCCGTCCTGGTAGGCCCGGCGCATCGCAGAGGGAATCCACCACAACTCATCTTCACGTTGCGGGGGCAAACCGCCACTTGCCGCAACCGCGCCAGCAATCGCCTCTCCCCGGCGCGCCGCCGCGTGTAGCGCTTGTTCCATTACATCGGTACCCGCCCAAATCTGTGCCACATGAATGGCCTCGTGACGGACCGTTGGCTCGTCTCGCGCGCCACGCCCGGAAAACGCAAGCACCACCTGCTGGCCTTCCTTCAGAAACGTCACACCAGTAATTTTGTCGTCGCCCCTTTCTCGAAAATGCGCCACGATTTCAGGCGAAAGTTCAGCCGACTCCGGCGGCACCAACCGTACAGACCCTTCAGCGACCCACCGGCGCACGACCTCCGGCATCCTCTTTACAACTGCATCCCGGCACGCCGCCGCTTCATGCTCTTTGTTGCGCGTCCAAAGGCGCTCGAATGCGCCGTCCGGCAGCCGGATCCGCTTGACCAGAAAGTCCATGTCCGGCAACCCGTCCACCCATGGCACCATTCCTCCCTCATCGCGAGTGAACACGGCAACACGATCGCTTGAGTGATAGAGGACTGTATGGAAATAGCAGTCACAACTGATGAAGCGTTGCCCGTCCCGCGTGAATGTGGACGTGCCCATAAATGGCTCGCCGTCGAATGCCGCCCCTGGCACGCGCTCGCGCAGCAGCAAGTGCGCGACCTCAACCGGCGGCGTGAGCCAGGGCTCGTCTGACGGCGGTGACTCAGGGCTCGCACTCAAGGCCGCGACCTGCTTATGGATTGCCGACTCCACCTCCGCCTGGCTGGAATTGCGATCCTTGCCGTCAATGCCGCGCTGCTTGAAGCCTGCCGGCATCATGACGTGCGTCTCGATGCCGAGCGCAACGCCCGCCACAGCACCTGCCAGATCCACACCTGTCTGGCCGCCACAATGCACGCGCTCAATACGCCGATGCTCGTGCACTTTTTCGAGCACCTGGAAGACCCAGCGATTGGCCGCCTGTTGGGTGACGCCATGTTTGGCGAGCGTTTTGATGCTGTTTCCAGCAACGTTCAAGCTTCGGGCATCCAATCGCTTCAGGTGCTCGAAGACAAGGCGGGCCGCTTCTTCCGGTTCCCGCTTCAGGTCCAGTGGCACCGCAAGATAGCGGCCTTCCGCAGCCTTCTTGGTCAGGATTTCGCCCTTGCTCGCAAAGTCGACTGCGAAGGCGACCGTCGCATCCGCCGCCTTCGCGTTGTGGAAGGTGCGCGGCGCATAGTCGGACGACCTGTGCGCCGCGACCACCAACGCGCCGCGCACATACTCGCTACCGCTCACCTGCACGGGCTCACCCTGGTACTGCAACTCATCGAGCACCGCCGCGCGCTGCGCCTGCAGCTCGGCTTTGCGCTCCCCGCGCGCTTCTGGCGAGTGGATGCTGTAGTCGAGATACGCGAGTTCAGCACGCAACCGATCGACATCGAGAAACGAGTACTCAGCGCCGCTGGGGTTTTCACGCTGCAGCATGGTGGCAGGGAACGACCGATCAAATGCCCCCAGCTGAGCGACCGCTGCCGCGTCACCGCACGCGTAGAACCACCCGTGCTGAGCGGAAAACTCGCCCAGCTGGAGCCCGAAGCTCTCAAGCGTTGCGCGCTCATCGGGGGCCGCCGACACCGTGCCGTAGAAAACGGCCGCTCGCGGCCCGCTCACTTCTTCCCACATCGCCTTACCCTCCCGCATTCAAAACACCATAGCGCGCCGCAATATGAAATCCACTTGCGTTCGTTCCCAGGCTGCACATTTTGATCTCTAAAGAAATATGTTTTCGGATTATTTGCGCAGGAATGCTCCGAAAATACGCTCTGATACCTATACTTTCGGCGTTTATAGCACGGAACCGATCATGAACGACACCCTCGCACCCACCGGCACCATTGAGCTCGAAGAGATCATCGTGGCCCTCGCGCAGAACGGCTTCGACCCCAGCGTTTCCCATGCGGAATCCATTCAGCAACGCCTCGATGCCAGCGCAATCACCGCCGCCGCAGACCGGTCACTCGCACTGCGCGCCGCCATTCAGAAGACCATGCTCGGCACGCCCTCTGTCGACACGCTGCCGATGATTGACCTGGATGGTGACCGCCTGCTGGTCTATGGCGCTGAAGCCATGGAACTGCCCGACTACGTCGGCGTGGCCAGGGATCGCCGAACCAGCCGCCTCGTTCTGACAACGCTCCAAACCGGAGTGCGCGATATCGCGTTTCTGGATGCAGCCACCATCGAGGAGGCAGTTCCAGAGGCTGAGGCGCTAATGCCCAACCTCGCGGCAACAGAATGGGTGTACTACTCCCCGAAAACCTACAGCATCATCGACGAGATTCGTCCAAACGGACTCACGCTCTACGGCCGCGAGAGCTTCCCCGAGATCATTTCCCGCTACCCCGACGTCATCAAAATCTCGTTCGACCGGGCACTTGAGCTGCACGCCCACCGATACCTCGACGAGCCTGCCAAACAGATCTCAGAAGAAGATTGGCATAGCGCCCGCAACATGACTCCGCCATTGCGGTGGCGCAACGATGGGGCGACTGAGACCTTCCTATCCTCTGAACCGCTGACTTTTAACGTTACGCGCGTGTACGCCCGAATCGGCGACGACTACTTCCGCTTCAACGGCCGCACCTCCATGTCGCACGACGAGATCGTGACAACGGTGAAAGGGCTCTACCAAACAATGCCGGCAGAGCCGACGACCGAGGCAACGCTGTAACCACCGCCACGCAAAGAGCCAATTCATGATCGATTTCGGAAAACTGCTCAAGAACCTCAACGACCCCGAATACCGCGCGAAGTGCGATCGGGAGCAGGAGGCGCGCTGGGCCGCGCAGAAACTCGTCGACACCGCGCGAAACGCGGCCGTCGACCTGATGCACGAGCACCATGAAACGCTGTCCACCAAGGAGCGCAGCTTCATGTACTCGGCAACACAGGCTTCGGCGCAGGGCTACCTCCCTGCGAATCAACACCGGTGGTTGATGGACATCGCAGAGCGTCTGCAGCCTGGCTTCAAGCAAGCCTTTCCCGGTTCCGACATGGAGATCCTGACTGCGGCGAAACCCGCAGAGGAACCCCAAGAAGCCGAAGTGAGAGCGTCCGATTCGCCCAGCCCTTGAAGGAGCCCATCATGTCGAACAATGTCACCCAGATCGAGCCAAGCGACGACGAAATCTTGACCGCACTGGCGTCGCTTGGCGAGGACCCCAGCGCATCCCGGGTCGACCTGATCCGTATGCATCTCAAACAGGACCTGCTCCAAGGCGCCGATCGCGAAGTGGCCCTCCTGCGCACCGTACACGCGGCACGCGAAGCCGCCTCCAATTCATACGACACCCCTGAGTCCGAGCTGGTTGATCGCACCTACTCATTCACGGTGAGCCTCTATGCCACCGTGAACGTCACAACGCATTCTCGTGCCGACGCCGAGCGCATCCTGAATCAAGTGCTCAACGGGAAGAACGGTGACGACTTCGGCCGTCTGGAAGACGGCGACACCGTCGTCCATGACATCGGCCTTGCCAGCGATCTGCACTTCGAATGCGTTGATGGTATCCAGATTCCAACCGATTCCGGTCCCGAGATGTGACAGATTCCGGCCCTTCGCGGTTAATGGCATTCCGGAGGGGCTGTGAAGCGCCGAAGGCGCGTTCTCGACAACGAGAAAAAACCGACAAAGAGTCGTTGCCGTCCATGATCCCGTCCCTACACGAGATACAGAAACCGCACACGACCATTGAGGCGCCCACCATGGCCTTTCGTAAGATGAACGATCCCAACATCCAGCAACGCCTTGAGGCCGACAACGCAGCTGCTGCACGGCTACTCGACACACGGAAGCTGGCCCTCAACGTCATCACCAGACGCCACAACGCGCTGACCGAGCGCGAGCAGATCTTCTGCGGCACCGTGCGCGCCAAGCTCGACGTACTCGGATTCATCCGCGACACCGAACATGCATGGCTCATGGCCATCGCTGAACGCCTGCAACCGGGTTTTGCCAAGACCATCACCAAAGACACCGTTGACCAGGCTGCTGCGACGACCGGGGTTAGTGAAACCGCTTTTCCGGAATTTTAAGGCCCCGTGGAGGGGCTGGAGCGCGCCTACGGCGCGTTGTCTTGCTCACAAACGAAAAACAGAAAAAGAGTTCTTGAGCCGTTAGAGAAACCGAACTCCCCCGATAGACATCACGACCAAAGGCTACTCCATGGAAACGATTGACCCTCGCCTGCAACGTCTCGCCTCCATCCAGGAATGGAGTGACGCCGTCATTCTGCACTTCCTGGCCTCATGCGAAATGCTCGGCATCACCGGGGAAAACATCCTGGCTATACGACGAACCGCCGTCTTCTTGGCCTCGCACCCTGGAGTTCAAGGACGCCTCGGTTTTCTCTCATCTTCAGGCTTTGACGAGAAAGGTTTTTGCAACCCCAGCCGAACTATGTGAATGGCTGAGATCCGTCACACAGAGGCTGTCCGGGCACGCGTTACCCCGCTCAACGAAAATGGATCGCATGCAGTTTTCTAGAAATATGCATGCTGCTTTTGATAGCACCCTTCATTGACTCCGTACCACCTGACCGGACAGCCACGTAGCGGCGTCGCAGACGCGGCCTTGGCCACCCCAACAAAACGACAAAGAGTCTTTGCCTTTCCCCGATATCCCCGCCCCAATTGAAACCAACCATGCCGAATTTTCTGGCCTCCCTCTTTGGTCGCCGTTCCCCAGCACCGGCCGAGCCCGTCGCCAAGGAGCCCGAGCTCAATCCGCTTGCCCCCGATAACCGCGTCATGTGGGCGCTGGCGGAATGCGGTGAGGACCCAACCATCTCTCGCATCACTGAGATCCGAGGAAAGCTCCACCTGGCCAAGCAAGCAGTGCCCGCGCTCAACGCAAATGAGTTGGCTGACGCCATCAAGAGCATCCAAGCCCAGGAGGCACGAGCGATACCGGGAAGCCAGGCGCTATCGCAGGCCCTGCTGAATGGCCGCAATTTCTCGCTGGCGTGGACTCAGACACGCGACGAATCGCTGCTGACCGCAACCATTCAGCGCAGGGGCACCGACATCACCCTGACGGCGCAGCGCCTGGCCATCATGCCTTATGGCACCATCGAAGACGCGGCCTGTGTGCTTACAGTCTCAGGCGGTCCGCTATCAAAGGAGGCGATTGACGTGACCGGTATTCCGGTCCAGTTCTTATGAGAGGATTGAAGTTTATTGGATGGTGCCTGGTTGCTGTGCGGGCATCGGTGTTGGCCAGTGGGCGGCAGGTGCCGGCGGACGGTATCCAAGCG
>NZ_JAELUI010000230.1 GCF_016429285.1 Ralstonia sp. ASV6
CGTGTGGAGTGTGCTCTGGTTCGCGTTGTATCGCGTGCCGACCAAGCATCCACGGCTATCGACGGAGGAGCACGACTACATCCGAGCGGGCCAGGAAGCGCCGGATGACAGCGCGAATGCGCCCAAGCCCTCGTGGGGCAGCATCGTCAGCAGCCAACGTTTCTGGGGGATTGCCATCCCGCGCTTTCTGTCGGAACCGGCGTGGCAGACCTTCAACTTCTGGATTCCGCTCTACCTCGCCACCGAGCGGCACATGAACCTCAAAGAGATCGCGTTGTTCGCGTGGCTGCCGTTCCTGGCTGCGGATATCGGCTGCGTGTTGGGTGGCTATCTCGCGCCGTGGTTCCAGAAGCGCTTCTCGGTATCGCTGGTGACCTCGCGCAAGCTGGTGATGGTAACGGGCTGTGTCTGCATGATCGGCCCGGCGTGCATCGGATTGGCAGCGAGCCCGTACACGGCCATCGCGCTGTTCTGCATCGGTGGCTTTGCGCACCAGACGCTCTCGGGCGCCTTGTACACGCTCACCTCCGACATGTTCGGCCGGCACGAGGTTGGCACAGCCGTTGGCCTGGCGGGCATGTCGGGTTGGCTGGGCGGCATGCTGTTCTCGCTGGCGGTGGGCACGCTGGCTGTCACCATCGGCTACAACCCGTTGTTCGTGGCGCTGGCGGTGTTCGACATCATCGCGGCCATCGTGGTGTGGACGATGTTGAACGATGGGCAAGTGCAACCGATTCCCATGCAGCGCGACGACCAGCGTTCTGCAGCGGGCGCCCTGGGCAGCTAGCACGCGCATAACCGTGCCCGGCGGTACGCGCCGACCTCAACTCAGCCGCACGAAGCGCCCAGCCATGTATTTTTTGGCTGGGCGTTTTCATTTTGTCTGCGCCCGCCCGCTACAATCGCGGGCTTGGATTCGTAGATGGCATTTCGAAATGGGGCTTGGCTGGTTTGGCATTTCCACCGTGTGGCTGCTGCCGATGGTGTGGCGGTATGCGACGCGGGCACTGGCGGGGGAGCGCGGCTTCCTCAAGGGCCGGGGCACCGTGCGGCTCTGGCTGGTCACGCTCGTTGCGCTGTGCACCAGCGCAACGCTCGAAGCGCTCACCTCGGGCGCCGATCCGCAGGACAAGGCCGGTGGAGCGGCAGGGCGCGCGCTGGCGGCGCTGTTCTCCCACATGCTGGGCTGGACTGGCGCCTTCCTGCTGATGCTCGGCGTGCTGGTCTGGGTGGCACCCATGGTGTTTGGACGATCGTGGCGGCAGCTGTTCAACCGTAGCCGTGCCGTGCAGGAAGACGCACTCGACGAGCCCGCCCCGGATCACGATGAACCGCGTGACGAGAGCCTGAAGCCGACTGCACTTGGCCTGGGCGGCGCCGCGCAAGCCCATTGGACCGGCACCGCCGGCCCTGCACAGCCGACGGTGCGCCATCGTGGCATCGAAGCCGTTTCTGCCCGCCGCCAACCGACGTGGCAACCGCCACCGCGCACGCGCCCGTCGCCGCCGCAGCCTGGAGAGATCTGGCCGCTGCTCGATGCACAGAAGGCTGCGGCGGCCAATCCTGCTGCCGACACAAAAACGGCCCCGACACCCGCACCTGCAGCGACCCCTTCTCCAGCGTCGGCACCCGCATCCGCACCGGCACGTCCCAAGCCTCGCGCCACGATCGTCAGCAGCCCGTTCCATCAGCCGCAACTCGGGCTGCGTCCGCCGGTGCAACCAGCGCCTGTCTCCACACAGGTGGAAACACTTCCCGAGCCTCCCAAGGCCACCGATGAACCTGTTGTCGAAACGGTCATGACAGAACATCCGGAAGCGGAGACCGTTGAGACACAGGAAGCGGCACCCGAGGTGCAGACGGTGGATCTGGAAGCGGTGCGCCAGGAGGCAGAAGCATTGTTGGCGGAGTTGCGCGGCCTGCTCACACCCGCAGCCGCGGCGCCAGAGCCGGCGCAAATCGCAGTCGAAACTGAGGCCGAAGCCGAAACGGAAGCGGAAGTCACCCAACCGGAGCCCGTTGCCGAGGCGTTGCCAATGCCTGAGGCCCCTGTGTCCGAGCCATTGTTGGAAGAGGTGGAGGAAGAGGTGGAGGAAGAGGTGGGGCCGTCGCCCGTTACAACACAGGCCACTAAGCCGCGCATCGTACTGCCTGCTGTGGTGGGCAACGTGGTCTCGCACGCGGCGCCGCAGGCTGCTGTGGTGGCTACGCCCGCTCCTGTGCCCGCACCGACACCGGCCCCCACAGTGCCGCGCCATGTGGATTACCGTCTGCCGAGCGCCGCACTGCTGACGGCCGCTTCAGTCAACATTGAATCCGTTCCGACCGAGCACCTTGAAGAGACCAGCAATCTGATCACCCAGCGTCTGGCTGAGTTCAAGGTGCCCGTGACGGTGGTGGGCGCCTCGGCTGGCCCAGTCATCACCCGCTTCGAGGTCGATCCCGCCATCGGTGTGCGCGGCGCCCAGGTCGTGGGGTTGATGAAGGATCTGGCGCGTGCCCTGGGCGTGACCTCCATCCGTGTGGTCGAGACCATCCCCGGCAAGACCTGCATGGGCCTGGAGCTGCCAAACGCCAAGCGCGAAATGATCCGCCTGTCGGAAGTCGTGAACGCGGCGGATTTTCAATCGCACGCCTCGCACCTCGTGCTGGCCATGGGCAAGGACATCACCGGCAATCCGGTGGTGACGGACCTCGCACGCGCGCCGCACCTGCTGGTGGCCGGCACGACGGGCTCGGGCAAGTCGGTGGCTGTCAACGCGATGATCCTGTCGATGCTGTACAAGGCCACGCCCGACGACGTGCGCATGATCATGATCGACCCGAAGATGCTGGAGCTCTCCGTCTACGAGGGCATTCCGCATCTGCTCGCGCCGGTCGTGACCGACATGAAGCAGGCCGCGCACGCGCTCAACTGGTGCGTGGGCGAAATGGAGAAGCGCTACCGCCTGATGTCCGCCCTGGGCGTGCGCAATCTGGCCGGCTACAACCAGAAGATCCGCGCAGCAGAACAGGCCGGCCGCAAGGTGCCAAACCCGTTCTCACTGACGCCCGAAGCGCCGGAACCGCTTTCCACGCTGCCGATGATCGTGGTGGTGATCGACGAGCTGGCCGACCTGATGATGGTGGCCGGCAAGAAGATCGAAGAGCTGATTGCGCGCCTGGCGCAAAAGGCGCGCGCGGCCGGCATCCATTTGATTCTGGCGACGCAGCGACCGTCGGTGGACGTCATCACCGGCCTGATCAAGGCCAACATCCCGACGCGCGTGGCGTTTCAGGTGTCGTCCAAGATCGACTCGCGCACGATTCTCGACCAGATGGGCGCAGAATCCCTGCTTGGTCAGGGCGACATGCTGTTCCTGCCGCCGGGCACCGGGTACCCGCAGCGCGTGCATGGTGCGTTTGTTGCCGACGAAGAGGTGCACCGCGTGGTCGAGCACTGGAAGCAGTTCGGCGAGCCCGAGTACGACGAAGCCATCCTGGCCGGCGACCCCGGCGAGGCCGCCGCCGGTGGCGACCTGTTCGGCGGCGAGAGCGGAGATGCAGAAGCCGATCCGCTCTACGACGAAGCTGCGGCCTTTGTGCTGAACACGCGCCGTGCGTCGATTTCTTCCGTGCAGCGGCAGTTGCGCATCGGCTACAACCGCGCCGCGCGGCTCATCGAGCAGATGGAAGCCGCGGGGCTGGTTTCGCCAATGGGCCGCAACGGCCAACGGGAGGTACTGGCACCGGGCGGCAGCGATTGAGCAACGGCCGCGTTTCAGGCGCGCATGGGGGCGAGCGATGGAAATGCACCAGGGCAACCTCTTCGACGATGTCCCGACCGGTGTTGCGGAAGAGGTCTTCACCGCATTACTGGAGCATCCCGGGCTGAAGATCGAGCGCATCGTCTCCAATGGGCAGGCCAGCCCGCCCGGCTTCTGGTACGACAGTGCCCAGGAAGAATGGGTACTGCTCATGGAGGGCGGCGCGGCGGTGCAGATCGAGGGTGAAACGGCGCCGCGTCTGTTGCAGCCGGGTACCTGGCTACACCTCCCTGCGCATTGCCGGCACCGGGTGGCCTGGACTGATACCGGCCGGCCGACCGTCTGGCTGGCCGTGCATTACAGCGCTGGTTGAGCGGGGGGTTACCCCCCCCACCACACCAGCCCGCCTTTTTCAAGCGTGCAGGTTGGCGCCCAGCTTGTCGGGATTGCGCACCAGATGGATGCTGGCCAAGCGGCCATCCGCCTGCCAGTGCAGTGTGGCGACAAGCTCCAGCCGGCCGCTGGTGTCGTGCAGCAAGTAGCCGGGCTGGCCGTTGATCCGCGCGCGCCGCAAGTGGCCCCCTGGCTCGCGGCGGCGCCAACTCTCGACCAGTCCGCACAGTACGCGGGCGACTGCGCCATTGCCGCGCACCGGACGTGGGATGGCGGCCACACGCCCTCCGCCATCGCTCATCAAGGTGGCCTCGTCGCACAGCAGCGCCGCCAGCGCGTCCGGGTCGCCCGCCTGCAGCGACGTTTCAAAGGCCTGCAGCAGCGCATCGACCTGGGCCTGGTCAAGCTCGCAACGTACATATTCGCGCCGCACATGCCCCCGTGCCCGCGCGGCCAGCTGCCGGCAGGCAGCGGTATCGCGGCCGAGTCGGGCTGCCACCTCATCGAAGGACAACTCGAACACATCGTGCAGCAGGAAGGCGGCGCGCTCGAGCGGTGTCAGGCGTTCAAGCGCAAGCAGGAACGCCGTGGAGACATCCTCGGCATAGGACAGGTGGGCCAGCGGATCGGCACCGCGATGTTCAATCGCCGCCCCCAAGCCGGTCTGTTCGAGCACGGGCTCGGGCAGCCATACACCGACATAGTGCTCGCGCTGGCGCTGCGCGCTTCGTAGCTGATCGATACAGGCATGGGTAGCCATGCGGGTCAGGTAGGCTGCGGGTTCATGCAGGCCGGCCAAGGGTGTGTCTTGCCATTGCAACCAGAGCGCTTGCACCAGGTCCTGCGCCTCGCTACGCGCGCCAAGCATGCGCCACGCCAACGCCAGCAGGCGTGGGCGCTGGTCTTCGAAGATGCGCAGATGTTCGGCCACGGCACGCTCGGTATCGACTTGGGAGCCGCTCATCGGGTGGTCTCCAATCGGTGGCGCGCCGTTTCGCGCCAGGTCGAGAGCAACGCTATCACACGGTCAGGCTGATCGACGTGCAGGTAGTGGCCGCTGCCAGCCAGCACCTCGGGCGAGACACCGGCCTCGCGCGCAATACTCTGCTGATTGCCTTGCCAGGCGGCGTGCATGGTTTCGTCCTCGAGGCCAGCCGGGAAGTCGCGCATCACCGCGCTGCTGAGCACCACGGTCGGTACCGCGGGCAAGGGCGGCAGCGCACGCGCCTGCTCCAACACGGCATCGAAGCCGGCATTCTCATCTCGCAGGGTCCGGTAG
>NZ_JAELUI010000231.1 GCF_016429285.1 Ralstonia sp. ASV6
CAAGTTATAGCTCAACGCCAGACCCGTGCCGCGTGTGCGCGTCGGGAAGATGTCGGCCAGCAATGCCGGCAGTGGCGCCAGGATGGCCGCCAGCAGCACACCCACGATCGCCTGCATGACCAGCAGCGTCCAGAACGTCGGCTGCGCGACCAGCGTGGCGAACATCGGATACGTCGACAGTGCAATCACCACCATCGCGATCGACACCACTCGGATGCTGCCAAAGCGATCCGCCAGCAAGCCGAACGCGGGCGCCATCACCATCAGCATGGCGCCGGTGATCATCGTGCAGACGAGCGACGCGCTGGTGGCGATGTGCAATTGGTTGATGGCGTAGGTCGGCATGTAGACCTTCTGCACGTAATTGAAGGCAGTGACGGCCACCACCACGCCGGCCCCCAGCAGCAGCCCGGGCAGCCCCTGCGTGAGCGTGTCGCGCAGCGGTGAGCGCTCCTGCAGCGCTGCCGGCGCCTCTGCCTGCATGGCAACGAATTCCGGCGTCTCCGGCGTGTGGCGGCGGATGTAGACGCCGATGGGGCCGATCAGCAAACCGAACAAGAACGCCACGCGCCAGCCCCATGCTTCCACCTGCGCGGTGGTCAACGCATATGTGAGCCACGCGCTCAAACCCGCCGCCAGCAACGTCGCCAAGCCCTGCGTGGCCGCCTGCCAGCTCGCGTTGTAGCCCATGCGCTTGCCGTTGGCATGCTCGATCATGAAGGCCGTGGCGGAGCCAAACTCGCCGCCAGCGGAGAAGCCCTGCAAGTAGGGAGGTAGGGGAAACAGGACAGGTCAGAAAGACCAAAAAAAGCCCGAAAGCCGCATAAACACTGGAATCTGGGCCAAGAACCCGAATCCATGATTTCCGGATGAACTCGGGGAGAAGGTGGGGGAAATTCGGGCGCGAAGTCCGGGAAATTGCCACCGCCAAAGCGGATATTCCCCCACTTCAAAGACGCTTCATCGCATCATCGAACGCGGCTCAACACCAATTTGAGGTGGTCGGCCGTCACATCCTCCACCAACTGCCTATCAGAGGCCGGAAAGCCAACCAACGGGCGCGCTGTGAGGCCCGGATGGTTCACGCGCTTACGCACCAGCCCCGCAAAGGCGAGTGCCTTGGCTTTCTTCGGGGTGATCGTATAAGCCTTGGTGCCCAGGTGATGCCACGCGGCTTTCTCGTCGCTGAAGCCAAGGCGCAGCTCCACGCCTGTCACCTGATAGTTGAAGCTGCCCAGCAGGTCGCCGTTCCCGTACAGAATGCGACCGCCGCGACGAGCCTGCACCTTGCGCGCCGTGGCCAAACTCATCTGACCATTCTTGCGAAACGACTTGCCCTGTTGCTGCCAAACCGCCGTGCCGATGGTCAGCGGCGACAACGGCTTCCATTTCGTGCCATCTGGCGCCAGCCCTTGGTCATGACGTGCCTGATTCACCCGAAACAGCGACTCGCCAATGCTTCCCAGCATCTGCTGGGGCGTAATCACTTCCTGGCGCACTGCATTCAACGCTTGCAACAGGTGTTCGGCTTGAAATTCGTAGGTGAGTTGCATGAGGCTGCCCCGTGGTGATGGAGATGCGGCCACGCGTGGCCGCATCTCCTATTTCTTATAGACCAACCGCCCGAGACGCTGTTTATCGAACGCCGCCGCGCGGTCTTCCGGCTTGGCTTCGGTTCCCATGAACGTGGATGCGCCCGTCCATCCGTTGCTGCCCCACTCGAAAGCCGCATAGCCGTATTCGTTGCTGCCTTCCAGCTCGAATGCACGCAGATAGCGGCGCTTGAGGCGCCAGCGGCCGTCGTCGCTGGCATCTTTCACCCAGGCCCACCAGATTTCATCCGGTTCGATGAGCGTCATGGCCAGCAGGTTGACCGACTCGAAATGTCCCGCCTTACTGGCTGCCGCTGGTGCCGTCAGACCGCCCAGGCCGTCTTCAAACAGTGCCTTGGTGATCGCCAGGGTGCTGCCAGCCGCGTCGGTAAAGGCCGCGCCTTCTTCCATCGACGCCCCGAAGACTTCCAGAAAATCCGCCACGGCCACTTCCGGCGCGGTGCCGGCCGGCAGCAACACGCTTTTTGGCACCATCGTTGGTGCGGGCGTGGCAGGCGGCGTGAAGCTGGTGGGCCACTGCGCGCCGCGCTCTTTCAGCACGGCATCGTAGCCCTCCAGCGGCGGCACCGTATGCGGCTCCAGCCACGCCTTGCCTGGGTTGTAGGCAAAGCCAGGATCAATGCCCTTGGGCACGCGCACCGTGCGCGGCGCGCTGCCGTGAGCACCCACCACACGCTCTTCCCATTCGATGGGCGGCGCTTCATCTGGGCCAGTCTTGCCCTGCGCTTCCCACTCGCGCTGCGCTTCGATACGCGACAGCGAATGCGTGCTGCACTGGCAACGCCAGCCGTTTTGCGGCATGTGCGTGTTCCACCAAGGATCAGTGATGGGCAGGACCAACCCATCCCATGCAAGGTGCTGGAGACGCGGGTGTTCAGTGCTGTTGTGCTTGTATCGCAGGTACGGCCGCAGATGCGCCACATCCGTCATCTGTTTCCAACGCCCAGCGTTGTATGCCTGCCGGATGTTGGTGTCGTAGATGATCTTGCTGCGCCAGCCCGGCGCACCGTTGTGTGCCCAGCCGTACTTGGCGACGATGGTGTCGAAGTCTTTGCGGAACTGCGGGTAGCCGGTGCCTTTCTCCTGTGCCTGGCGGATGGCGTTATAGAAGTCCTCCACCAGCCCGTCATGCGCGGCACCAGCCACCACAAAGGCGTGGCTGTGCTGCTCTTGCCAGAGGTCGGTCCAGCCCGAAGACGGCAGGCGGGTTTTGTTTCGGAAGTAGTCGATGGCTTCCGAGAATGGCAGGCGATCAGGTGATGCGCTCACAGCTCCCCTCCAGACACGTCAATGGCGAACACCTCAACCGGATGAGCGCCAAAGTGGGGGTGCGTGATCCGCTCCACTTGATAACCGCGCCACGGCACGGTCAAACGCCGCTCGGCGTCATCCTTCTTCGGGTAACCACGCGTGAGCACGATTCGATCGTAGGTTCGACCCACCAATCGCTTCTGCCAGTAGGCCGTAGTCTCCCGGTATTCGTGCGGCTTCGTGCCTGCCTTGATCTGATCGAAGTAGACGCCTTTGACGGGAATGGTTAGCACACGATCAGTCACCGTTCGCCCCTGCATCCGCACGCCCGGCCAGATTCGCAACGGTCATCCCGAGTGCCATGGCTTCGGCCCACTTCGGGTCGCCCGCCGTCAGCGCTTCGATGCCTGCAATGGCTTCTTCATAGCTGCCCGCGTTCGCCACAATGGCTGCGATCTGCTCAATGTGTGCCTGCTCTCGCGGCACGCACAGCGTGGCCAACTGGGCCGCATACGCGCCAGCGATATCGCCATCTACCGCACCTGCCTTGCTGGCCAGCGCGGCTAGGCGCGTGAGCGCCGCGTCGGCCGGCGCCGATACCGGCTCTGCCTTGGCTGGAACCTTCAACATCGCAGCACCACTGGCAGCGCGCGGAATCTGCATGGCCTTGTGCGCCCAATCCAAGTCGATCTGCATGCCGATGTTGGTCGCTTTGGTCAGCACGTCGGCCATCTTGGATTGGTCTACCGTCTCTTCCGTCAGGTAGCAGAACTTCGGCATGCGCTCTTCAGAGAACATGCCATTGACCAACGCGATGGGCCGCACCAACTGCGTGGTAATGGTCGGTTCGATCTGGCGCACGTCGTGCAGCATGATTTCGCGCCGCACCTTGTCGTGAATGACGCCCAGCGCATTGGTCGCCGTCTTGCCGTCGGCCTGGCTGGTGAGCGTGCCGCCCAGGATGGCTAGCGATTGCTTACGCTCCCAATACGAGATGGAGTTGAGGAAGTCATCGACAGTGCCAGACTTGACCGCTTGGATGAAGTCGATAGTCATGGTGGCCGGCACAACGCCCGCGCCATCGTGGCCGATGTTGCGCACAGCCTTCAGCAGCTCGTCCCGTTGCTTGGGGGTGATGCCAGCCGGATACTTGCCCAGGCGCAGCGGCAGTCCGTAAACCTCCAAGAAGCGCTGCATGTCGCGCACGTTGTAAGCCTTGTAGGCATACGTCCACGCCAGCACGCGGAACAGCGCAGATTTCTCGATATAGCCCGATATAGCGCGGTGCTCGTGCACCACCCATTTCCACGGCCGCAGTGCTTCGGGCAAGCCCATTTTCAGGAACTGCATGGCACCGGATTCCCGGTCCACCTGGAACAGGCGCTGCGGCACCCACAGCAATTCACCGGGCGTCCACGTGCTTCCGGTCTTCCAGTTGATCTCCACCGCCGCAAAGCCTTTGCCAATCGCGTCCGTCAGGTCGTATTGAGCGTCTTCAAAGCGCGGAATCTTGCGCAGAATGTCGGCCAGCTCTTTGTTGCGGTCCAGCTCCGATTGCGTTGCGTCGTCAGGCAGCGTCAATTGCCAGCCCAGGCCCGTCACGGAGCGGCGGCGCTTGGCCAGCTCCGCAAAGATGTGCGAGTCCTGTTCTTCCACTAGCTCATACAGCGCTGCTTGCTCGGTGATATAGCCCTGATCCGCTGCCGCGAAAGCGTTGGCTAGGCGGCTCGGGTCCAGTGTGGTCACCGACATGTAGTTGAGCGAGTTGCCCTGCGTCGCACGGGCTCCAGCTTGTATCGTGTCGAGACCCGAACGCGACACCTTGGCCAGTGCGGCCTTGATCTGCTTAATCATCGTCGTCCCAATCGTTGTTGGCGTCGCCGCGCCGTGCGGATGCCGCCGAGGTGTATTCCCAATCCACGGAGAACTGCGTGGCGACACGCCACAGCATTTCCAAAGCGTCCGGGCCGTCGTCATGGTCGGCTTCCGGGTAGAACTTGAGCTGTTCAATCAGCGTCGATTGGCTGCGGTGCACGCGAATCTTCTGATTGGCCACATGCGGTTGCAGCGAGAGGATGGCCAGCGTCTTGTCCCGTCCGGTTGGCCCTGGGATCGCAGGAAACGCCACGCCTCGCAACGCCGCGCGCTTCAAAAGCTCGGTGTAAAGAAACTCTTGAAACGCAATGGCTTCAACGGACCACGTAATGCATCCGTATTCGGCTTGCAGGTCAATCGCTCGGCTGATGATGAGGTCGGGCACGCGGCGGCACACGTCGGCCTCCACCACGTCCAACACCATGCGCTGCCGGTCTAGCCCCCCGACCAAAATGGCCGAAGGATCGCGCGCCTTGTTGTTCTTGCCCATCGACGGGTCGATGGCGCCGAAGAAAATCCAGTCATTGCGACGGTCTACCCAGAATTGCAGCGTCTTGAACGGAGCCGTGTCGTCGTTTCCGGCCTCGTTCTGCTGTTCCTGGTTGAAGGCATCGTGGTCGGTCGCACGCATGCACATCAGTCGATACAACGGACGTACCTCCGGCCACGAAACCACCG
>NZ_JAELUI010000232.1 GCF_016429285.1 Ralstonia sp. ASV6
GGGCGTAGATCTGGCCGATGACGTTTTTGGCCACTGCGTCCGGCTTGATAATCGAGAGGGTGCGTTCGATCGCCATTAAAAACTCCAAAAAATGAAGGTGTTACGTGAAAGATAAACGTTAGATTCTAACACGGGGCGCAGCCAGATTGGATGTCAAGCGGTGCAACCCCGCCCCGCGCCCAACGACTGCGGAAGGCGATCCATGCATCACTCCGCCTGTCTCGCACGACACAACAAGGGAGACGGGCTTAAGATTGCCTTATTGAGAGCATGAAAAGTCACCCCAGAAGTGCGCTTTCCGGCCGGATCATCCCCCGGATACTGGAACCGCATGGCATCCTGCCCCCTCAAAGTAAGGACGACGCGACTTGCAAAAGCGCACTTCGGATGCGACATTCGCAACGTCGTCGCATTGTCTGCAATGTCATTCACCCAAGGAGTTCGCATGGACAACCAACTCAACACGTACGGTTTTGGCGCTTCCGGCACCGCCGGCGCGTTGGCCGTCCGCAACCGCGTGCTGCGCAATACCTATTGGCTGCTCGCACTTTCGATGATCCCCACCATCCTCGGTGCGTGGATCGGCGTCGCTACCGGCTTCCGGCTGATGGCTGGCAGCCCGTTGATGAGCTTCGTCATCTTCATGGCTGTAGCTTTCGGCTTCTTCTATGCCATTGAGCGCTACAAGAACAGCGGCGTGGGCGTTGCCCTGTTGCTGGGCTTCACGTTCTTCATGGGGCTGATGCTGTCGCGCCTGATCGGCATGATCCTGGGTTTCTCGAACGGCGCCTCGCTCATCATGACGGCGTTCGGCGGCACGGCGATCATCTTCGGTGTGATGGCGACGGTGGCCACGGTTAGCAAGCGTGACTTCTCTGGTCTCGGCAAGTGGCTGTTCATGGGCGTACTGGTGCTGATCGTCGCGTCGGTGGCCAATATCTGGCTGCAGATGCCCGCAATGATGCTGACGATCTCGGTACTGGCGATTGCGATCTTCTCGGCCTACATTCTGTTCGACGTGCAGCGCATCGTGAACGGTGGCGAGACCAACTACGTGACCGCCACCCTGGCGATCTACCTGGACGTCTACAACATCTTCACGAACCTGCTGGCGATCCTGGGGATCTTCGGCGGTAACCGAAACTAAAAGCCCCAGCCGCGCGCTGAAAACAGCGCAGCGACAAAAAAAACCGGCGCCTGGTGCGCCGGTTTTTCTTTGCCTGCGAGATACGCAATAGCGAATCAGTCGCGCTCAAATACCGCGATCGACTCCACGTGTGACGTATGCGGGAACATGTTCACCACGCCCGCACCCGCCAGCCGGTAGCCAGCCTCATGGACGAGCAGGCCCGCGTCGCGCGCCAGCGTCGCCGGATTGCATGAAACGTAGACAATGCGTTTAGGCAGAAGATCGGCCGCCTCGCCGCCGCGTTGCGCCAGCTCAGCCAGCGCCTTGGAAACCGCCAGCGCCCCTTCGCGCGGCGGATCGATCAGCCAGCGGTCAAACTTGCCCAGCGCGGCAATATCGTCAGCCGTCACTTCGAACAGGTTGCGGCAAGCGAACGTTGTCTTCGCATCAAGCCTATTGTGCTGAGCGTTGGCGAGCGCACGCGTAGTCAGCGCTTCGCTGCCCTCGATGCCCATGACTTCGCGAGCACGCGTGGCCATCGGCAGCGTAAAGTTGCCGATCCCGCAGAACAGGTCGAGCAAGCGATCGCCCGGCCGCGCATCAAGTAGCTTCAGCGCCCGCGACATCAGTACACGGTTGATCTGGTGATTGACCTGCGTGAAGTCCGTCGGCTTGAAGGGCATGGTGATGCCGAATTCAGGCAGCGTGTACGTCAGTGCGCGATCAAGCGGATAGAACGGATACACCGTATCGGGCCCCTTGGGCTGCAGCCAGAACTGCACGTCGTACTGATCAGCAAATGCACGCAGTTCAGCCTCGTCGGCGGAGGTGAGCGGCTCAAGGTTGCGCAGCACCAGCACCGTCACATCCTGACCGACGGCCAGTTCAATCTGCGGCATGCGCTGGAAGATGGAGAGCCGCCCGACCAGCCCGCGCAACGGTACGAGCAGCGCCGACACATGCGGCGGCAGCACCTCGCATGAGGTCATGTCGACCACGTAGCTGCTCTTGCGCTCGTGAAAGCCCACCAGCACGCCACCCTTGGCTGCCACGTGGCGTACCGTCAAACGAGCACGATAGCGATAGCCCCAATCCGGCCCGGCAATCGGCCGGAACACGACATCTGGGCGCAGCTTGGCCAGGTGCCATAGGTCATCCTCCAGCACACGCTGCTTGATGGCGACTTGCGCGCGTGAATCCAGATGCTGCATCGAGCAGCCACCGCACACACCAAAGAACTTGCACTGCGGCGTCACGCGCGAGGCAGACTGGCGCAGAATGTTCACCACGCTCGCCTGCTCATACGACGGTTTGGCGCGATGGCTGCGGTACGTCACCAGTTCGCCCGGCAGCGCGCCTTCTACGAAGACGACCTTGCCCGGCGTGCCATCCTCGTTGGCCAGACGGCCAATGCCGCGCGCCTCGCCATCAAGCGAGACGATCTCCAGCGGGCCAGCCACGGGCATCTCGGGTTTTCTACGCCCACGCGGCGCCTTGGCTGGCGCGACAGTTGCGGTATCGGGAGATGACGGCATAGCGTTGGGTGCAGCTTGAGACACGGGCGAGCCTGAACAAATTGGGGACAAGGGCGGCATTGTAAGACACCGGAGGACCAGCATGGGCACCGTCATCCTGACGTGGAACATCCAGTGGGGCCGCGGCGCGGATGGGCGCGTGGGCCTCGCGCGGCAACTCACCGAAGCGCGCGCCATGGCCGACTTCGATGTGCTCTGCCTGCAGGAAGTCACCTCTGGCTTCGGCAACCTGCCCGGCCACCCGGGCGCCGACCAGTGGGGGGAGCTAGCCGACGCGCTCGGCCCGGAATACACGGTGATCGGCGGCTTTGCACTTGAGCGTCACGACGGCGTGCGCGTGCAGCGTTTCGGCAATGCCATCGCCACGCGCCTGCCGGTGCTCTACGTCATGCGCCACGCACTGCCCAGTCCGCCGGATGCCACACCGGCGATGCCGCGCATGGCCATCGAGGCGCTCGTGCAGACCGCATTCGGAGTCATGCGCATCATCACGACACATCTGGAGTATTACTCAGAGACCCAGCGACTGGCACAGATCGACGCGCTACGGGCCATTCACACAGAAGGCTGTGGTCGCGTGGCTCACCCGCCCGTACTTGGCGCGGAGTCAGATGCTGGCCCGTTCCGGCCGCTTGCGCAAACCACCGCCACGCTCATCTGCGGCGACCTCAATTGCAAACCTGATTCCATACCCAAGCGCCTGGCTACGATTCCATTTTCACAGCACCCGGCATTGCACGATGCCTGGGAGATTGCACATGGCGCGACGCCGCAGCCGCCAACCTTCGGCGTACACGATCGCACTGACTGGACCGAGCCAGCCTATGCGTGCGACTACATGCTGATCAGCGAGCCGTTGAAGGCGCGTGTGCTGCGCGTAGAGGTGAACAGCGCCACGCAGGCATCGGACCATCAGCCGATGCTGCTGGAGCTAGGTGGCGACGATTAAGGATCGAAGCGACTGGACGGCAGCGCCTTACAGCACCGCGTCCTTGCGCACGCCCTGCGAGGCGAAATGGCGCTTGAGCTTAACCAGCGCCTCCTGCTGGATCTGGCGCACGCGTTCACGCGTCAGGCCCATCTCGGCGGCCAGCTCTTCCAGCGTGGCAGGTTCGATGTGGTTGAGGCCGAAACGACGCTCGACCACGTAGCGATGCTTGTCGGACAAGCGCGCCAGCCACGACTTCATCAGTTGCGACAACTCGCGATGTGCAACTTCCTGATCCGGCGAAGCACCATGCTCGTCTGACAGGAAATCGAGCAGGCTGGTGCCCGGGTCGAGATCGAACGGTGTATCGAGCGACGTTGTATGCTCGTTGAGCGAAAGCACGTCTTGCACTTCATCCGTGGTCTTGCCGAGCAGGTGCGCAATGTCTTCCAGGCTCGCATCGCGCCCGTCCACCCCGCTCTTTTCCAGATGGCGTTTGGCACGCAGCACCTGATTGAGCTCGCGAATCACGTGCACCGGCAGGCGGACCGTACGCGCCTGGTTCATGATGGCGCGCTCGATACTTTGGCGAATCCACCACGTAGCGTAGGTCGAGAAACGGAAGCCACGCTCCGGATCGAATTTCTCGATCGCGTGCATCAGGCCAAGGTTGCCCTCTTCGATCAGATCGAGCAGCGGCACGCCGCGGTTCAGATAGCCCTTTGCGATGCTGACAACGAGGCGCAGGTTGCGCTCGATCATCACCTGCCGCGCGGCAAACTCGCCTGCCTTGGCCAAGGTCGAGAAATGCAACTCCTCGGCGGGCGTCAGCAACGGCTTGATGCTGATGCGATTGAGATAGTGCTGGACGGTATCTGCCGCCAACTCGGCTTGCAGCACCTTGCGGAAATCCTCCTCCGGTGCGGCCTCTTCCGATTCCTCTTCGTCGTCTTCGTCTTCGTCAGGCTCGTCGGCACTGTCGGAAACGTCGTTGACGTCGACAGGCTCTGCGGCTGGCAGATCGTCGATCAGCGCATCGACAACCTCGATCTCTTCCGCCGGAGGTTGCGCCGCGCCGCGCGCACGCCGCCCCGCGCGCCCATTCTGGGTGCTTTGGCCATCTGCAGCGTCGATGTTGTCATCGGCGGGGGTGGCGGGCGTAGCGGCTTTCTGGCGCGGCATGCATTCCTCTATTGAGGCGGCAAGAAGCGCATCGGATCGACCGGCTTACCGTTGCGGCGCACTTCAAAGTGAAGCTTCACGCGATCCGCATCGGTACTGCCCATTTCTGCGATCTTCTGCCCTTTCTTGACCGTGGATTGCTCGGTGACCAGAACCTTGTCGTTGTTGCCGTAGGCGGTCAGGAACGTGTCGTTGTGCTTGATGATGACAAGATTCCCGTACCCACGCAAGGGTCCAACGTGGATCACTTTTCCGTCGTCTGCAGCGACCACGGCGTCACCACGTTTGCCACCAATGTCGATACCCTTGTTGGCCTTGTCATCGAAGCGATTGAGGAGCGCGCCGCGTGCTGGCCAGGCCAGTGCGATTGCGTTATCGCTTGCCCCGGCAGAGGCGCCAGACGTAGCCGCGAGCGACGTGGCTGACGTGGAATCAACCGGCTGCGCGCTCGTATTGCCCGGGCGGACCGGCGTAACAACTGCGCCGCTACTGCTGACATCCGCGTTCGGCGGTACGACGCGTATCAATTGATCGACTTCGATCTGATTCGCATTGGGGATGTTATTCCACGCCACGAGATCACGCGGCGCCTGGCCGTTGCGCAGAGCGATGCTATAC
>NZ_JAELUI010000233.1 GCF_016429285.1 Ralstonia sp. ASV6
TTCGAGCATCGGCTGCTGCTCGCGCAGGATGCCTTCGATCACGGGCTGCTTGCACTCCAGGCAACCGATGCCGGCGCTGCGGCAGCCCTTCTGCACCCACTCCTTCGTGTCTGCGTCAGAGTAGACCTGGTGCAGTTGCCAGACCGGGCACTTGTCCGGATCGCCCGGGTCAGTGCGGCGCACACGGGCCGGGTCGGTCGGCATGGTGCGAACCTTTTTCTCGACGCTTTCCTTATCCTCGCGCATACGGATCGTGTTGCCGTAAGACTTGGACATCTTCTGGCCGTCGAGGCCAGGCATGCGCGATGCCTCCGTCAGCAGCACCTGCGGTTCGGGCAGGATGATCTTGCGGGCGCCTTCCAGATAGCCGAACAAGCGCTCGCGGTCGCCCATCGAGAGGCTCTGCGATTCGGCCAGCAGTGCGCGGGCCTGTTCCAGGGCCTCGTCTTCGCCGCGCTCCTGATAGGCGGTACGCAGTTCGAGATACAGCTTGGCGCGCTTGCCGCCGAGCTTCTTGGCCGCCTCCAGCGCCTTCTCTTCGAAGCCGGGCTCGCGGCCGTACAGGTAGTTGAAGCGGCGGGCGACTTCGCGCGTCATTTCGACGTGCGGCACCTGGTCTTCGCCCACCGGCACGAAGCCGGCGCGGTAGATCAGGATATCGGCGGCCTGCAGCAGCGGATAACCGAGGAAGCCGTAGGTGGAGAGGTCCTTCTCCTTGAGCTTCTCGATCTGGTCCTTGTAGGTCGGCACGCGTTCGAGCCAGCCCAGCGGCGTGCCCATCGACAGCAGCAGGAACAACTCGGCGTGCTCCGGCACACGGCTCTGGATGAACAGCGTCGCCTGCGACGGGTCAACGCCGGCGGCCAGCCAGTCGATCAGCATTTCCCACACCGACGCCTCGATCACCTCGGGCGATTCGTAGTGCGTGGTCAGCGCGTGCCAGTCGGCGACGAAGAAGAAGCACGGGTATTCGGCCTGCAGCCGGACCCAGTTTTTCAGAACGCCGTGGTAGTGCCCCAGGTGCAGAGCACCGGTCGGACGCATGCCGGAGAGTACGCGGTCAGGAAACATGTGGGAAATGGATTGGGAGACTTAAGAAAACAGCATCTGCAGTGGGCTCAGGATCCACTGCAGCAGTTGAAACAGCAGCGCCATGATCGGGCGCATCCAGACGTTGGTGATGACGTTGGAGATGATCAGCGCCATCACGATAAAGAAGCCGAACGGCTCGATGCGCGACAGGCCCAGCGCCATCCGCGGCGGCAGTAGCGCCGCCAGCACGCGCCCGCCATCGAGCGGGGGCAGTGGAAACATGTTGAACGCTGCCATCACCATATTGACCAGAATGCCCGCGCGCGCCATGCCGATCAGGAATGGCTCGTTCACACCGCCCACGGCAAACAGCACCGCCAACACGCCCCAGACAATCGCCTGGATAAAGTTGGAGGCCGGCCCGGCCAGCGCCACCCACATGCCATGCCAACGCGGATCACGCAGGCGGCCGAAGCGCACAGGCACTGGCTTTGCATAGCCGAATACGAACGCACCCTTGGTGGCGAAATACAGCAGCAGCGGCATCGCAATCGTGCCGATGGGATCAATGTGCCGCAGCGGGTTGATGCTGATGCGGCCCATCACATAGGCCGTGTCGTCGCCAAAGTGCTTGGCGACATAGCCGTGCGCCGCCTCATGCAACGTGATGGCGAACAGGACGGGGATCGCGTAAACCGCGATGTTCTGGATCAGTGTGGGGTCCATAGGCGGGCTATTGTAGCAAGCGCGCGCGGCGGCACGCCGGCCGCACATAGCGCATCGGCACGTGCCTACAGGCCAACGCGGGCCGGATCGCCCCGCCCAAGACGCACAAGCTCCGGCTCGCCACTGGTCAAGTCGATAACGGTGGTGGGCTCGGCCGGGGCTGGCCCGCCGTCGATGACGAGTTCGAGCTGCTTCTCCAGCCGCTCGCGGATGGTCTCGGCCTCGTTCAGCGGCGCATCGTCGCCGGGCAATTGCAGCGTGGAGGTGAGCAGCGGCTCGCCCAGTTCGGCCATCAGCGCCAGGGGAATCGCGTGTTCCGGTACACGCAGGCCGATGGTCTTGCGCGACGGGTGCGAGAGCCGGCGTGGCACCTCCTTGGTCGCTTCGAGCAGGAACACGAACGGCCCCGGCGTGGCCGCCTTCACCACGCGGTACTGCTTGTTGTCGACGCGTGCAAATGTGGCCAGCTCAGAAAGGTCCCGGCACATCAGCGCGAGGTGTTGCTTCTCGTCGATGCCGCGTACGCGGCGCAGGCGCTCCACGGCCGACTTGTCGTCCAGATGGCAGGCCAATGCGTAGCAGGAATCGGTGGGCAGCGCGACCAGGCCACCCGCGCGGATGATTTCCGCCGCCTGGCGAATCAAGCGCCCTTGCGGCGTGGTCGGGTGAATCTGGAAGAACTGGGACATGCGGGGTGCTGGGGATGGGTTAGGTGGACGATGGGGTTAAGACATCCACCGGCTCCACACCGGCGTCAGGTTGTCGGGCAGCGGCGGAAGCTCGCCCAGTTCAATGCGGCCTTCGCCCGGGCCGTGGAAATCCGAGCCACGCGAGGCCAGCAAGCCATAGCGGCGTGCCACATCGGCGTACAGCGCATATTGATCGGGCGTATGGCTGCCGGTAATGACTTCAACGCCCTCACCGCCCAGATCCTTGAATTCGTCGAACAGCGCGCTGTGCTCGACCAGCGAGAGCGTGTAACGGCCCGGATGCGCCATCACCGCGACACCGCCGGCGCCCTTGATCCACCCGATTGCCTCAGTCAGACGTGACCAGCGGTGCGGCACGTAGCCCGGTTTGCCTTCGCCAAGGTAGCGACTGAACACTTCCTGAATATCGCGGCAGTGGCCATGCTCGACCAGGAAGCGCGCGAAGTGGGTGCGCGAGATCATGTCCGGGTTGCCGGCGTAGCCCAGCGCGCCCTCATAGGCATCTTGGATACCCAGCTTGGCAAGCGCCTCACTCATGTCTTCCGCGCGGGCGCAGCGGCCCGAGCGTGTGCGCTCCAGCCCCTGCACCAGCTCGGCGTTGTCCGGGTCGATGCCCAAACCAACGATGTGCAGTGTGCGCCCAGCCCAGGTGACGGAAATCTCCACGCCCGACAGATAGGCCATGCCAAGCGACTCGGCCGCCTCTCGCGCGGCCGCTTGTCCGCCCACTTCGTCGTGATCGGTCAGCGCCCACAGCGTCACACCATGCGCAGCGGCACGCGCAGCCACGTCTTGCGGCGCAAGCAGACCGTCCGACACCGTGGAGTGACAGTGCAGATCAGCGTTGCGGGTGGAGGCAGTAGAAAGATTAGGCATTCCGTCATTTTACTGCTGCGACGCGGAATCGGGGGGCCGCCCGCACCACTCGGCGTCGATCGGGAAAAGACCGAGAAGACCCGACTACTCGTGGCGGTGTTGGCGGCCCATGGCCCGCCGCACGCTATAGTGGCCGCATTGTTTCGTTCTCTTCGCTTTGCCATGACCACCCCAGCCACCCTCCCCGCCAATTCCACTCAGCCGGTCGAACAGCGCATCGACGTGCTCGTGGTGGGTGCCGGGCCGGTTGGCCTGTTCGCGGCGTTCCAGGCGGGCGTCCTGGGGCTGTCGTGCGTACTGGTGGATGCGCTGGACCGCCCGGGCGGCCAGTGCACCGAGCTGTATCCGGAAAAACCGATCTACGACATCCCCGCGCTGGTGTCTTGCACCGCGCAGGAACTGGTCGACCGGCTGATGGCCCAGTGCGCGCCGTTCAACTACCCAATCCTGTGTGGCCGGCGCGCTGAAACAGTGGAAACCATCCAAGGCGAGCACGGCCAGCGGTTCCGCGTCACCACCAGTGCCGGCGACGTCTTCGACTGTGCAGCCGTGCTTATCACGGCTGGCAATGGCGCCTTTGCCCCGCAACGCGTGTCCCTGCCCGAGGCTGCGGCATTGGAAGGTCGCCACGTGCACTACGCCGTGCGCGACACCGCCCGCTTTGCAGGCAAGCGGGTCGTGATTGCCGGCGGCGGAGATTCCGCGCTCGACTGGGCACTGGCGCTGCGCAAGACTGCCGCGCGCGTCACGCTCGTGCACCGGCGTGAAGGCTTCCGCGCTGCCGATGCCTCCGTTGCCGAGATGCGCGCCGCCGTTGCTGCGGGTGAGATGGACTTCGTGCTCGGCATGCTCTCGCGGCTGGACAGTACGCCCGATGGCACGCTCACCGGCGTCGCAGTCCGCGGGCGCGAGGGCGAAGTCACCTTGCCCTGCGATGAGGTGATTGCACTGTATGGACTGGTTTCCGAGCCCGGCCCGATCGCCAACTGGGGCGTGGAAATGCGTGCCGGCCGCATCGCAGTGGAAACCACCGCGTATGAAACTTCACGGCCCGGCGTCTTTGCCGCTGGCGATATCGCGCTGTATCCGAACAAGCAAAAGCTGATCCTCTCGGGCTTCCACGAGGTGGCGATGGCGCTGCGCCGCGCATACCGCTACGCGAACCCTGACAAGGCGCTGGTGCATACACACTCAAGCAACGACGCTGGACTACAGACCAAGCTGCATGTGACGGCGGGTTGAATGGCCGCGCCCCTGCGTGCAGCGCACGTCGTTGTCATCGGCGGCTACGGCTTTTTCGGGCGGCGGCTGGTCGAGCGCCTGTCCGTCCACGCGTCGCTGACGGTGACGATTGCCGGGCGATCACTGACGCAGGCACAGGCCCTGACCGCACTGGTGCGGGCTGGCATCGTCAACGATTGGTCGCGACACACGCGCTGGCTGAAAGCCGTATCCGACTGGTTCCTGCACTGGGGCTCAGATGTGGGCGGCATGCACCTGCGTGTCGAAGGCGGGGATGCCGACGGCACCTTGCACTCGCGCCTGTGGCACCTGCTAGCCGTTCGCGGCGACGGCCCTTACGTGCCGACACTCGCTGCCGCAGCGCTGGTCCGTCGGCTCCTGGAAGGCAAACTGCCGCAGCGTGGAGCAATGCCGTGCGTCGGCTTGCTGACGCTGGACGACTTTGCGCGCGAGACCGATGGCCTGGCGATCACGATGCGTGAGGCGCAGGCATGACCGCCTCGCTCTATGAAACGGTGCTCGGCACACAGTACGCGCAGCTTGCGCCCGCCGTGCAGGCCTTTCATCGGATGGCCGGGCTGGTGACACTGCGCGGCGAGGTCGAGACAGAACCGCCCGCCACCTGCATGGCACGCGGCCTAGCCTGGTGCATTCGCACACCACGCACACCGACGCGCGGCCCAATCCGTTTCACACTCGACGCCACCGCCACCCAAGAGACCTGGACACGCCATTTCCCGCGCCAGACGATGCGCTCCACGCTGTCGCTGCATCAGGGGCGCATCATGGAGCGGCTCGGCGCAG
>NZ_JAELUI010000234.1 GCF_016429285.1 Ralstonia sp. ASV6
GGTATTGCGCGCCCACCAGCGTGCTCTCGCCCTCCTCTCAATTCCGCGCAGAGCCCGTTCGGCCCTTGCCGCCATCGCTCTAACCGTTTCCACTGATAACCCTCTCGGCTCTGTATTCGCTCGCCGCAAATACTTGGCAAAGCGCGCAGGCATCTCTGAACGCACCTGGTACCGTGCTGAAGAGGATTTGGTGAATGCAGGCTTTATCGCAGTCGAGGAGCAGAAGCGAAAGAAACGAGGCGGCCAGTTCGGCTCGGCCTACATCTACCTGTCCCGGACTGTCGCAGAGGCCTTGGGTTTTTTCACGCCAGTCGGTGCAGCAAAGGTGAACTCCCCTGCAGTGGTGTCTGCGCCGTCATCGCTCCCCGCTCCTGAGCAGAACAAGACACGAGAGCCTGCTGTAAGCGAAGCAACGGAGTCTTCTTCGGACCAACCGACTGCCACTCTGTCAGACCGCTCTGTATATAGGTTTTATCAGTCCCCTCTTTTACAAAAGAGACAGCCAGGGTCGGTGCCGGAGGATGTTCAGCCACTTTTGGACCTGGGCTTTCATCGAAACTACATCTGGAAATTGATGAAAATCGCTCGCACCCAGTACGGCAAACGCCTGGGCGACATCGTCGCGGTGGCCGGGGATTTCCTCCGCCAAGCGAAAGATCCTCGCAGCTACCTGTGGGCGCTGCTGCGCAGCAACTCCGATTTCGGCTACCAGGCACGAGCAAAAGCTGCAGCCGAGTCGGAAAAGGCCCACCGTGTTGTCGAAGACCGCGAGCTGGCTGAACTGCAGAAGCGTATTGCTGGCAGCGTCTTCTACAACGCGGGCGGCACCAAGCGGTACGAGGTGTCCACGAACGGAAAGCTGCTCACAAGCCAGGACATCGAGGAGGCTGGTTTGCGCACGGCCGCGGGTCATTGGATCCGGGACTTTGCACGCGCTCTGAATGCCCAGAAGATCCTGCGGGCAACTCCAGAGTTGGAGGCCCGATACAGCGAGCTGCGCTCCGTTAGCGCGGCCCAGGCGGCGCACAAATCGGTCTTGCCGGCAGCGGAGCCACGCGTTCGAACCCACCTGGGCCTCAATCACCTGGCCAGCCTGGCTGCTGTGGTCGGCGCGCGTCGGCCAGTGGTAGCAAAACAAGGCGTGGACCGCCAATAATTCAAGCGGTCACCTATGATTGCAATCGCGGCAACTGAATGTGGTGAGCGCAAAATTCAGCAAATATTTGCGCCAAAAAGAACCGCCCAGGGTGGGGCGGTTAAGGGGTGCTGGCATCCGTTCCGTCGGATGCCGGCTAGCAACTTAGCTCTGTCGCAGGCGCCTGCGCTGCGAAATAGGGTGGCCGACCCACTGGCGAATCCGGCCGCCATCGACGTGCGTGAAAGTCGAGTAGACGCCAACGCCGCCAACTCGGAAAAACTTCGCCATCATGCCGACCACGTCCGGGGCGATGCCGGCAATCTTGATGTCTGCCGCGGTCGCTTTTGTGTGCTCGCTGCCCAGAACGGCGCCCTCGGTGTGCGCGTTCGTGTAGTCGGAGCGGTACCCACACGTCAGTTCGATCGGAATCAGCCTGCCGTTGATGAGGTAGGCCCAACGCTGCAGGCCAAACAGCAAGTCCAGCAGATCCAGGCTCATGGTCATCGTCTGATCAACATGAGCGTCCCGAAAGAGGTAGCAAAGGCGGATGTAGTTGTCGATGACGATTCGTCCACCAGACCAATACACGAGCTTGTAGGCCTCCCCGGTATCCTGGCGCCGGACCCACAGCTGTCGATCTCGGACCCAGAAATCCTCGTCGGTTGCAGATGCCGCAGGCGGAATCGGAAGCCAGCCCAGGGAGCCAGGCAACACGATCTCATCCTGTCTGGCCAGTGCAAGGCTGGGCACAACCGCGCTACAGCCGCCCAGTGCGACCGCAGTCGTAAATTGGCGTCGATTCATGCCTGCGGTACCGCGGTAAGCGGGCCACTGACTGTGGCTGGATCGCGGAAAATGACAACCTTCTCGTCATCCTCGTCGATTTCGTAACCGACAATCGCCCCGACACTCTTCAGCGAGTCGAGGGCGGCGGGCAGATTCTTACGGCGGAAGTCGGACACCTTCTTGCTCATGGCAATGCGTACTTTAGGGTCCGTCTTCTCTGGGTTCTTTTCGCGGTAGTGGCGCTCCAGCGCCTCCAGGGTGCCGTAGCACAGTTCGAACAGACTCAGGACCTTGATGGGGTAGGTCTGTGCGTATGGGATGGTGCAGATGAACTTCAGCAGCTGGCGGGCGATGCCGGTGGTCTGGAAGAGGTGGTCAGTATCCATCGCCGTGAAGCTCTGGTACAGGATCACCATCACAGGGTCGATCCCGATGAGTGTGTCGGAATCCACCCGCCCCTTGTCCGCAATGAGGTTGACGGTGAAGGCGCAAGACCGCGTTTGGACCGTCAAGTAGGCGCCGCGCATGCGGCTGAGCGACTCTTCAACGCTGTTTGTGTCGTTGGAGCTCAACACACGTTTGGAGATGCCACGTGAGCCCCTGAAGAAGGGCACGTTGCGCACGGATATGACCTCGTTCGGGTATCTCCCACGGGCCATGTGAAGAAGCTGCATGAAGACCAGCTCGTCATCGTGCCGCAGCTCCTCGCCGCGGTATGTCACGAAAACGCTGTCGCCTATGCGACCCAGCGGTTCGTCCCGGCAGTACCGGCGCGGCGTGTTGTTGCTGGCGACGTGAAAGAGCGACGTCTTGTTCAAGTCCGTCGGCATGATCCGCGTGTTGGACTCATGGAACGGAAACTTGTACTGCTTTTGCTGGATGGCCGCGATTGCGGCCTGGCGGGCTGGGGTGATGGGTCCCAGACCAAAGACTTTCGGTGCTGCCGCTCGCAACAGCGCCACATCCTCGTGCTCGCTGGGTAGCGTGATCAACCCTTTGTGGATCGCTTCAACGATCGAGCCGCTGCACAGATCCGCAATTTCGTCCGGGAGGAGCGAGGCGGCACTGCTCAAGGGTGAGCCGTTCAAGTGAAGAATGTATCGCCCGCCTTCGACGACATCCAGATACG
The DNA here is from genome assembly GCF_016429285.1 of Ralstonia sp. ASV6. Taxonomy (GTDB): domain Bacteria; phylum Pseudomonadota; class Gammaproteobacteria; order Burkholderiales; family Burkholderiaceae; genus Ralstonia; species Ralstonia flaminis. Next base: position 3,054 of record NZ_JAELUI010000234.1, read on the forward strand.
GTGGCTCCGCGACACTGTTGGATGCCTTCGGACGGCTGACCACGAGTGCGGTCGACGGTTCGGGATCGGCGGGCGCTTTGCTGCGGCCTTTGCGGCCAGGCTTGTCGGCCAGTAGCGCGGCGACGTGCACTTTGACTTGCTCCCACGCTTCGTCACGCGAACAGCCCATTTCGTGGGCTGTCTGGGCGATCAGCGCTTCATGCTCCTCGCGGCTAAGCGGGTGCTGAACGCCGTCGACCTCGACGATGTCGTGGCTGGAGGTGGTCATGGAATCGTTTCGAAACAGATGCAAAGAGGCAACTGGCTTGCTATTATACACAGCAGAACAAAAACATAACTTTTTTCGATTCCAAAACGACAACTTTGTCCTGTGAGGTGGTGAAATGTCCGAGAACAACAAGTCTTTGTCGCGGCGGCAACTGCAGAACATCCAGATCGCGCGGGGCCTGTCTGCCTCGGACGTCAAAGACCGCACGGCCATCCCGGCTGCGTCCTATGACACCCTGTTCACTGGGGACACGGAAGACGGGAAAGAGCACAACAAGATGATTTCCCAGAGGACGTTCAAGAACTTGATCGACCTCTTGGCCATCAATCGCTCCTTTTCGACACTGCGCAGTGAGGGCGTTATCGAGTGGTGCGCCCGCGGCGACAGCAAGGCAGCCGTGACACGTTGGCAAGAAGCGGTGTTGTCTTTGCTGTCTGAGCTGTGCTCGGACAACCTGTTGGTGGTCGAAATCACCACGCCGGCAGCCAAGAGCGGGTGGTTTCGCCGCGCAGCGCCTGTGCAGCGCATGGTGCTCCTGCACGATCGCACCAACAATTTCCGTATTGCCCTGCCCGAGGCGCCCGCCGATATGCTGGCCACACTCCAGCACTCCATCGGCGTGCCGTGCGAGACGCGGTTCACTATCACTCCAGCCGAGTTCAAGGAAGCGCGAGAAATGATCCGCCATAAGGTCTTCCATGCGGTGCAGTTCGATGCGCTGTCGGGCGAGCGCCGCGCGAAATATGCGTGGCGCGATGTGCAGGCTGCCGCCCGGGAGTTTGGCTTCCTGCCGGACGATCTCGTCGAGCTGATGTACGCGAAGGCGCAAGAGCGCGCCAATGAGGCCGCAGCTGCCGAAGCCGCGGAGCGCCAGGAAGGATTTGGGGTGCACCAGCTGCGCCTCGTAGCAAACTGATTGGCAGACGCCCATCCGAAAAGCCCGCGAAAGCGGGCTTTTTTGTTGCCACCGTCAGCCTACGTCGGTGCTAAAATAAAACCATAGTTTTATTTGTGGCGCTCATCCATGGACTTGAGATACACCCCGGAGCAAATTCGCGCCATCTTGCGCGAGAAGGGCTGGAGCGGCCGCGCGCTCGCGGCGCACTGGCACGTGTCCCCCGTATATCTCAGCCGGCAGATCAATGATCAGCAGCGGCCGCCGCTGTGGAATGACGCCTTTGCCGGCCTGCCACCCTATGAGGAGCTGGCTCGCGCGATGGAACGTCGGCAAACGTCGGCTGAAGAGTTGATCGCGCAGCAGCCGGCGGCTCGAAAGCGTGGCCCGAGGCCCGGGACTCGTCGACGCGCTGTGGATGAGGTTAACGAGCCAGTGGTTGCGCAGCAGGTCGGCTCGGGAGGGTACCGATATCGCGGCTACCTGACGACAGGGTCAATCGTGGCAGCACTCAAAGCGTTGGGTGAAGATGTCGAGGAGGGGTGCCGTGGGATCGTCTTTGCCGTTGAGGATCTCCGCGTCGGCGAGCGTTACGGCATCATCTTCGAGAGCGGGACCACAGACTGGTTTCTCCCCGATCAGTTCGACGCCTACCTGGCTGAGTGCTGCCTGGAGGCGCCGGGGCTGTCGGGCTACGCATACTCCACGGAGCGACAGCTGCGCAGCGATTTCGCTGCAGGCCTGTTCGAGTTCTGGCCGTGATCAGGAAGGCTAAGATGGATGAAACAGCGGCGCGGCCGACAACAGGCCCGATGTGATGACACAGGAAACTTCGCCTTCTGACGATCGCGCGCGCGAGGCGCATCAAGCGCTTGCGCATCCAAGCGTGGATTGGCTTGCTGCTTCCGCTACTTGTCCTACCTCTCGCGGACCCATCAAAACCCTTCTTCTGGCTGGCGGTCACCATCTGCCTGATTGCGTTTGTGATCAACGCATTCTGGATCTGGCGGTATCTCAAATAGCGCACGGCTTGCCTGGCGGCAAGCCGTGAAGACCTTCATCACGCGCTGCCGCGCAAGGGTGTCTGCGCAGCGCCGCCTTCGCTGCGCCCGACAGCTTGCCAGCCGTCTTGCAC
>NZ_JAELUI010000235.1 GCF_016429285.1 Ralstonia sp. ASV6
TGGCGTGCAGGGCGAGCTCGTCGCCGGGTTCAAAGGCGCGGATCAGCGTGGGGCGATGCTGCAACGGTGTGTTCATGCTCATTGACCTGCATACGGCAAATCCATCGACGCTAACACGTCCTTGATGTGCTGCGCCGCCTGCTGAGCATTCTGGGCAGCCGGCACGGGTGGTTGCTGATCGGTCGACAGATTGCGCACGTGATCATCAATGCTGATGCCCGTGCCCAGCGGCGCCAACATCGCTGCCGATTCGTGCATGGCCCACTGGAAATCGTTGAGTGGTGCATTGCGCGCGGCCTGCAGGCCGACTGGGTCAGCAACCATGGTGCGGGCGACGATCGGGTCCCGGTTGTCATCCGGTGCGGTCAACTCCAGCACTTGAGCGAGGTCCGGCGCGCTCGCATCGCGGGCGGTGAGCGGTGTCTGGATGTTGTAGCGGTTGCGCAGCGTCTTGATGATGGCGGTGTGGTCGTACGGCTGCGCCACAGTCGAGCGAAAGACGGTGCCCCTGGGAATCCACGGCGACACCACCACCGCCGGCACGCGCACACCCAGCCGGTCAAACGCGAAGAGCTGCCCCGGCTGCGGCGGGCTGGGCGGCACGGCAGACGGCGGCGGCACGTGGTCGTAGCAGCCGCCATGTTCGTCAAAGGTGACGATCAGCAGGATCTGGTGCCACTGCGGCGAGGTGCACAGCGCGTTGTACACTTGCGCGACCAGCGCGTCGCCATAGCCGACATCGTGCGGCGGGTGCATGTCATTCGGCCAATCGAGATCGGCAAAGTAGCGCGGCTCGATAAAGCTGTAAGAGGGCAGCCTGCCGTTGGAGGCATCGTCCAGAAAATCGTCGAACAGGTGGAAGTGGTCTAGATGCATCCACAAGCGCGTGAGCGTGAGCGACTGCGCAAAGTCGTGGTAATAGACGGCCCAATCGTCCGGCACGACGCCGTCAAGCGCGTTGAACAGCGTCGGCATCAGATACGGAAAGTGCACCGGCGAGTTGTTCGGATAACCGTGCGCCGTGCCGGTGTGCACGAAGAAGCGGTTGGGCCACGTCTGGCACGGCGCGGCGGCAAACCACGCGTCACTCACGGCGTAGTTGCGTGCCAGCGTGGACAGTGCCGGCACCTGGTCCGACGTGAAGAAATGCATGATGTCGCGCGGGTCACCGCCGTTCTTGGCGTAGTTGGTGGTGAAACCCTGCATGGTGGGCGTCTGCCCCAGCGGAGTCTGCGCGCCAAAGAGTTGCTGGTTGATGTCGGTGAACAGCTCGCCCGGGTCGGGGCTGGGCAGCGTCATCACGTTGGGTGGCGCCGGCGTGGTCCACACGCGGATGGGTTCACCGCTGCCGTCGGGGTTGGTCTCGGTGCCGGAGAGCCCGTCAAACTCGGCGCTCTTGGGGTAGAGCGTGCCGAACAGGTTGTCGAATGACCGGTTCTCCAGCATCAGCACGACCACGTGCTGAATGACGCTCAAGCCTGCCATGATGGCCCCCTCGTCTCGTTGTGCAGTGGCCGCCATATCCAGGCCAGGGCGACCTGCGGCTCACTATAGGAAGAAACGAAGGGGACTGGCGCCGCGCTAGAGCCTACTTCTGTACCGCCGGCAGCACGCGCAACGCAATCAGCGCACTGCCCGCCGTCACCAGCCACACCACTGGCCACGACGACCACGCCAGGACATGCGGCAGGCACAGCGACGTCACCCCGAGCGCGGTAAAGGCGCCAGTATTGCCCAGGCCCAATGCCGTGCCGGCGCGCTGCACGCCAGCCATCGTCGCCATCTCGGTAAAACCCACCCCATGCCATGCCGACACGCTGATGCCGGCAACGACGATGGCCGCCACCAGTGCCGCACGCATGATCGACAGATCGATCGGCAGCGCAGCCGTCGCCCAGGCGACGCCAGCCAACACGACAAACAACACCACACTCAGCCGGGCACAGGCCAGCAGGTAAGCGCGGCGATTGCCGTGGCGATCCGTCCAGCGGCCGCTCCACACGCGCATGACTGCTGCACCGCCCTGCACCGCAGCCATCGTCAGGCTGAGCGTCAGCACGTTAGCGTGCGCAAAGTCACGCAGGAAAACGGTCGCGAAGGCAACAACCGCACCTTGCGGCACGCAGAGCAGGCCGATGGCCAGCGCCATGCGCCAGAGCATCGGATCGCGGAGTGGGCCACGTCCGGCGTCGGCGGCGGTCTTGGCGATGGTGGTCACGACGTCCGGCGCCTCGTGCACCCACAACCACGTCAACACCGCCGTCAACATGCAGGCCGCCGCCAGCACGCCATACACCACGGCAAACCCGGCGTGTGCAGCCAGGCTCGGCAACACCAGCGCCCCAATGCCGCCGCCCAGCGGCACAGCGGTCTGACGGATGCTCATGGCAAGGCCGCGCTCGCCCTCACGGAACCAGCCCATGACCGCACGGCCGCTGGACCCATTCACGCTGCCACCCAGCAGACCCACGCTCAGCATGCCGGCCGCCAGCCACGTCAGCGGCGGCACGCTGCCATGCATGGGCGCCACGAAGCACGCCATCACCAGCAGCGCCAGCGCCGTCGCCCCAAGGCCCGCCAGCAGGACGGCACGGTCGCCCCAGCGGTCGGTCAGCAGGCCCCACGGCAGCTCACTGATGGCGATGCCCAACCCCAGCAGCCCAAGCGCGATGCCCAGCTCGGCATTGCCCAGGTGGTAAGCCGAGCGGATGAACACCGCCGTGGTCGGGATGCCCGAAAACGCGGCAGAAAAACTGGCATTGGCGGCCACGCCCACTCCCAGCACCTTCCAGCGGTGATGGCGTGAAGCGTGGGCGAAACCAGCGTGCGAAAGTGCGACGGCAGTCATGATCGACTCTCCAGCAGTGCATTTGACAGGTGCAGTCTGGCGGAGGAAGATCAGGCCTAAATGACGTTATTCCCTCATTTCAAGACATCATGCGCAGAATCGGCTTTCTGGTGTTTCCGGGCTGCAGCCTGCTCGATTTCACAGGCCCGCTGACGGCCTTTGACGTGGCCAACCGCCTGGCGCCCCAGCCGGCCTACCGGATTGACGTGCTATCCGAAAACGGCGCACAGGTGCAGAGCGCGCCAGGCCTGGTCATGCAGACGCAGAAGCTGGACGACCCGGCCTTCGACACGCTCGTCATTTCGGGCGGCAACGGCCCGCGTGAGGACACGTTTTCCGCCACACTGATCGCCTTCGTGCAGGAAGCCGCGCAGCATTCGCGGCGTATGACGAGTGTGTGCTCCGGCGCGTTTGCCCTGGCTGCCGCAGGGTTGCTCGACGGCCGCCGCGCCACCACGCACTGGCGCATGGCCGCGCAGTTGCAGCGGCGCTATCCGCACGTTCAGGTGCAAAGCGATCACATCTTCATCCACGACGGTCCGGTGTGGACATCTGCCGGCATCTCGTCGGGCATTGACCTGGCGCTCGCGCTCATCGAAGAAGACCTGGGCGTTGATGTTTCCCGCGCGGTGGCTCGTGAACTGGTGGTGTATCACCGGCGGCCGGGTGGGCAGTCCCAGTTTTCAGCGCTGCTGGAGCTGGACCCGGCATCGAGCCGCATCGCACGTGCGTTGAGCTATGCGCGCGAGCACCTGCACGAAGCGCTCGATGTGGATCGCCTGGCGGAAGTGGCGCACCTGAGCCGCCGGCAGTTCGATCGCGCCTTCGCGGCCGAGACCGGCCAGACGCCCGCCAAAGCTGTCGAGAGACTGCGTGCGGAAGCCGCCCGCCCTCGCGTGGAATCTGGTGATGAATCCCTGGAACAAGTGGCCCGCGCCGTTGGCTTTGCCGATCCGGAGCGCATGCGGCGTGCGTTCATCCGTGTGTTCGGGCAACCTCCGCAATCCGTGCGGCGTGGTGGACGCTCGGACCGGTCACGACTGGCCGCGTAAAACGTGTCGACCACGACAAACCCGTTACCCTAGCGCGCTCAGCATCAACGCCTCTTGCTTGCCCCTATGTCCACCGACCACGCCCTGCCCTTGCTCTACAGCTACCGCCGCTGCCCGTACGCCATGCGTGCGCGCCTGGCGATGCTGCAGGCCAACCGGCGCTTCCAGACGTTTGAAATCGTGATGCGCGACAAACCCGCCGCGCTGCTCGCGCTGTCGCCCAAGGGGACGGTGCCGGTGCTGCATCTGCCCGATGGCGGCGTGCTGGAAGAGAGCCTGGACATCATGCGCTGGGCGCTCGAATCGCCCGACCCCCAAGGCTGGTGGAGCCGCGCCCAGACTGACGACAACCTGAACCTGCTGCGCACCAACGATGGCGACTTCAAACGCCTGCTCGACCGCTACAAATACCCCGACCGCTATCCGGAAGATGGGCAATCGCGCGAGGCCGTGCGCGCGCAGGCGGTGACCACACAGCTGACCCCACTCGAAACAAGGCTACAGGCACAGCGGTATCTTGGCGGCGCAACGCCGTGTGCGACGGATCTGGCGATCTTTCCGTTCGTGCGGCAATTTGCGGCGGTGGAGCCGGATTGGTTTGCAGCGCGGCCCATGCCCGCGCTGCAGGCATGGCTGGCGGGTTGGTTGAGCAGCCGCCTGTTCGAGGTCTGCATGACCAAACAGCCTGTGCAAGCCGTTGCCGTGTTTCCCGAGTTTCAACCGGTCACCTGATACGCAACCGAGGAGGCATTCATGAGCACGCACAACATGCAGGATCTGGCACCTGACAGCACCGCAGCACGCGTCGCCTTGTGGCGTGCCCTGCATGTTGAAGTCGACGCGCCACCGCATGTGCTGGAAGACAACGTCGGCTTGAAGCTGCTCGCGCCCGAGCCCGGCTGGCAGCAGCGCGGCGACATGCATCCGCAGTTCACGCGCCCCTTTCGCGCCTCCATCGTGGCGCGTGCACGCTTCATTGAAGACCTGGTCGTGGAGCAGGCGGCGCGGGGGCTGAGCCAGTACGTCATCCTCGGGGCGGGGCTCGACAGCTTTGCGCAACGCAGGCCGGACGTTGCGTCGCACCTCAAGGTGTTCGAGGTTGACCAGCCCAACCCGCAGGCATGGAAACGCCAGCGCCTGATCGAACTTGGCTTTGGCGTGCCCGATTGGCTGCGCTTTGTGCCGGTTGATTTCGAAGCGGGCGGGTCCTGGCAGGCGGGTCTTGCGGCAGCGGGCTTTGATGCGAACAAGCCAGCCGTCGTGGTGTCCACGGGTGTGAGCATGTATCTCACCAAAGAGGCGAATGCTGCCACGCTGCGCGAAGTGGCGACGCTGGCGCCGGGGTCGATGTTGGCGATGACGTTCCTGCTCCCGCTCGAAATGGCAGACCCCGACGTGCGCCCCGGGCTGGAAATGGCCGAGAAA
>NZ_JAELUI010000236.1 GCF_016429285.1 Ralstonia sp. ASV6
GCACTATGCCGCCTCGCAGGCGATGGCGGAACTGTCACTACTGCCGGCGGTGCGCGAGCGTGCGGCGGGGGCGATCGTCGTGGCAGATGGCACGAGTTGCCGGCATCAGATCAAGGATGGTGCACAGGCAGAGGCCATCCACGTGGCCAGGGTGTTGGAGCGGGCGCTGGTATCGTGATCCAGCCGCCCAGTCCACGTGTCGTTTGAGGTGGCGCTCTAGCCCCGCCGTGCCGCTTCGATCGCGGCGATGTCGATCTTGTGCATCGTCATCATCGCGTCGAAGGCGCGCTTGGCCGCTGCTGGGTCTGGATCGCAGATCGCCTCACTGAGCACGCGTGGGGTGATCTGCCATGAGATGCCCCAGCGGTCTTTGCACCAGCCGCACGCGCTTTCCTGGCCGCCGTTGCTGACGATCGCATTCCACAGACGGTCGGTTTCAGCCTGGTCGTCCGTTGCGATCTGAAAAGAGAAGGCCTCGCTGTGCTGGAAGGCCGGGCCGCCGTTCAGCCCCAGGCAGGGAATGCCGGCCACGGTGAACTCCACCGTCAGCACGTTGCCCTGCTTGCCCGCAGGGTAGTCGCCCGGCGCGCGGTAGATGGCCTGCACCGCGCTGTCGGGAAACGTCCGCGCATAGAAGTTGGCAGCATCCACCGCATCGTTGTTGAACCATAGACAGACCGTGTTCTTGCTGGGCATGGATGTCTCCTGAAGAATCGGGCATGGCGTGTGCTGGCTCTGACCCACTTCCATCAACCACATCACAGAGCCGGGTGCTGCGGGATGGGGCGCATGCCGCTGTCGGGACGGCCAATGTCGCACACTCGCGCAGCGGGTGTATGTCGGTTGCAGGCCTACTCGTAGTAGGCGGGGGACATCTTCAACGTATCGCGTTGCGCCTTGTCGTGATTGATCCAAAGTTGCGCGTGTTCCTTGGCCAGCAGATCGGCGATGCGCTGCATGGAGGCCAGCGTCTTGTCTTTGTCGAAGTTCAGGGCGGGCACGCGGCGGTTGTCCCAGTTGCTCCTGAAGTGGACGGCGTCGCCAGACAGCACGATCGCGCCTGTTTTCGGCAGCCGCACCAGCAGCGACTGATGACCCGGCGTGTGACCAGGTGTCGAAAGAATCGTGACGCTGCCGTCACCGAATACGTCTCTGTCGCCTTCAAGTTCCGTGACTGGGTGGCCGGGCTTGAAGCGCGGCGCATTGTTGGCGCCGGGCCACTCGTACTCCGCTTTCTGCACCAGCAGCATCGCGCGCGGGAACAGCTCGACATTGCCAATGTGGTCTGGGTGGCTGTGCGAGACGGCAACATACTTGATGTCGTCGGGCGACACACCGATCTGCGCCAGCTGGCTCGCCAGCGTTTTGGGCCGGCGCCAGTAGGTTGCCTTCGGATCGGCCGGGGCCAGCCCGTCGGGCATGGCGGCGATGGCATCGTCGACGCCCGTGTCCCACAGCAGCCAGCCCTGTGCGTGCTGGATCAGGTAGCAGTTGTCGGCAAACGGCATCGATTGGCCGACATTCACACCGGGCGACCAGCGTGAGATGTCACCCGCAACACCTTCCCCGCAATTGAGGATGTAGAGGCGCTGGAGGCCACTCGCTTGCCGCACGGGCGGGCTGCTGCACCCCGCAACCAGTGCAACCACGGCGGTGAGCAGGAACCCTGCAAGGATGCGCGGCAGTTTCAGCATGACAGACTCCTTCTCAGTAAGCTGCCCGTTCGGGCTCACCTCCAGCGACATACCTGCGGGCCCCGTTGCTCCCTGGCATGGACGTTCTCCATCACGCCACGATTGCCGACCATGGCACAGTTTTGCGTGCAGACCGCTTCCAGGCTGGGGAAGCTGCTGAGGACGTAGTCGGCAGAGAGATTCAGGCCAATGAGGGTGGTGAATGCCGTTGCAGCAATCAGCCAGACGGGAATGCGAGGCTTCTGTGTCACGGGGTGCCTTTGGGGCGCGGTCAGGATGACTCAGTGTAGGCAGCCGCCGCACGATGCGTTAGTCACACAAACGGCTTGGCGTATGACGCAGTCGGGCCGGCTGTCGTTCGCGGTCATCTTGGTTGCAGTGAGAAATCATCGAGAGTATAGTTAGCCAAATGGATAACAATGCAGTTGCGCTAGACGCGATCTTTCATGCGCTTGCAGACCCGACGCGCAGGGCTGTTGTTCATCGGCTCGGTAGCGGGCCCGCAACGGTGAGTGAACTGGCGGAGCCATTCGACATGGCTCTGCCGTCGTTCATGAAGCACGTGCGGGTACTGGAAATGACCGGGTTGATCCGTTCCAGCAAGAGCGGCCGAATCCGGACGTGCGTGCTTGAACAAGAGAAGCTGGATGCCGCCGAGCGCTGGTTTGCAGACCAGCGCGCGACCTGGGCAAGCCGGTATCGCAATCTGGACAACCTCTTAGAAGAACTGAAAGGAGAAGATGGTGAAAGCTGAACTGCAGTTTGATTTCCTCGTCGACAAGGAAAAGAGCAGCATCATCGTGAAGAAGGCGTTCGCGGCGAAACGCCAACTCGTGTGGGATTGCCACACGAAGTCTGAACTGCTCGATCGATGGTTTGCACCCAAGCCCCTGACCACCAAGACAAAGCACATGGAGTTCAAGGCTGGAGGCTACTGGCACTACGGCATGACCACCCCTGACGGCCAGACGTTCTGGAGCCGCCTGGATTATCAATCCATCAGCCCGATCGACGGCTACACGGCCCTGGACGGCTTCAGCGACGAGACCGGCGTTGTGAATCCCGACATGCCCAGGGCGCGGTGGGATGTCACCTTCACCGATGCAAAGGAACGGACACTCGTGACGACCGTTGTGGTCTACAACTCGCCGGAAGATGTGCAGAAGGTTATCGACATGGGGTTGAAGGACGGCATGACCTCCACCCTTGAGCGACTCGACGAGCTACTGCTGACGATTGGTGCGCAGGAAACGCCGGTTTAAGCAGAAGACGGCCTTGCCGGATCAGGAGCAGAAGATCACCTCGATCTTCTGCTCCTGGCCACATTCCGCACTAGGCAGGCTCTGCTGACCGGCGTATGTCAGGCTGCCCGACAGAACAGAATCTGCTTGGGCGAGTGCGGCATGAACGCAGATGCGTCGTAGTCCCCCAGCCGCCGTACGACGTCGAACCCGTTGAACCGACAAAGTGCCAGCAGTTCCTCCGGAAAGAAACATCGCATGCTGACGCGCTTGGTTCTGACGCATTTGCCTTCACGCAGGTAATCGAGCTCGAATCTCAGGATCTGGCTTGCGGTGTCGTAGTGCGAAGTCGCTTCAACGCGAATGTCCTGTCCTTCGGTATCGATCATCGACTTGTGCAGGTAGCGGGCATCGGCCGGACGGGCGAGCTTGCGGATGTCCGGATTGAACACATCGAGGATCAACGTGCCGCCGGGCGCCAGCACGCGCTTTGCAGAACCCAGAAAAGCGTTGACCGAATCCAGATCGTGCAGATGCTGCATGGCGTTGGTGGCTGAGAAAACCAGCGAGAAGCGCCGTTCTGAATGGATCGCCCGACAGTCCTGCTCAAGCCAGGTGACATCAAGCCCTTCGGCCTGCGATTTCTGGCGTGCCCGATCCAGCATGGAACGCATGACGTCCAGCCCCGTGATGTCGACGCCGGCTCGCGCAATGGGCAGTGTGATACGGCCGGTGCCGCAAGCCACTTCCAGTACGGGACCATCGGCTTGCTTGGCCTGCTCGATGAAGAAGCTGGCGTCATGTGCCCGGTTGGCGAATTCCCGGTCGTAAAAGTCGGCGTCTTCGTAGACCGCCATGTCGGCAAGTGGCGTCATGTCAGGTCGATGCATGGTGTTGTTGAGCAAAGCGATCGGACAAACTGGTCAGGATGCTGCCGTTCCAGCCTTCGGCACCGAATGCGCTTGCAGGGATGGCAAGCAGGCCGTGCGTGTGCAGGAGCTGCTCCGCACTGAGTGGTACCGGAAAGAGGTAGCAGCCAGGCGCGCAGTCTGTGGACCCAACCCGGCCTGCATCGCGAATGGCCTCGGGCAGTCGCTCGGCAAGTCTGCTGGCGCGCGCCTGAAGCGCGTCGACCACACGCGTGGGGCACTCGGCTTCCACCGAAAGAAAATGGTGCGCGAGCTGCAGCTGCATTGCGGACGGAGGATCCTCCCGGAAGTCGGATTCGAATCCAGCGCAGGCCTCGCCCACCAGTGCCACGCCGAACGTCTGCGGCGTAAGCCAGCCCTTGGTTGTCGAGTGGAGCAGGATCGCGCGCTCGGTCTGCAGCAACTGCATCGTTGTTGGGTGAAACGGCGCCCCCAGGTCATAGACGCAGTCAATCAGCAGGCGGCGGCCGGGTGCCGCGTTAACCCACGTCACCAGCGCAGCACATTCCTCATCGCTCAGGAACCGCCCCAGCGGCTTGAGCGGGTTCGCGATGAGGAGGAACTCGGGGCCGTCGGTACCCCCAGCCATAGGAAAGCTGGGCGAGGGCAATGTCGGGAACGTCTGCGGCGCGATCCCAGCCGACTGCGCGAGCGATTGGTAAACGGGGTAGACATCACTCGGCAGCCACAGGCGAGCACCCTCTGCAGACAGCCTCCTGAAGATCAATTGCAGTGCGTGCCGCACCCCTCGGCACACGAGCGCCTGGCGCGAACGGCCGGCATCGAAGCCATATCGTTGAAGCCACGCCCGCGCGAGATCGCAACGATGCACCCGCGGGCGTGCCTCTGAAGCATCGAGACGCGGTTGCAGCGGGGCGAGCGCGCTGTACAGATTCGTCTCTGCACAATCCACCACGTTGGGCATCGTGCGAAGGCAGGCCTCGCGCCACAGCTTGAACGCTGCGAAGTTCATGTCGGGTCCCCCAGGGTGAGCTCGCTTGCGCGGTCTTCCAGTGATGCATAGCAGCGGCCATCCGCCATCACGTTCCAACTTCGGGCAATGCCGTGTGTGCGTTCCCAGTACAGGCTCGGTTCGGTATAGGCGGCAATGCGCATCGGCCGGCCTGCCCATTGACCGGCAAAGACGGGCGCGCCCCAGGGCAGGCGGTGCTTAATGGAGAAGCCCGCGCGCGCCGCGAAATCGGTGACGAGCGCAAGCGGCACCTGGTGATGCCGGCTCCAATCGTTTGCCGCGCGATCGAAGTACATCGATTCC